>NZ_AP014569.1:966562-1288750 GCF_000828915.1 Serpentinimonas maccroryi
TCCATCATCGGGCCCAGCACAAAGCCGAGCAGCAAGGGCGCGGGCTCAAAGCGCAGCTTGAGCAAAACGTAGCCCAGCACGCCCAGCACGGCGGTCATGTAGACGTCAAACACGTTGTTGTTGACGCTGTACACGCCCAAGCAGATGAACACCAGAATGGCCGGATACAGCACGTGGTACGGAATGCGCAAAATCGAGACCCAAATGCCTACTAGCGGCAGGTTCAGGATCACGAGCATGATGTTGCCGATGGCAAAGCTCACGATCAGGCCCCAGAACAGCTCGGGCTGGGCGGTCATGAGCATCGGGCCGGGCTGGATGCCGTGGATGATGAGCGCGCCCAGCATCAGGGCCATCACGGCGTCGCCCGGTATGCCCAGCGACAGTGTGGGCACGAAGGCAGTCTGGGCGGCGGCGTTGTTGGCCGATTCGGGTGCGGTCACGCCTTCGATGGCGCCTTTGCCGAAGCGGCTCGGGTCTTTGGCGACTTTCTTTTCCACCGCGTACGACATGAAGGCGGCGATGCTGGGCCCGGTGCCGGGCAAAGCGCCCATGAAGCCGCCGATGCCCGAACCGCGCAACATGGGGCGCACCGATTGGCGCACATCTTCCCGGCTCGGGAGCATGGAGCGCAGAGTGATTTTTTCTTTGACCTCGCCGTCGCGCTTGAGGTTGACCGATGAGATCAGTTCGGCGATGCCAAACAGCGCCATGGCCAGCGCCACCAGGCTGATGGCGTCCATCAGTTCCGGGATTTCGAAATCAAAGCGCGGCACACCCGAATTGACGTCGGTGCCCACGGTGCCCAGCAGCAGGCCAAACAGCACCATGGCCAGCCCTTTGAGGGGCGAACCGGCGGCCAGCGTGGCGGCGGCGATCAGCCCCAGCAGCATGATCGAGAAGTATTCGGCGGCGCCAAACAGCAGCCCGACCTCGGCGATGCCGGGCGCAAACGCCACCAGCGCCACGATGCCCAACATGGAGCCGATGAACGAGGCCACCGTGGTCATGAACAGCGCCACGCCGGCCCTGCCCTGTTTGGCCATGGGGTAGCCGTCGAGACAGGCCACCGCAGACGATGGGGTGCCGGGCAGGTTGAGCAAAATGGATGCGGTCGAGCCGCCGTACTGGGCGCCGTAATAGACGCCGGCCAGCATCACGATCGCGGCCGTGGGCTCGAGGTGAAAGGTGATGGGCAGCAGCAGCGAAATCGCGGCCAAGGCACCGATGCCGGGCAGCACGCCGATGAGCGTACCCAGAAAAACGCCGATGAAGCAGTACAGCAAGATCTCGGGTTGCATCGCTGTCTGCAAACCCAGCAACAGTCCGCTGGCGATATCCATGGTGGAGCCTTAAGTTTTTTATAGTGTTTGTGGAGGGATTGGGGTGCTTTTTTAATGGCTCCAAGGCCAAGTGGGCAGGTTCATGCCCAAGCCCAGAATGAACACCAACCAAGTGACTGCGGCCACACCCAAGGCCGTGAGGATGCGGGTTTTGATGCCCACGGTGGCCAGCGACAGCGGCAGCGTGGCCACCATCACCATCACCATGCTGGTGAAAATCAGCCCCAATGGGCGCAGCAAAAAGGCAAATACCAGCAGCGACAGGGTGACGAAAAACAGGGCCTTGTAATCGAGCCCCAGCGGCCCGGCACGGGGGCGAAACAAGGCCGGCAGCGCGATCAGCAGGCCCATCACGGCCAGCCCGGAGCCGAGCACGATCGGGAAGAACCCCGGCCCCATGCTGCGCAGGCTGCCGAGGTCGAGGTTGATGTAGGCGTAGATGGCGGCAAAGGCGCCGATGGCCAGCATGATCAAGCCGCCTAAAAGGTCGTGTAGGTCTTTGTTGCGCATGGGGTGAGCCTTGGTAGGGTCTGAAGGTATCGGATACTGCCCAGATTGGAACCGCAAAAGGGCCGCCTTGGTTTAAGTAATTGCACGTATCGACTGCAGCCACCGCCGTACGCCTTGCTGCACAAGCGCGGCGATGCGGCAGCGGCAGCTAAGCGGGGTGTGTTTGGGCTGCGTTACCAGGTGCCGCGGCCCTGCTGCGCCCGCACGCTGGCGGCAATCGCTTCGGCCACGTCGGCGCGGCGCGCCAGCATGGCAAAGTCGATGGCGTTGAGGCCTTGCTGGTTGCGCGCCAGCGGTTCGGCGCCCTCGCGCAGCAGCAGCTCGACGACCTCGCGCCGGCCGTAGTGCGCTGCCAGCATCAGCGGCGTGCTGCCGTTGGGCGAGCGCGCGTTGATGAAGGCGTGGTGCTCCAGCAGCAGCTGCGCGATGGGCAGCGCCCGCTCGCCGTCGTGGCTGGCGGCGTAGTGCAGCGGCGTCCAGCCGGGGTGGTTGACTTGGGCGCGGCGCTCGAGCAGGCGCTGCACCAGATCGAGGTGGCCGCGGATGGCGGCGAGCATGAGCGCGGTTTCGCCCGCCGGGTTGCGCGCTTCGAGATTGAGCCCGGGCTGCTCGCTCAGGTGGCGCGCCACGCGCAGCGAATCGGTCTGAATGGCCAGCACCAGCGGCGGCACCAGATCGGGATTGGGTGCGTTGATATCGAAGCCGCGCAGTTGCAGCTCGATAATCGGGCCGACGTCGTCGCGGCTGATGGCCATGAAGAAGCGCTCGAAGGAGCCGGTTTGGGCCATTGCCGGGCCCGACAAAGCAGCGCAAAAAATAGCTAAAACAATTAGTTGTAAAAGCTTTTTCATGTGAGTTCGAGCGGCAGGCTGACGGCGCTGAACAGGCGCAAAAAATTGGCCGTGGTGGCCTGCGCCACCTGCGACAAGCTCAGGCCCTTGGTGGCAGCCAGCTGCTGCGCCACGTGGGGCACATAGGCCGGGGTGTTGAGCTTGCCGCGGTGGGGGGTTGGCGCCAGATAGGGGCTGTCGGTCTCGATCAGGCAGCGCTCCAGCGGCACCAGGCTCACCACTTGGCGCAGTTCGGCGGCGTTGCGAAAGGTGATGATGCCAGAGAAAGAAATGTAAAACCCCAGTTCGAGCACGGCCTGCGCCAGTTCGGCGCTTTCGGTGAAGCAGTGGAACACGCCGCGCGCCGGGGGCAGTTCGGGCGTGGGGTCGGCACCGGGCACAAAACCGCCCTCCTCTTTGAGGATGGCCAATGTATCGTCCGCCGCGGCGCGGGTGTGGATCACCAGCGGCAAGCCGCAGCGCCGCGCGGCGCGGATGTGCACCCTGAAGCGCTCGCGCTGCCACGCCATGTCGGCCACGCTGCGCTCGCCTAGGCGGTAGTAGTCGAGCCCGGTTTCCCCGATGCCGACCACGCGCGGCTGCTGCGCACCGGCCAGCAGCTCGGCCACGGTGGGTTCGTGCACGCCTTCGTTGTCGGGGTGCACGCCCACGGTGGCCCAGAGTTGTGGGTGCTGCTGCGCGAGTTCGAGCACAGCGGGGAAGGTTTCCATGGTGGTGCTGATGCACAGGGCGCCGCCCACTTGGGCTTGTTGCATGGCGGCCAGCACGTCGGGCAGCAGCGTGCGCAGCTCGGCAAAATCGAGGTGGCAATGGGAGTCGATGTACATCCTCGGCGCGATGCTTTCAAATGGTTTGGGTGGAGCGATCGGAGGCCAGATGGGCGCCCAAGATTTCTTCGATGCGGGCTTTGAGCTGCTTGGATTTTTCGTCGGCCGGAAAGCGCACGCCGATGCCTTGGGTGCGCGCATGTGCTGCGCCCGCGGGGGTGATCCACGCCACTTTGCCCGCCACCGGGTAGCGCTGGGCTTCGTCGGGCAGGGTGAGCAGCACGTACACGTCTTGCCCGAGCTGGTATTCGCGCACCGAGGGCACGAAGATGCCGCCTTCGGTGAACAGGGGGATGTAGGCCGCATAGAGGGCGGCTTTTTCCTTGATCGACAACTGGATGACGGTGGGGCGGGTGGCCGCCGGGGCTTCGGCAGTGCTCATGGGCGCGAGTGTAGCGCTTGGCGCGCGCGCAGCGCCCAGGCCTCGTGCAGCAAGGCGGCTTGAAAGGGGTGCTCGAGCGTGCGCGCAGCCTGCACCAGGTCGCGCTGCCAGGCGCTGAGTGCTGCCAAGGGTGGTGCGGGGGGCAGATCGGCAGCGGCAAAGAAGCGGGGTTCGGCGCCTACGGCGGCGCTCATCAGGTCGTGGCAGATCTGCTGCAGCAAGCCCATCTGCTGCGCCAGCGGCCACTCGCGCACGGGGCTCAAATCGCCTGCGGCCACGCGTTTGGGCAGGCTGGCCCACAGGGTGGCATCGAGGCCGCTGGCCAGCCACTGGCGCGCGGCTTCGGGGCGGCCACCGCTGGCGCGCCAAGCCGCCTGCAACTGCGGCTCCAGGGTGCCGGGCGCGGCGACCTGCGCCAGCCAAGCGAGCGCCTCGGGCTCGGTGGGCCAAGCCATTTGCTGCGTCAGGCAGCGGCTGCGGATGGTGGGCGGCAGGGCGTGCGCGGCTTCGGTGCTGAGGATGAAGCGCAGCCCCGCAGGTGGCTCTTCCAGCGTTTTGAGCAGCGCGTTGGCCGATTCGACATTGAGCCGGTTGGCCGGGTGGATCAGCACCACCTTGGCGGCGGCGCGCGAGGCTGTGACTTGGCTAAAGGCCAGCGCGGCGCGCACCGGATCGACGCGGATGAACTGGCTCGGTTTGAGTTCTTTTTTGTCGATCTTGTCTTGGGTTTTGGGGTCCAGCGGCCAGCCGAGTTCGATCGCCAGCACCTCGGGCAGCAGCACGAACAGGTCGGGGTGGGTGCGCACCTCGATGGCGTGGCAGCCGCTGCAAGCGCCGCAGGCGCCTTGGTCGCTGGGGCGCTCGCATAACCAGACCCGTGCCAGCTCGAGAGCCAGCTCGTACTGCCCGAGGCCGGGCGGGCCGCTGAGCAGCAGGGCGTGGCTGCGCTGCTGGCGCAGGCTGGCCAGCTGGCGCTGCAGCCACGGCGGCAGGGCTTGCCTCATGTGGGGCTCAGCAGACCGCGCCGCTGCACCACGGTGCACACCTGCTGCCAGACCTGCTCTAGGGGCAGGCTGGCGTCGATGCGCTCGAAACGCTGCGGCCACTGGGCGCAGCGCGCTGCGTAGCCGGCCGCCACGCGCTCGAAAAAGGCCTGCGGTTCGGCCTCAAATTTGTCGGGTGCGCGCACCCCGGCCAAGCGTGCGGCAGCGGTGGCGGCGGGCAGGTCGAACCAGAGCGTGAGGTCGGGTTGGCGCACCGTGCTGGCAGGGCTTGCGAGGTTGGCGGGGGTGTCGAGGCTGGATGGAGGGCTGGCCTGCACCCACTGCTCCAGCGTCTGCAGCACTTGCAAATCGAAGCCGCGGCCGTGGCCTTGGTAGGCAAAGGTGGCGTCGGTGTAGCGGTCGCACAGCACCACTTGGCCTTGTGCCAAGGCCGGTTCGATCACCATTTGCAGGTGGTCGCGCCGGGCGGCAAACATCAGCAACGCCTCGGTCAGGGCGTCCATGGGTTGCTGCAGCAGCAGGGTGCGCAGCTGCTCGGCCAGCGGTGTGCCGCCGGGCTCGCGGGTGAGCCGCACCGCCCAGCCTTGAGCGCGCAAGGCTTGGGCCAAGGGCTCGATGTGCGAGGACTTGCCGGCGCCGTCGATGCCCTCGAAGGTGATGAAACAGCCTGTAGCGCTGGCAGGTGGCTGGTGAGGTGCGGGAGGCGTCGTCATTGGTTGAGGATGTAGCGCCGAATCGCCACATTGTGCTCGGCGTAGGTGCGGCTGAAGGCGCTCGAGCCGTCGCCCCGGGCCACGAAGTACATGGCTTGGGTATCGGCCGGTTGCACGGCGGCCAAGAGCGAGGCCATGCCGGGCATGGCGATCGGGGTCGGGGGCAGGCCGGCGCGGGTGTAGGTGTTCCAAGGCGTGTCGGTTTGCAGGTGGATGCGGCGCAAGCGCTCATCGAACCCAGGCCCCAAGCCATAGACCACGGTGGGGTCGGCCTGCAGCCGCATGCCGATGCGCAGCCGGTTGTTGAACACCCCCGAGACCATCGGGCGGTCGCTAGGCAGCCCGGTTTCGCGCTCGATGATGCTGGCCAGAATCAGCGCCTCGTCGGGGTTGCGCAGCGGCAGATTGGGGTGGCGCTGCTCCCAGGCTTGGGCCAGTTGTCTGTCCATGGCCTGAGCGGCTTGGCGCAGCAGGGCCGAGGCCTTGGAGTTTTTGGGATAGACGTAGGTGTCGGGGAAAAACCGCCCCTCGGGGTGCTTGTGCGGCAGGCCCAAAAACCGCATGAGCTCAGCCGAGCTGGCTTGCGCGGGCAGGTCGTACACCAGCGCGTCGGCTTGCCGCAGCGCTTGCAGCACCTGATAGTAAGTCCAGCCTTCGAGCAAGGTGATGCGGCGCAGCGCCTGCTCGCCAGCCACCAGTTTGCGCAACAGCTCGCGTGGGCTGGTGTCGGGGCCAAATTCGTAGGTGCCGGCCTGCAGGCGGTGCGCCTGCCCAGAGGCACGAAACCACAAAAACAGCAGATCGGGCGAGGTTTGCAGCCCGCTTTGCACCAGCACCCGCGCCACCCCACGCGCCGAGGTGCCGGGCTCGATCACCACATCGACCACGCCCTGCGCCTGTGGTGCCAAGGGCAGCGGCCGCTGCAACCACCAAGCGGCCAGCGCGGCCAGCAACACGGCGCCGGCGATTGCGGCCAGCAGCAGCCATTTCAAGGTTCGGAACACGGATTAACACCTCTGAGAAAATCGGTGCCAGATGCAGCGACGCGCGCCATTGCGCGCCCTAGTGGACAATCTGGATTGCTTGCGATCATAAGTGACGCCCGCTTGTTGTGCCGCCGGGTCGCTGCGCCCAGATGGCGCACCGCGCACGTCCCAACCCGCACAAACCTTGTTCGCCTCCCGATAATCCCCCGCGATACCACTGCCCTCGATGAACCCCGATCACCCGCCCCTGCAAGACCCCGCGTCAGCACACCAGCCATCCGCTACCAGCCCTGCCAGCAGCCCCGATTTCGCCCCCGACGGCTGGAGCGGCCTCGCGCCCCTGCCCGCTTGGGGCGTGATCGCCGCTGAGGGGCCGGATGCGGCGAGCTTTTTGCACAACCAGTTGAGCAACGACTTTGCCCTGCTCGGCCAAGCCGAGGCGCGGCTGGCGGCGCTGTGCAACGCCAAGGGGCGGATGCTGGCCTCGTTCATCGGTTTCAAGCGCGGCCCCGAGCGCGTGCTGCTGTTGTGCGCGCGCGACCTGCTGCCGCAAACCCTGCAACACCTGCAGCGCTTCGTGTTGCGCGCCAAGGTGCGCCTGAGCGATGCCTCGGAGCGCTGCGGCCTGTGGGGCGCGGTGGGGGCGGCGGTGGCGGCCGACTTGCCCGCGCCCACCTGGAGTAAGCTCGACGCTGGGGCGCAGACTTGGGTGCGGCTGCCGGCGGTGGCGGGCTTGGGCCGGGCTTTGCTGTGCGTGGAAAGCGATGCGGGTGCCCATGAGCCAGCAGTACAAGCCCAAGCTCAAGCTCAATCCCAAGCCACCCCCCTGCCCCTAGCCCACTGGGACTGGCTGCAGGTGCGCAGCGCGGTGGTGTTGCTCAGCCGGCCACTGGTCGAACTGCTGGTGCCGCAGATGCTGAACTACGAATCGGTCGGGGGCGTGAACTTCAAAAAAGGCTGCTACCCTGGCCAAGAAGTGGTGGCGCGCAGCCAGTTTCGCGGCACCTTGAAGCGCCGCGCCTATCTTGCGCACTGCCCCAACACCGGCACCGGCACCGGCAGCGCCCCCATTGCTGGGCAAGCGGTATTCCACCCCAGCGACGCCGAGCAACCTTGTGGCGTGGTGGTGCAGGCCGCCGCGCACCCGGCGGGCGGTTTCGACGCCTTGCTCAGCTTGCAGACCAGCGCTGCCGACGGCCAGACGCTGCGCCTAGGCACACCCGATGGCGCGGCCCTGCATGTGCTGCCCCTGCCCTACGAACTGTTGGCCGATGTGTGAATGTGCCTGATCGCCTTGGCCATCGGCCAGCGCCCCGACTGCCCGCTGCTGCTGGCAGCCAACCGCGACGAATACTGGCAGCGCCCTACCCTGCCGCTGGCGGCGTGGCAGCTCGATAACGGCCAGACGGTGTATGGCGGCCGCGATCTGCTCGCCGGTGGCACCTGGCTGGGCTTTTCGGCGGCCGGCCGGGTGGCCCTGCTCACCAACGTGCGCGACGGCCAGCCCGAGAAAGCGGCGCGCAGCCGCGGCGAACTGGTGACGCGCTGGCTGGCTGGGCCGCCACCTCACACTGAACCGCCTAGCCCAGAAGCGCTTGGCCTGCCTGTGGGTGCCGCGCAGACCTTGCCCTTTGGCCCGCAGGCCTGGCACGATTTGCAGACCCTGCTGCAGCAGACCGACCCCAGCGCTTACGGCGGCTTTAACCTCGTGCTGGGCGACTGCGTCAGCGGCCACTGGTTTTGGCTCTCGAACCGCCCGCGCCGCATGGAGCGCGAAGGTTCAGCAGCAGCGACGCCGACTCCGGCGCCGATGCAGATTCCCAACCACGCCAGCCACGCCGCTGAAAAAGCCAGCGCATCCCCACTGCCCCTGAACTTGCCCCGCGACTTTTTGCCCCCCGGCTGGTGCGGCGCGGCGCTCCCTCCCGGCGTGTACGGACTGTCCAACGCCGCCCTCGACAGCCCATGGCCCAAGCTGCTGCGACTCAAATCGGCGGTCGCTTCCGTCTTGCAAGAGCCAACTTTGGCCTTGCACAGTGCAGCGTTGGCTTCCACCCCTGCAACCTTGGCCCAAGCGTGTTGGCAGACCCTGCTGCTCGAGGCGCTGCTGGACCGCTGCCCAGCCCCGGATGATCAGCTGCCTGCCACCGGGGTGCCGCTGGAGCTGGAGCGGCTGCTCTCGAGCCCCTTTGTGTGCATGCCGCAGCACGGCTACGGCACCCGCAGCAGCCTGATCGCGCGCTGGCTGCGCCCATCGGCAGCCAGCAGCCGGCTCGAAGTGCAGGAGTGGACACACCGGCCGCCAGCGCCAGTGCCGGCCATACAAACCACCAGCCTGACGGCCGCACCCACCCTGCAGAACCCAGCGCCCCAGCCGCACGCAAACCCTCGCGCGCCCCATCCTTCGCTGCTGACCCAGAGCGGCTACAGCAGCCTTTGCATCTCGATGTGGGGAATGCCCACTTCGTCGTAGGGTTGGCCCAGGGCCTCGAAGCCCAGGCGCTGGTAAAAGCCTTCGGCGCTGCGCTGCGCGCTCAGGCGCAAGCAACGGTCGCCGCGCGCGCGCGCCGCCTGCGCGAGCTCGCTCAGCAGCTGGCGGCCGACGCCGGTGCCGCGCAGCACCCGATGCACCGCCATGCGCCCGAGCTTGGCCACCCCGGCTTGGGCGGGCAGCAGGCGCGCCGTGGCTACCGGCTGCCCGAGCCGGTTGTAGGCCACCGCGTGCAGGCAATCGGCGTCGGCGGCGTCCCATTCGTCCTCGGGTGCAATGCCCTGCTCTTGCACAAATACCGCCGTGCGCACGCGCTGCGCGTCGGGGCCGAGCGTGTCCCAGCTGCCCCGGCGCAGATCCAGCACCGACTGGCCCGCCTCAAAAGCTTCGATGAGCGCACGCAAGGCCGCAGGCACGGGGCGCGGGCGCTGTGAGCTGGGGTCGGCAAACACATACACCAGTTCGCCCAGCGCCAGCGGCTGGCCGGCGCGCAACACGGCGCCGCGCAGCGTCATCGAGGTGTTGCCCAGCCGCTGGCAGGCCAGCGCCACGTCGAGCTGGTCGTCCATGCGCGCCGAGGCGTTGAACTCGAGCGTGCTTTTCTTCAGATACAGCTCACCGCCGAGCTGCGCCATCGCGTCTTCGTAGGGCAGCGCGAGGGCGCGCCAGTACTCCGAGATGCCGAGGTCGAAATACGCCAGATAGTGCGCATTGAAGACGATCTTTTGCATATCGACTTCGGACCAGCGCACCCGCAGCCTATGCGAAAAACGGAAGTTTTCTGGGGTCATTTTTTAAAAAATGAGGAGCTGGGGTGCTGCGGTAAGCAGCGCCGACCTTTCTAGCCCACCCAGCGCCGCGCGTTGCGCCACAAGCGCAGCCACGGGCTGGGGCCTTCGAGCGCGCCGCTGTGGCGCGGGTCGGTCCAGCTGAGCTGCAGGTTGCGAAACACGCGCTCAGGGTGCGGCATCAGGGCGGTGAAGCGCCCACACGCGGTGGTGACGCCGGTCAGGCCACCCGGGCTGCCGTTGGGGTTGTAGGGGTAGGCTTGGGTGGCGGCGCCGTGGTGATCGACAAAGCGCAGCGCGGCGATGGCTTGCTCGGCGTGGCCGCGTTGGGCGAAATTGGCGTAGCCCTCGCCGTGCGCGACCGCGATCGGCAGGCGGCTGCCGGCCATGCCCTCAAAGAACAGGCTGGGGCTGCTTTGCACCTCGACCAAGCTCAGGCGCGCCTCGAAGCGCTGCGACTGGTTGCTGGTGAAGCGCGGCCAAGCGTGCGCGCCGGGGATGAGCTCGGCCAGTTCGGCAAACATCTGGCAGCCGTTGCACACGCCCAAGCCAAATGTATCCGGGCGCGCAAAGAAGGCCGCAAACTGCTCGGCCAGCGCCGCGTTGAAAGTGATCGAGCGCGCCCAGCCGATGCCGGCACCCAGCGTGTCGCCGTAGCTGAAGCCGCCGCAGGCCACCAGGCCTTTGAAGTCGCGCAGGTGCGCGCGGCCGCTGTGCAGATCGCTCATGTGCACGTCGTGCGCCTCGAAGCCGGCCAGATGGAACGCATAGGCCATTTCGAGCTGCGAGTTCACGCCCTGCTCGCGCAGGATCGCCACTTTGGGGCGCGCCAGATTGAGGTACGGCGCCGCCACGTCTTCGGCCGCATCGAACGTGAGCGCCAGGTGCAGGCCGGGGTCGTTCGGCTGGCCCAGGGCGGCGTGTTCGGCGTCGGCGCAGCCCGGGTGGTCGCGCAGGCGGCAGATTTTCCAGCTCACGCTGTCCCAGACCTGCTGCAGGTCTTGCAGGCTGGAATCAAAAATCTTGCGCGCATCGCGCCAGATTTGCAACCGCTGCTCGGGGGCGGCGGCGTCTGGGCTGGTGGCCCCGGCGCTGGGCCAGTTTGGGCTTTGCACCTTGCCGACGAAGTGGCTGCAGGCACCCAGCCCGTGTGCGCGCAGCACCTGCATCACGGGTGTGCGCTCGGCGTGGCGCACCTGCAGCAGCACGCCCAACTCTTCGTTGAACAGCGCGCGCAAGGTGCGCTCTTCGCGCCGCGCCGCCACTTGGGCCGCCCAGTTTTTGCTGTCGCCGCTGTCCATGCGGCTGTCGGCAATGCCGTCGCCCTCGAGCAGCAGCGCGTCGAGGTTGAGCGCCACGCCCACTTGGCCGGCAAAAGCCATTTCGGCCACCGCCGCCAGCAAGCCGCCGTCGCTGCGGTCGTGGTAGGCCAGCAGCAGGCCTTGGGCGCGCAGGGCGTTGATGGCGTGCACCAGTTGCACCAGATCGTGCGGCTGGTCGAGGTCGGGCACGGCGTCGCCGCTTTGCTCGAGGTGCTGCGCCAGCATCGAGCCTCCCAAGCGCATCTGACCCCGGCCGAGGTCGATCAGCAGCAGCTCCGAATCGATCCCGCGCTGCAGTTGCGGCGTCAGGGTGCCGCGCACGTCGGCCAAGGTGGCAAAGGCGCTCACGATCAGGCTCACGGGCGAGGTGACTTTGAGCGTTTGGCCGTCGGCGCGCCACTGGGTGCGCATCGACAGGCTGTCTTTGCCCACCGGGATGCTTACGCCCAAGGCCGGGCACAGCTCGAGCCCGACGGCGCGCACGCTGGCGTAGAGGTCGGCGTCTTCGCCCGGTTCGCCGCAAGCGGCCATCCAGTTGGCCGAGAGTTTGACGCGCCCGAGCTCGATCGGCGCCGCCAGCAGGTTGGTGATAGCCTCGGCCACCGCCATGCGCGCTGCGGCCGGGGCGTTGAGTGCGGCCAGCGGGCTGCGCTCGCCCATGCTCATGGCTTCGCCGGCCACGCCGGTGTAGTCGGCCAAGGTGACGGCGCAGTCGGCCACCGGCACCTGCCACGGGCCCACCATCTGGTCGCGGTGCGTCAGGCCGCCCACGCTGCGGTCGCCGATGGTGATGAGAAATCGCTTGCTGGCCACCGTGGGGTGGCTGAGCACGGCGATCACGCTGGCTTGCAACTCCACTTCATGCAAGTCGAGCGCGGCTTGGGGGCGCGGCACGCTGTGCACCTCGCGCCGCATTTTGGGCGGTTTGCCTAGCAGCACGTTCATTGGCATCTGGACCGGTGGGGTGACACCCTCCCCATCCGTCAGCACCAGTTCGCGTTCCTCAGTCGCCACGCCCACCACGGCGAAGGGGCAGCGCTCGCGTTCGCAAAAGGCCTGGAACTGCGCCAGCGCGTCGGGCGCGATCGCCAGCACGTAGCGCTCTTGGCTTTCGTTGCACCAGATTTCTTTGGGCGACAGGCCCGATTCTTCCAGCGGCACGGCGCGCAAGTCGAAGCGCGCGCCACGGCCGGCGTCGTTGACCAGCTCCGGGAAGGCGTTGGACAAGCCGCCCGCGCCCACGTCGTGGATGAACAGGATCGGGTTCTGCGCCCCCAGCGCGGTGCAGTGGTTGATCACCTCTTGGGCGCGGCGCTCGAGCTCGGGGTTGCCGCGCTGCACCGAGTCGAAGTCGAGCTCGGCCGCATTGGTGCCGCTGGCCATGGAACTGGCGGCGCCGCCGCCCATGCCGATGCGCATCCCCGGCCCGCCGAGCTGGATCAGCAGCGAACCGGGCGGAAACTGCACCTTGTGCGTGAGCGCGGCGTCGATCTGGCCGATGCCGCCCGCGATCATGATCGGCTTGTGGTAGCCGCGTCGCAGCCCGCCCACCACCTGCTCGTATTCGCGAAAATAGCCCAGCAGATTGGGGCGGCCAAACTCGTTGTTGAAAGCGGCCCCGCCCAGCGGCCCCTCGATCATGATCTGCAGCGGGCTGGCGATGTGCTCGGGCTTGCCCTCGGGCAGGTCAGACCAGCCGCCCCAGAGCTTGGAGACGCTAAAACCCGTGAGCCCGGCCTTGGGCTTGGCCCCGCGACCGGTGGCCCCTTCGTCGCGGATTTCACCGCCGGCCCCGGTGGCGGCCCCGGCAAAAGGCGAGATCGCGGTGGGGTGGTTGTGCGTCTCGACTTTCATCAGAATGTGCTGCTCGGCGTCCTCGGCGGCATAGACCGGCACCGCATCGGGCTGCGCCATGCGCGCCACGAAGCGCTGCAAGCGGTGCCCCTGCATCACGGCAGCGTTGTCGGAATAGGCCACCACGGTGTGCTGTGGCTGGCTCTGGTGCGTGTGGCGGATCATGCCAAACAGGCTCTGCGGCTGCGCGACGCCGTCGATGACGAACTCGGCGTTGAAGATTTTGTGCCGGCAGTGCTCGCTGTTGGCCTGCGCGAACATCATCAGCTCGACGTCGCTGGGGTTGCGCCCCAGCCCCACAAAGGCCGCCAGCAGGTAGTCGATTTCGTCCTCGGCCAGCGCTAGGCCCCAAGCGCGGTTGGCCTGCTCCAGCGCCACCCGGCCGGCACCGAGCACATCCACGTGCTCCAACGGCGCCGCCGGCAGTTCGGCAAACAGGCGCTGGGCGTCGGCGCGCTTGGGTAAGGCGCTTTCGGTCATGCGGTCGTGCAGCAGCGCCGCCGCCTGCTGCCACTGGGTTGGGCTGAGGCCTTCGGGCGCACGGCCAAACAGGCCGCCGCGCAGCCGCAGTCGGTATTCGGTGCAGCGCTCAACGCGGCGCACGGTAAAGCCACAATTGCGGGCGATGTCGGTGGCTTTCGAGGCCCAAGGCGATACGGTGCCCAGCCGCGGCGTGACCACCACCAGCGCGCCCTCGCCTGGGGCTGCACCATGGACCGGTGCGCTGCAACCCAGCAGCGCCTGCCAGGCTTGCAGCTGGGCTGCGGTCAGAGGATCGGGCGTGGCCACCCAGTACACGTGGCGCGCCGACACTTCAACGATCGAAGCCGATGCGGCCTGCAGCAGCGGCAGGATTTGCTGGGCACGAAAGGGGCTTAAGGCGTCGCCGCCCTCGATCGGGGTCAGGTGTAAGGTCACGGTGTGGGAGCCAAAATAAGTGCTGCGGTGGTGCAGCGATGCAAGCGATTTTACCGGCCCGTTTTGGGCCCCCCAGCCCCGATCGAGATCATTTGATCAAAGCCAGCAGCTCACGAAAGCGCGGGTGCTCGCAGTGCTGCAGCCACTCGAACAGCACCATTTCGCTCGTCACCAGCTCGACGCCGTTGTGGGCCAAGCGGTCGAAGGCGGCGTCGCGGTCGCGCTCGCGGCGCGAGCCGCAGGCGTCGGTGACCACCCAGACATCGAACTCGCGTTCCAGTAGGCCGAGCGCGGTTTGCAGCAGGCATACGTGCGCTTCGCAACCGGCGATCAGCACCGTCTGGCGCTCGGGCGCAGGCGCGGCAGCCGGTTTTTGCAGGTGCCTGGGCAGGCTGCGGGCGTTGCCGGCGGGTTTGGGCGCGGGCCGCTCGGGCGGGCGCAGGGCATCGATCAAGCCCGACTCGCAGGCGCTGAAATGCATCTTGCTGAAGGTCTGTTGGCACAGGGCGAGCAGCTCGGGCGCATTGGGGCCCAGCCGCTGCGGGTTTTGCTCGGTGCCCCAAGCCGGCACACCCAAGGCTTGAGCCGCACGCGCCAGCAGCAGGGCGCGCGCCAGCACCTCGTCGGCGTGAGCGATCACGGGCATCAGTTTGGTCTGGTAGTCCACCAGCACCAGTTGGCAATCGTCGAGTTCGAGCAGCATGGCAAGGGGTCTGGTTTGGGGTTTACTTCAAGTGCGAATTTCAAGCCATTGACAACACGGGGCTTTGCTTATACTCTGCGGCCATGAGCCCAACCACTGCAACACCTCCGCACGGCGATAGGATGACACCGCGTGCATCCAGCGCAACGGCTTGGCTGGCCAAAACGGCCATGACCGCTGTCACGGCAGCGGCCTTGATTGTGCCCGCATCCGCCCACGCCACCGATGCGTTGGCGGATTTTTTGCATCAGCAGGGCTTGGTCGCCCCACCCAGCGCGGCCTTGGGGTCCGCCCCCCCCTTCAATCCAGTCGTGGCATCCGATGGTTCGGTTGCAGAGGATGCCGAACTCGAGCGCCCTCTGCACTCCAGCTTGGTGGTGCACGCGCTGGGTTTTCTCGGGGTGCCGTTCAGGCTAGGCGGCGACAGCGCCGAAGAAGGTTTTGATTGCAGCGGTTTCGTGCAGGCGGCGTTTCGTCAAGTGATGGGGTTGCAGCTGCCGCGCATCGCGCGCGACCAAGCCCGCGCGACCGAGTCGATCGAGCGCAGCGAACTGGCCCCGGGCGACTTGGTCTTTTTCAACACCTTGGGGCGGCGTTACAGCCACGTGGGCATCTACATCGGCGGCGACCGCTTCGTGCACTCGCCGCGCAGCGGGGCGCGGGTGCGCATCGAAAGCATGGGCCTGCGCTACTGGGCCACGCGTTTTAACGGCGCGCGGCGGGTTCAAGTAGCCGGTTTGACAACCCGCACCCCACCCGCGCCTATGCAAGCCGAACTGCTGACGCAACGCTAGTTCGGCTGGCCCAAATCACACCGCCCGCGCCGCTTCGGCTTTCTTCAACACCACGTACAGCTCGTCCTTGAGGCGCAGCTTTTCCTTCTTCAGGGTCTCGATCTGGTCTTGGCTGCCGACCACGGTGCCGGCTCCCATGTTCTTGATGGTGTGGTCGAGCTCGTTGTGCTTCTCGAACAGGCGACCAAAGTGGTGGTCGCTCACCTTGAGTTCAGAAATCAGATCGCGGTACTCTGGAAACATGCTTGCTCCTTTTTGCTAAAAAAACGGCTGCACAGCCCACGCGGCCGCAGCTACATGGGCTACTGTAACCGAGTCAGAGGCTGGTCCAGCCTCTCAGGTCGCCTTGATGCAGTCGGCAAAGTAGGCCTTGCGCCCGTCGGCATCCTGCTCGACCACCAAGCCGTGGATGTCGGTCTCGAAGCCCGGGCACTGCTTGGCAAAATCGCGTGCGAACTTCAAATAATCGACGATGCGCCGGTTGAACACCTCACCCGGGATGAGCAGCGGGATGCCGGGCGGGTACGGGGTGATGAGTGCGGTGGTGATGCGGCCCTCGAGCGCGTCGATCGGCACGCGCTCGGTGCGGCGGCGAGCGATGTGGGCAAAGGCATCGCTGGGCTTCATGGCCGGGGTCAGGTCGCTCAGGTACATCTCGGTGGTCAGGCGCGCGATGTCCGATTTGGCGTAGAGCTCGTGCACCAGTTGGCACAGGTCGCGCAGCCCCATTTTTTCGTAGCGCCGCTGCTTGGCGCAGAACTCGGGCATGGTGCGCCACAGCGGCTGGTTGCGGTCGTAGTCGTCCTTGAACTGCTGCAAGGCGGTGAGCAGGGTGTTCCAGCGGCCCTTGGTGATGCCGATGGTGAACATGATGAAAAAGCTGTAGAGACCGGTTTTTTCCACCACCACGCCGTGCTCGCTTAAGTATTTTGTGACGATGCTGGCCGGGATGCCGCTGGCGGCAAAGTCGCCCTTCATGTTCAGCCCCGGCGTGAGCAAGGTGGCTTTGATCGGGTCCAGCATATTGAAGCCCGGCGCCATGTCGCCAAAGCCGTGCCAAGCGTCGCCACCGCGCAGCAGCGGCTGGCCGTCGGCGTTGGTGCGCTGCAAAATCCAGTCGTGGGCCCGGCCCACGCCCTCTTCGGCCAGCGCCTCGGGGCCCCAGACTTGGAACCACCAATCGTCGTCGCCAAACTCGGCATCGACCTTGCGCATGGCGCGCCTGAAGTCCAGCGCCTCGGCAATGCTTTCTTCGACCAGCGCCGTGCCGCCGGGCGGCTCCATCATGGCGGCGGCCACGTCGCAGCTGGCGATGATGCTGTACTGCGGGCTGGTGCTGGTGTGCATCAGGTAGGCTTCGTTGAACAGGTGCCGATCCAGCGGCGTGCTCTGCGAGTCTTGCACCAGCACGTGGCTGGCTTGGCTGATGCCGGCCAGCAGCTTGTGGATGCTCTGGGTGGAATAAACCACCGAATGCTGCGGCCGCCCGCGCTTGCGCCCCATGGCGTGGAAGGTGCCGTAAAAGGGGTGAAAGGCGGCGTGCGGCAGCCAAGCTTCGTCAAAGTGCAGGTTGTCCACGTAGCCATCGAGCATCTGTTTGATGGCTTCGGTGTTGTAGAGCACGCCGTCGTAGGTGGACTGCGTCAGCGTCAGGATGCGCGGTTTGACCGTTTGTGCATCAACGCCGGCCAGCAACGGGTGCGCCTCGATCTTGGCGCGGATCGCCTCGGGCTCGAACTCGCTCTGCGGAATCGGGCCGATGATGCCCCAGTGGTTGCGCGTGGGTTTGAGGAACACCGGCACGGCCCCGGTCATGATGATGCTGTGCAGCACCGACTTGTGGCAGTTGCGGTCCACCAGCACCACGTCGCCCGGGGCCACGGTGTGGTGCCAGACCATTTTGTTGCTGGTGCTGGTGCCATTGGTGACAAAAAAGCAGTGGTCGGCGTTGAAGATGCGCGCGGCGTTGCGCTCGCTCTCGCCGATGGCGCCGTTGTGGTCGAGCAACTGGCCCAGCTCTTCGACCGAGTTGCAGACGTCGGCGCGCAGCATGTTCTCGCCAAAAAACTGGTGAAACATCTGCCCCACCGGCGATTTGAGGAACGCCACCCCGCCCGAGTGCCCAGGGCAGTGCCAGCTGTAGGAGCCGTTTTCGGCGTAGTCGAGCAGCGCCTTGAAAAAGGGCGGCTGGATGCCCTCGAGGTAGCTCTTGGCTTCGCGGATGAGGTGGCGCGCCACGAACTCGGGCGTGTCCTCAAACATGTGGATGAAGCCGTGCAGCTCGCGCAAAATGGCGTTGGGCAGGTGGCGGCTGGTTTTGGTTTCGCCGTAGATGTAGATCGGCACATCGGCGTTTTTGCGCCGCACTTCGTCGATGAAGTGGCGCAAGTTGAGCACCGCCGGGTCTAGGTCGGGGCCGGGGGTGAATTCCTCGTCGTCGATCGACAGGATGAAAGCGCTGGCGCGGCTTTGCTGCTGCGCAAACTGGCTCAGGTCGCCATAGCTGGTCACGCCCACGACCTCGAAGCCCTCGCTCTCGATGGCTTGCGCCAGCGCACGAATGCCCAAGCCCGAGGTGTTTTCGGAGCGGAAGTCTTCATCGATGATGACGATGGGGAAGCGAAATTTCATGGTGCACCAGTGTAGAGACTCAATATGACGCAAGCCCCCCGTGGCCTCTGGGTCTGGGGGCGGCGCAGCGATTGTGCACCACGCGTGCGCTTAATGCGCTATGCTGGCCGCATTGGTTTTGACTGCGGGGCACGCGTATGACGGATTGGATGGTGTGGTGGCTGCTGGCCGGCTTGGCGATCGTGCTCGAATTGCTCACCGGCACTTTTTTTCTGCTCATGCTCGCGGTCGGCTTGGTGGTCGGTGCGCTGGCGGCGCACGCCGGGCTGGGGCTCACGGGGCAGCTGCTCACGGCCGCGATCGTGGGCGGCGGCGCGGTGGCCCTGTGGCAGCGCTGGCGCGCCCGGCACCCCATCCAAGCCACAGCCGAACGCAACCCCGACATCAACCTCGACATCGGGCAGACGCTGGTGGTGGAACGCTGGCCAGCCGACGGCTGGGCGCAGGTGCGCTACCGCGGCGCCAACTGGAGCGTGCAGCTCCAACCCGGCACCAGCCCCGGTGTGCACACGCGCTACCGCATCGTGCAGGTGCACGGCAACACCCTGATCGTGCAAGCCCTCGACCCCGAACCGCCCAGCGCCGCAGCAGACCCCGGCGCGCCCTCTCACTAAACCAAGGAATCCTGCCATGGAGTTCATCGCCCTCGCCGTCGTCATCGTCGCCATCGTGTTCGTGGTGCGCTCGATCCAAGTGGTGCCGCAGCAAAACGCCTGGGTCAAAGAGCGCTTGGGCAAATACGCCGGCACGCTCGGGCCCGGGCTCAACTTTCTGGTGCCCTTCATCGAGCGCGTGGCCTACAAGCACAGCCTGAAAGAGATCCCGCTCGACGTGCCCGAGCAGATTTGCATCACGCGCGACAACACCCAGCTCAAGGTCGATGGGATTTTGTACTTTCAGGTCACCGACCCCATGCGCGCCAGCTACGGCTCGTCCAACTTCATGCTGGCCATCACGCAGCTGGCGCAGACCACGCTGCGCAGCATCATCGGCCGCATGGAGCTCGACAAAACCTTCGAAGAGCGCGACCTGATCAACTCGCAGGTGGTGACCGCCATCGACGAAGCCGCGCTCAACTGGGGCGTGAAGGTGCTGCGCTACGAGATCAAAGACCTGACGCCCCCGGCCGAGATTCTGCGCTCGATGCAGGCCCAGATCACCGCCGAGCGCGAAAAGCGCGCCCTGATCGCCGCGTCGGAAGGGCGCAAGCAAGAGCAGATCAACATCGCCAACGGCGAGCGCGAAGCCTCCATCGCCCGCTCCGAGGGCGAACGCCAAGCCGCCATCAACCTGGCCCAAGGCCAAGCCTCGGCCATTTTGGCGGTGGCCGAAGCCTCGGCGCAAGCCATCGAGCGCATCGCCCACGCCATCCGCACCGACGGCGGCGAGGCGGCGGTGCAGCTCAAAGTGGCCGAAAAAGCCGTCGAAGCCTACGCCAAAGTGGCGGCCGATGCCCACACGACCCTGATCGTGCCCTCGAACATGACCGAAGTGAGCCACCTGATCGGCTCGGCGATGCAGATGGTGCGCACGCTCAAGCCCAGCGCCTGAGCCCCCAGCCGCGGCCCTACCCCCGCGGCGCGAGCGCCGTTGCTAGGAAGCGCGAGCGCTGCCGCTCGGTAAGCCAGCGCTCGGTCAGCCAGCGCCGCCGCCAGTGTAGAATGCTGGGCTACCCGGAGAGATGGATGAGCGGTTTAAGTCGCACGCCTGGAAAGCGTGTGTGGGCTAACCCCCACCGCGGGTTCGAATCCCGCTCTCTCCGCCACATTTCTGCAGTTCGATTGAGCTGCCAGCGACTTTTCGGGCGATCCACCCCGATTTTGGCTTTGATGCCCCCGTTTTGGCAAACTGGGGTGCCAGCGTTGGCCCCGCGCCGTCGTCGCATTCTATTTCCCGCTACCGCGTTTTGCTGCTCACAGGCGAGGCCTTGCAACCATGTTTGAACCCATCGCATTGGCCGCCCTCGGCCTAGGTGTCATCAGCGTCCTGCTGCTGCTCATTCTGCTGCTGCGCAAAAATCGGGTCGAATGGCCCGCAGACCTGACGGTTCGGCTGGGTTTGATGGAGGCTTCGGTGCAGGCGCTGAATCAGTCGAGCGCACGCAACGAAGCCGGCAACGAGCGCACCCAAGCCCAGTTGCGCGAGTTCACGGCCCAAGCCATGCTGTCGCACGAGGCGCTGCGCAAAATCCTCGATGACAAGCTCGAAAAAACGGTGGAAGAGTCGCGCAAGGGCCGCGCCGAGCTCACCACGGCCTTTGGCACCCTAGAAGCCAAGCTGGAGCAGCGGCTCGGGGGCTTCGAGGGTTCGATGTCGGGCCGCGTCGATGCCTTGGCCTTGGCCACCACCAGCACCTTGGATGCCCTGAAAAAAGACATCGTGGGCCAGCTGGGCGTGATGTCGGGCGCGCTCAAAGACCAGCTCGACGGCAACGGCAACCAGATTCGCAACCAGTTCTCCACCTTGCAAGACGCCGTGGCGCAGCAACTGCAGGGCATGGTGCAGGGCAGCCAGCAAAACTCGGAGCAGTTGCGCACCGCGCTCAACGAGCGTCTGGCGGCGATCCAGGCCGACAACACCAGCAAGCTCGAAGAAATGCGCCGCACCGTGGATGAAAAGCTCCACGCCACGCTCGAGCAACGCTTGGGCGATTCGTTCAAACTGGTGAGCGAACGCCTCGAGCAGGTGCACACCGGCTTGGGTGAAATGAAGACCCTCGCCGGCAGCGTGGGCGACCTCAAGCGCGTCATGACCAACGTGCGTACCCGCGGCACCTGGGGTGAAGTGCAGCTCGGCGCCATCATCGAGAGCTTGCTCACGGCCGAGCAGTACGCCAAAAACGTCAAGACGGTGCCCGGCAGCAACGAACTGGTCGAGTTCGCCATCAAGATGCCCGGCAAGGGCGCGGACGACACCGTTTGGTTGCCGATCGACTCGAAGTACCCGGTCGAGCACTACCAGCGCCTGATGGACGCCCACGAGCTGGCCGACAAAGACGCCATCCTCAAAGCGGCCACCGCCTTTGAATCCTCGCTGCGGCTCGAAGCCAAGAAAATCCAAGACAAATACCTGAACCCGCCGCACACCACCGACTTCGCCATCCTGTTCGTGCCCACCGAGGGGTTGTTCGCCGAGGTCTGCCGCATCCCGGGCATGGTCGAGGCGCTGCAGAACCAGTGCCGCATCGTCGTCGCCGGCCCGACCACCTTGGCAGCCATGCTCAACAGCCTGCGCTTGGGCTTTCGCACGCTGGCAATCGAGCAGCGTTCGTCTGAGGTCTGGCACATCCTGTCTGGCGTCAAGACCGAGTTCAAGAAATTTGGCGAGATCGTGGACGCCACCCACAAGTCGATCGACAACGCGGCCAAAAAATTCAGCGAAATCGGCACCCGCACCCGCGCCATCGAGCGCAAGTTGCGCGACGTAGAAGCATTGCCCGCCAACGCACCCACCGGCCTTGAGGCCAGCGACCTGTTGGCGCTCGAGGACGAGCCGTCGAACTGAGTCCGACCATGCAAACCACCCGCGTCTTGCACCGCCAATTGCAGCACTTGCCGCCGCGCGCGGTGAGTGGTTCGGGGGCGTGGATCACCGATGAGCACGGCCAGCGCTACCTTGACGCCTGCGGTGGCGCGGCCGTTTCCTGTTTGGGGCATGGGCACCCCGAGGTGTTGCGCGCGATGCATCAGCAGATCGACCGCCTTGCCTACGCCCACACCAGTTTTTTCACCACCGAAGTGGCCGAGCAATTGGCCAACCACTTGGTTGCCAACGCCCCCGCCGGCATGAGCCACGCCTACTTCGTCTGCGGCGGCTCGGAAGCGGTGGAGGCCGCGCTCAAGCTGGCGCGACAGTATTTCGTCGAGATCGGGCAACCGCAGCGGCGCCACTTCATAGCCCGGCGCCAGAGCTACCACGGCAACACCTTGGGCGCTTTGGCGGTGGGTGGCAATGCTTGGCGCCGGGCCCAGTTCGAGCCGCTGCTGATCGAAGTCGAGCACGTCTCGCCCTGCTACACCTACCGCGACTGCGCGCCCGACGAGTCGCCCGAGCAGTACGGCCAGCGCCTGCTGCGCGAACTGGAGGCGGCGATCGAGCGCTTGGGCGGCGCAAACGTGATCGCTTTCGTGGCCGAGACCGTGGGCGGCGCCACGGCGGGCGTGCTCACCCCGGTGCCAGGTTACTTCAAAGGGGTGCGCCAACTCTGTGACCGGCATGGCATTTTGCTCATCCTCGACGAGGTGATGTGCGGCATGGGCCGCACCGGCACCCTGCACGCCTGCGAGCAAGAAGGCGTGGCGCCCGATTTGCTCACCATAGCCAAGGGGTTGGGCGGCGGCTACCAGCCCATCGGGGCCGTGCTGGCCCAAGGGCACCTCGTGGCCGCCTTGGCCGAGGGCAGCGGCCTGTTCCAGCACGGCCACACCTACCTGGGGCACGCGGTGGCGTGCGCGGCGGCGCTGGCGGTGCAGCGGGTGATCGAGCGCGACCAGCTGCTGCCTGCCGTGCGCCAGCGCGGCCTGCAGTTGCAGCAGCTGCTGCAAGCGGCATTCGCCGAGCACCCCCACGTGGGCGATATCCGCGGCCGTGGCCTGTTCTGGGGCTTGGAGCTGGTGCGCGAGCGCGCCAGCAAGCAGTGTTTCGATCCGGCGCTGCGCCTGCATGCGCGCCTCAAACGGGCGGCCATGGCGCAAGGCCTGATGGTCTATCCGATGGGCGGTACGGTCGATGGCCGCACGGGCGACCACATTTTGCTGGCGCCGCCGTTCATCGTCAGCGAAGACGAAACCGCGCTGATCGTGCAGCGGCTGCGCGCGGCGCTCGATGCGGCCCTGCTTGAAATTTTGTAGCCCGGTGTTGCAGATTTTTCTCTTCCACTCGGGGAAACCATAAGGCCCCATGTGGCCGAACCGTGTTACAAACTGCAACCCGCTGGTCACAAACTGGCATCTTGCGCCGCCCATCGCATGCGGCACATTTTCAACGACTCTGGAAGCTCCACCCATGAGAACCACCCTGAAGCAAATCCTATCCGGCCTGTCCGTCGCCGCGCTCACCGCCGTGGCCTTGGCGTCCGCCCCCGTGGCCAGCGCGCAAACGCCGCAGCGCTTCATGACCATCGGCACCGGCGGCCTCACCGGCGTTTACTACCCGGTGGGTGGGGCGATTTGCCGCCTGATCAACCAAGACCGCGCGCGCCACGGCATCCGCTGCACGGTGGAATCGACCGGCGGCTCGGTGGCCAACATCAACACCATCCGCGCCGGCGACCTCGATTTCGGCATCGCCCAGTCCGACTGGAACCACCACGCCTTCCACGGCACCAGCACCTTCCAGCAAGCGGGCCCCTTCCGTGAACTGCGCTCGGTGTTTTCGATCCACCCCGAGCCCTTTACCGTGCTGGCACGCGCCGACGCCAATGTGCGCAACTTCAGCGATCTGCGTGGCCGCCGCGTCAACGTCGGCAACCCGGGCTCCGGGCACCGCGCTTCCATGGACAAGCTGCTCGCCGCCATGGGCTGGAGCACGGCCGACTTTCGCCTCGCTTCCGAGCTGCGCCCCGACGAGCACGGCGCCGCCCTGTGCGACAACCGCATCGACGCCTTCTTCTTCGGCGTCGGCCACCCGAGTGCCAACATCCTCGACCCCGTTACCACCTGCGGCGCGCGGCTGGTCAACATCACCGGCCCGGCGGTCGATCGGCTGATTGCCGAAAACCCCTTCTACGCCCGTGCCACCATCCCGGCTGGCATGTACCGCGGCAACGACCAACCCACCCAGACCTACGGCGTGGTCGCCACCTTGGTGACTTCGGCCAGTGCGTCAGAGGAATCGGTGTACCTGCTGGTGCGCTCGGTGTTTGAGAACTTCGACGCCTTCCGCCGCCTGCACCCCTCGCTGGCCAACCTGAGCCACGAGACCATGATCCGCGACGGCTTGACCGCACCGCTGCACCCCGGTGCCGCACGCTACTTCCGTGAGCGCGGCTGGATTCGCTGATCTGTAGCTTCAACTCCAACCAGGGCATACCCGCCCTTGCGCCCAATGTCGGCTAGGCTGGCATTGGGCGTTTCTTGTTGCCTTGCCGCCATAGCCGTTTTTTGAATCAGGTGCCTTTAGATGAGCGCTACCAACCTATCCGACAAACCCCCGGTCGATGTCCACAAACTGGTCGAAGAGACCGACACCGGGGGGCGCAAACCCGGCCCAGCGATCGCCAAGTTGCTGCTGATCGTGGCCGTGAGCTGGTCCTTGTTTCAGCTCTGGATTGCCTCACCCCTGCCCTTTGCCTTGGGCATTTTCATTTTCGATCACACCGAAAGCCGCTCCATCCACTTGGCTTTTGCGGTGTTTCTGGCCTTCATGCTGTTTCCAGCGCGCAAGCGTTCGCCCCGCGACCGCGTGCCCTTGCTCGACTGGGTGTTCGCTTTGGTGGGGGCGTTTTGTGCCGGCTATCTGTATCTGTTTTACCGCGAATTGGCGGCACGCCCCGGGCTGCCCACGACCATGGATGTGTACGTTGCGGTGATAGGTTGCACGCTGCTGCTGGAGGCCACCCGGCGCGTGCTGGGTTTGCCCATGGTGATCGTGGCGCTGGTGTTTTTGTTCTACACCTTTGCCGGCCCCATCATGCCCGAGCTGATGGCGCACCAAGGGGCTTCTATCAACCGCGCGGTGTCGCATTTCTGGCTCACCACCGAAGGGGTGTACGGCATTGCCTTGGGGGTGTCGAGCGGCTTTATCTTTCTGTTCGTGCTGTTTGGCTCACTCTTGGCCAAAGCCGGCGCCGGCAACTACTTCATCAAAAGCGCCTTCGCCCTGCTGGGCCACATGCGCGGCGGCCCAGCCAAGGCGGCCGTGGTTTCGTCGGCCGCCACCGGGGTGATTTCCGGCTCATCGATTGCCAATGTGGTCACCACCGGCACCTTCACCATTCCGCTGATGAAACGCGTGGGTTACCGCCCCGACAAAGCGGGTGCAGTCGAGGTGTCGGCCTCGGTCAACGGCCAGATCATGCCGCCGGTGATGGGCGCAGCAGCCTTTCTGATGGTCGAATACGTGGGCATTCCCTACGTCGAGGTGATGAAGCACGCCTTGTTGCCCGCCCTCATTTCGTACATCGCGCTGTTCTACATCGTGCACCTAGAGGCCGTCAAGGCCAATATGCAGGGCTTGCCGCGCCGCCACGCCTCCACCTTTGCCCAGCGCATGTTGTCGGTGTTGACGACCATCACGGGCTTCATCGTGCTCGCCGGCCTCACCTACTACGGCATCGGCTTCATACGCAGCACACTGGGTGAGGCGGCGCTGCCGGTGATCTTGCTGGGGTTGCTGGCTGCCTATCTTGGCCTGCTGTGGTTCAGCTCCAAGCTACCCGAACTGGAGCTGGACGACCCCGATTCCCCTTTGTTCGAGCTGCCTGAAACCGGCCCGACCGTCAAGTCCGGGCTGCATTATCTGCTGGCGGTGGTGGTGCTGATCTGGTGCCTGATGGTCGAGCAACTCTCGCCGGCGCTGTCGGCCTTTTGGGCCACGGCATTCCTGATCTTTCTGATCCTGACGCAAAAGCCCCTGCTGGGTCTGATGCGCGGCGACCGGCGCGTCTGGGCCAATTTTCGCTTTGCGGTGCAAGACCTCATCGACGGACTGGCCCTAGGGGCGCAGAGCATGGTCGGCATTGGCCTAGCGACGGCGGCGGCCGGGATCGTGGTCGGTACGGTCTCGCTCACTGGCGTCGGGCAGGTCATGACCGAACTGGTGGAAATCCTCTCGGGCGGCAACCTGACGCTGATGCTGGTGCTGGTGGCCCTGATTTGTTTGGTGCTGGGCATGGGTTTGCCCACCACCGCCAATTACATCGTGGTCGCCACCTTGATGGCGCCGGTGATCGTTGAACTCGGGGCGCAGCAGGGCTTGATCGTGCCGCTGATTGCGGTGCACATGTTTGTGTTTTATTTTGGCCTGATGGCCGATGTGACACCACCCGTGGGTTTGGCCTCGATAGCCGCTTCGGCGATTGCACGCAGCGACCCGATCAAAACCGGCATCACTGCATTTGGGTACAGCATGCGCACCGCGATTTTGCCGTTCTTGTTCATTTTCAACACCCAATTGCTGCTGATAGGTTTGACCGGGCCATTCGATCTGGTGCTTACCGTGGTGACGGCCACGGTGGCCATGCTGATTTTTGCCGCCGCCACGCAGGGGCACTTTTTTGCCCGCAACCGCTGGTATGAGGCCGTGGCCTTGTTGCTGATCTGCTTTACCCTGTTTCGCCCCAATTTTTGGATGGACATGGTGGCGCCGCCCTTTACCTCTTTGAGCGGCCAAGAAATGGTGCAAGCGCTGGAAACGGCTCCGGCGAATGCCAGCAAGCGGCTCTCGGTCGAAGGCATGAACCTTGAAGGCGATGAGATCAGTAAAGGGGTTTTGCTGCCGCTCGGGCCCGCAGGCGACCCCGCCCAGCGCCTGCGCCACGCCGGCATCACGGCCATGTTCGACGGCCAAGGGTACATGGTCATGGCTGTGCAGTTCCGCAGCGTGGCCGATCGCCAAGGCATCGAGCAGGGCTTTCGCATCACCGGGCTCGACGTGCCCAACGAGCGGCCTGAACCTGAGTGGTTTTTCATCCCGGCTTTGGCCCTGTTGGGGCTGATCATTGGGTTGCAGTGGCGGCGCAATAGCCGCCTCAAGTCGGCAACGGCGACGGTTGCCTCGACTTGAACCAGGAGCCCCTTGTGCAAGCCGTGTCTGCACCCGGGCCGCGCATCGCCCTGATCCATGCGCTGGAGCAGTCGGTGGCGCCGATAGCGCACGCTTTCGAGCGCCACTGGCCCGCGGCGCAGCGCATGAATTTGCTCGACGACAGCTTGGCCAGCGATGTGGCGCGCACCGGGCTCGACGCCGCGATGCACACGCGCTTCGAGCGCTTGGCTGCCTACGCCGAGTTCAGTGGCGCGCAAGCGATTTTGTACACCTGTTCGGCTTTTGGCCCGTGCATCGAGGGCGTGGCGGCGCGCCGGCCGCACCTGACCGTGCTCAAGCCCTATCAAGCCATGGTCGCAGAGGCGCTGGGCTTGGGGGGACGAATCGGTTTGATCGCTTCGTTTGCGCCCACCCTCGAGGCACTGCCAGCCGAGTTTGGGCCCAACGCCCAAGTGCTCACAGCCTGCGTGCCGCACGCCCTGCAGGCGCTGCAGCGCCAAGACGCGGCCGCACACGATGCCAGCGTGCTCGAAGCAGCCCTGCAGCTCCAGTCGAAGGGCTGCGCGCTGATCGCGTTGGCGCAGTTCAGCATGGCGCGCGCGGCACCTTTGATCCGGGAGCGGTTGACGCTCCCGGTTTTGACAGCGCCCACAAGTGCCGTGCTGGCCCTGCGCCAGCGCTTGACACCTGGAGCCGCTCCCACGCAACTGCCGCACGCCTGAGCCAGCCACCCAGCCGAAACGCAAGCCAAAGTCGCTGCTGGGAGCGCTACACTCACTGCAACTGCAGCCGCACTGCCGAGCGCGCGCGGCGCGCACTGCACATGGCCGACCCCACCCCCACCCCTCCCCCTGAGCCCGAGCCTGCGTGGCGCCGGGCGCTGGCGCGCTGGCAGGATTGGCTGCGCCCTGGCCACGCCAGCCCCGGCCCGCAAAAGCTGCGCCTGAACCTGGCCCTGCAAGGCGGTGGCGCCCACGGCGCCTACACTTGGGGCGTGCTCGATGCCTTGCTCGAGCACGAGGCGCTGGAGCTCGAGGGCCTCAGCGGCAGCAGCGCCGGCGCCGTCAACGCCGTGTTGCTGGCCGATGGTTGGGTGCGCGCTGGCCGTGCCGGTGCGCGCGCTGCGCTGGCCCAGTTCTGGGGCGAACTCGGCCAGCACCTGCCCGCCAGCCTGGTGCGCAGCAAGGGCGAGACCGTGCGCCTGGCCCCCGCTGGGCGCTTGCTGGCGCATTGGGCGGCCCAGTTCACGCCGGCGCAGCTCAACCCCTCTGACCTCAACCCGCTGCGCGACTTGCTCGAGCGCCAGATCGACTTTGAGCGCTTGCGCCGTGACTGCCCATTCAAGCTCTACATCGGTGCCACCCAAGTCAACACCGGGCGCTTGCGCCTGTTTAGGGAGCACGAGATCAGCGCCGAGGTGCTGTTGGCCTCGGCCTGTCTGCCCAAAATCCACCACACCGTCCACATCGACGGCGAGCCCTACTGGGACGGCGGCTACAGCGCCAACCC
Organism: Serpentinimonas maccroryi; assembly: GCF_000828915.1. Classification (NCBI taxonomy): domain Bacteria; kingdom Pseudomonadati; phylum Pseudomonadota; class Betaproteobacteria; order Burkholderiales; family Comamonadaceae; genus Serpentinimonas; species Serpentinimonas maccroryi. The sequence continues at coordinate 994,895 of NZ_AP014569.1, forward strand.
TGCCATCGCGCCCCTGGTTTACGACTGCGCCACGCCCGATGTGCTGCTGGTGCTGCTCAACCCCCTGCGCCGCAGCCAGACCCCGCGCAGCCTGGCCGAAATCGAAACGCGTTTGGTCGAACTGGGCTTTGGCACCCACATCATGAACGAGATGCGCCATTTCGCGCAAGCCGCTCGCCACGCGCGCACGCCACCCAGCGCCACGCCGGCACTGCAGCGGCTGCTGCAGCAGCGCTTCCACCTCATCGGCGGTGAAGAACTCGACAGCCTGGCACACAGCGAGAGCAAACTGATCGTGCACACGCCGTTTCTGCAGCACCTGCACCAGCAGGGCCGCGCGCACGCCCAAGCTTGGTTGCACGACAGCGCCGCGCTGGTCGGGCTGCGCTCGAGCATCGATGTCGAGGCATTGTTTGGCTGATCCCTGGATGGCCGCTTGGCATCTGGCGCAGCCACAGGCGCAAGCCGGTGTTCATCTGGCGTTCATCTACCCTTAAGCTTACCTTCATGCGTTTGTTAGCCAGCGCAAGGTTGCCAGGGCTTTAATCTAAAACAGTCATGGCGCTTGGCCGTGGCCGTGGTTGACAATCGATTGAAAGGATTTTTCGAGATGAAACTCAAACTTCTGGGCGCAGCCCTCTTGGCTTCCGGTCTGCTTATTTCGACACAGGCCCATGCCCATGCCGCTGGCGCCAGCGCCCCCCGCGCTGCCGCACCGGCTACCGCACCGGCCGCCACCCCGGCAGCGCGCACCATCACCGAAGCCCAAGTGCTGGCCGCCCAGCAAGCCTGGGGCCGGGCGCTGGTGCAGATCAGCAGCGATTTCGCCAGCGGTGGCCTTGCGCGTGCCACCGCCACCGCCTCGGCCGTGCTCGACGCAGCCTACGGCTACCAGATGGGCCCGGTGCTGTTCAAGCCCACCCTGACCACGGCACCCCACACCTTCCGCACCACGCGCGAGGGCGCACTGGCTTACTTTGTCGGCAACAACCCGGCCTTCCCGAATGACCGCGGCTTCGCGCTCAAGGGCTGGACCCACGTCGAGGTGCGCAACGCCGCGGTGCTGATCCACGGCGACGTGGCCAAAACCATGGGCAACGTCACCCTGACCAACCGCGATGGCAGCCGCACCACGGTGGACAAAACCTGGGGCTTCCGACTCGACCCCCAAGGCAATCTGCGCATTGTGCTGCACCACTCCTCGCTGCCCTTCACCGGCTCTTAATCTGCCGTGTTGCTTAGCCGCCTGAGCATTGCCTTTGCGGTTCTGATCCTGCTCAGCGCAGTGCAGGCGGCTTTTTCGGTGTGGGCCGTGCGCACCGCCAGCGCACAGTCTGCTCTCACGCGCGACGCCCAGCAGATGCTCACCGAGTACCAGGCGCTGGCGGCCAACAAACAGCGCTTGCTGGTCTGGTTGGCAGGCACGGCCCTGACCGGCCAAGGCAGTGCCGACACGCGCAACCAACTGCTGCAAGAAATGGAGCGCTCGCTGCACGAGCTGGAGCGGCTGCAGGCGCTGCAACCATTGCCGCCACCCTCTGGCACACCTGCTGGCAGCTCGGCAACCCAGACCGCATCGTCACCGCACGCCGCACCCCAAAGCCACCCGATCGCCCTTTTGCGTGCCAATTTTGACGCCATGCGGGCCTACGTGCTGCAAGCCAGCACCGCCACGGCGCGCAGTCCGGTTGCAGATCAGGCCCTGATGTGGTTGCAGGCTGCTGCCGTATTTGATCACCACGGCGGGCGCGACATGCGCAAGGAGCTGGCCGCTGCGATTGCGCAGCAACGCGAGGCCACCGAGCAGGCCATGGCGCAGCAAAACGAAACGCTAGACACCCTGCAGCGCTCCAGTCTGGGGCTCATGCTGCTGTCGGCGCTGTGGGGCTTGCTGGCAGCCGGTTATTTTATGCGCCGCCTGCATCAACCTTTTAGGCAGCTGCGGTTGGCCACCGAGGCGCTGGCCGATGGCGACTACCGGCAGCGCCCAGACACCGCCAACCCAGACGAGTTCAACCTGATCGGCCAGCAATTGAACGCATTGGCCCGTCGCCTCGAAGCCAATCAACGCCAAAACGAGGCCTTGCGCGCCGGGCTCGACGCCGCCGTGGCCGAGCGCACCCAGGCGCTGATGCGCAGCCACGAGGCGCTGCTGCAAGTGGATGCGCGGCGCCAGCGGTTTTTTGCCGAAATCAGCCACGAGTTGCGCACCCCGGTCACGGTCATTCGGGGCGAGGCCGAAATCGCCCTGCGCAGCGGCGGGCAGGCTGGCGTGCAAGACGCCGCCTATCGCGGCGCCCTCGAGCGCATCGTCACGGCAGCCGCCGCCTTGGGCCAGCGGGTGCAAGAGCTGGTGCGGCTGGCGCGATCGAGCGCCAGCGCCCAAAGCTACGCCTTTGCGCCGGTGCGCTTGCGCGCCGTGGTGCAAGGGGCGCAGCAGCAGATGCAGGCCATCGCCTCGAATCGCGGCATCGAGCTGCTGGACCGAGCCAGCGCCGCCGCCGGCGATTGCGTGCTCGAAGCCGACCTCGACAAATTGCAGCAAGCGCTGGTGATCGTGCTCGACAACGCGGTGCGCTACAGCGCCGCCGGCAGCCAAGTACAGATCGAGGCCGAGCCCGACGCGGCGGCGCAGTGCCTGCGCATCGCCATCAGCGACAGCGGCATGGGCATCGACCCCGAGCAAACCGAGCAGGTGTTCGAGCCCTACTTCCGCAGCGAAGCCGCGCGCCTGCGCAGCCCCGAAGGCTTGGGTCTGGGTTTGTCGATCGCGCGCGCGATCGTGCTCGCACACCGGGGCAGCATCGCCATGGAAGCCTTGGCGGTTGGCGGCACCCGCGTCACAATCGAGCTGCCGCTGGCCGGCGCCGCCGCTGCGGCCGCCTAAGCCATTCCCAAACCGCCCTTCACCCACTGCGCCCCTTTGCGATCCCCCAAGCAATTGAACGCCGCCCCTCCATTTTTTAGAGCGCCCTGCCCATGTATTTGCTGATCGTGGAAGACGACGACCGGGTGGCCGATTTTCTGCGCCGGGGGCTGGCTGCAGAAGGATACAGCACCCAACGCGTGGCCAACGCCGAAGAGGCGCTGCTGCGTCTGCGCCAGCACCCCTGTGCCTTGCTGCTGCTCGACCTGATGCTGCCGGGCATGAGCGGCATCGAGTTGTGCCAGCGGCTGCGCGCCGAGCGCCTGCAAATGCCGGTGCTCATGCTCACCGCGCTCGATGGGGTCGAAGACCGGGTGCAGGGCTTGCGCTGCGGGGCCGACGACTATCTGGGCAAGCCCTTTGCTTTCGACGAGCTGTTGGCACGCATCGAGGCGCTGCTGCGCCGCCCGACGGCGCTGGCGCAGGCTGCGCGCACGCTGGAGGTGGCCGATTTGCTGTTTGACCGCGACCAGATGCAGTGCTGGCGCGCCGGTCGCGCCTTGCATCTAACGGCCAAGGAGCTGGCGCTGCTGGAGCTGCTCATGAGCGCGCCCGGGCGCGTGTACAGCCGCGAACGCATTTTGGCCAACGTCTGGGGCAGCTACGAAGACCCGCTCACCAACGTGGTCGAGGTTTATATTAGGCGCCTGCGCGCCAAGATCGACGACGGCCACGAACTGGCCCTCATCAAAACCGTGCGCGGGCTGGGCTACCGGCTCGACGCCGCTGCCACACCCAAACCCACCCCCGTCGGTTCTGGGCCGCAAGCGCCGGGCTGAAGCTGTGCCAGCCCGCGGCCCGGAGGGGTGCATGGTGTTTAGCCAGAGCGGTCGGGGCGCTACACTCGCTTGCCGGCGCCCGAACCGGGTACCTTCCTTTGACCCAGCATGTTCCCCTACAGCCCCCTGCACCGCTCACACATCGTCCCCACCGAAGCGCCGCTGGCCCACGTGCCGGGCAGCATCATTTTTTGGTGGGCGTTTTTTGCCCTCGGTGTGGTGGCGTTTGCGGCCGGCATGTGGGGCATGGTTTGGCGCCGCGTGCGCCGGCGGCGTTTGCGGGCCGATCTGGCGCAGTGGCCCGCCAGCGGCGATCGCGCCACCCAAGCACGGTTTTTGCTCGAACTGGTGCGCCGCCACCGCCTCAAGCCGCCCGCTGCTTGGATGGAGGCCCTCGATCAGGCCGGCGACCCCAAGTTCGTGAACCCAGACCCGACCCAGCCCGATCCGCTGCTGGCCTTGCGCGACGCCATCGAGGACATGGAATACGCCGACTGAGCGCTGGCACTAGGCCGACAACGCAGCGGCCCCCGCCCGAACGGCGTTGCGGCCGGCTTTTTTGGCGCGATACAGGTTGAGATCGGCCTCGCGCAGCAAATCGTCGGCGCTGTGCATCAGGTCGAGGCGCGCACTGCCCACGCCGATGCTCACCGTCACCGCTGGCCAAGGTGCGCCGCTGACACCGGGCTGGGTTTCTTGGTGCACGCGCTGGCGCAATTGCTCGGCCATGTGCTGGGCGCCGTACCCGTCGGTATCGGGCAGCAGACAGACAAATTCCTCGCCGCCGTAGCGCGCCACCAGGTCGGTCGGGCGCTGCAAGCCGCTGGCCAGCGCAGCCGCGACGCGGCGCAGGCAATCGTCGCCGCTTTGGTGGCCGTGGCTGTCGTTGAAGCGTTTGAAGTGGTCCACGTCGATCAGCAGCACACTCAAGGGTGCGCCGCTGCGCTGGATGCGCGCCCACTCGACGGCCAACCGTTCGTCGAAGTGGCGCCGGTTGGCGATGCCGGTCAGGCCGTCGAGAAACACCCAGCGGCGCAGCAAATCGCCTTGGCGCTTGAGCGTGACGTGGGTTTTGACGCGCGCACGCACCACTTTGGTGTTGAAGGGCTTGCCGATGAAATCGACCGCTCCCACGTCGAGCCCATGCGCTTCCGATTCGGGGTCGGCGTTGGCGGTGAGAAAGATCACCGGGATGTCGCGCGTGAGTTGGTCGGCCTTGAGGCGCTGGCAGACCTCAAAGCCATCGAGCTCTGGCATGACGACGTCGAGCAAGATCAGGTCGGGCTGCTGCTGGCGTGCGATCTCAAGCGCCTTGTTGCCTTCGGTGGCCGCAAACACCTGGTGGTCGGCGGCAAACACGCGGTAGAGCAACTGCACGTTGACGGGCTGGTCATCGACCACCAGCAGGCGCGGCCGGCGCTCGAGTTCGCCCCCAAACGGGGTTCCAGCCGGCAAGGATTGGGCAATGTCCATTAGGTGGGATTTTCGTTCAGGCAGGCGTCGCACAACAGCAAAGCAGCAGAAAAATCGAGGCTTTGCACGGCTTGCAACAGCGGTGGCAAGCGCTCGCCCAGCTCGTTGGTGTGGTGTGCAACCAGCTGCTGCGCCCAATCCAGCGCCTGCATGTCGAACGCCAGCAAACAGCTGCGCAAGCTCTGCAAGCTTGCCTGCAGCGACTGGCTGGACAGCACCCCCTCGGCGGGCGGCTGCTCGGGCTTGGGCTCGCAGGGGGGCAGCGGCGGCGGCAGCGCCAAAAAATCCTGCAACGCTTGCGCAGCGGCCTGCAGCGCATCCAGCACGGCCAACAAGCAGGGCTCGCTTTGTAGGCGCTGCTCGGCGTCGGTCGATGCAGCGCCCATGCGACCAAAGCCGACAAAAACCGCCTCGGCGCGCGCTGCCTCCTGCGCCAAAGCTTGCGCCCCCACCGTGGCAGCCAAGCCCTTGAGCGTGTGCAGTTCGCGCACCACCGCTTCCAGCGCAGGCGATCGATCAGGCTCAAGCCAGCCGCGCACGCTGTGGGCGTAGCCAGGCAGCGCAGACGCCACTTCTTGCGCCACTTGGCGATACAAATGCGGCTGGCGGCCCATGCGCGTCAGCGCCGCTTCGAAGTCCAGCACCGGGGCGGTGCCGCCGAGTGTCTGCGCCGGCACCTCTTTGTCGGCCTGAACCTCGGCCAAGGCATCGAGGCCAGCCCAGCGGCGCAGCTTGGCCACCAGCTGGTCGAGCTCAAAGGGTTTGCCGATGTGGTCCACCATGCCCGCCTCCAGGCACGCCTGGCGGTCGCTCTCCATGGCGTTGGCGGTCATGGCGATGATGGGCGGGCAGAGTGCACCCAAACCCTCGCGCAGCAGGCGGCTGGCCGTGAGGCCGTCCATTTCGGGCATTTGCAAATCCATCAGCACGACATCGAAATCGGCTGGTTTGGGGTGCGCCGGCACCCGGTCGTGCGCATCAAAACCGAGCAGCTGCAAGGCCGCGCGGCCGTGGTCGGCCAGCGCCACCGTGGCCCCCTCGCCTTGTAACAGCTCGAGCGCAATCTGCTGGTTGATGCGGTTGTCCTCGACCACCAGCAGGCGCAAACCGGGCAAGCGCAGCGCAGGTGGGGTGCTGGCCGGGGAGGTGGCAGACTGGGGCCCGTGTTCGGGCTGCAGCAACTGCTCGAGCGCTCGGCGCAGCATGGGGGCCGTGACGGGCTTGACCAGCTGCGCAGCATGGCCCGCATCGGCTGCGGTACCGGCCCCGTTTGCCCCGGCACCCGCACCCAACAGGTCGCGGCCGTGTGCCGTGAGCCAGATCAGATTCGGGCACAGAGCGGCTGGCACACAATGGCGCAGGCTATCGAGCGGTGTTAAATCAGCGGGCTCAAAAAAACGCCCATCCACCAGCGCCACATCAAAGCCCGCAGGCTGGTTGGGGCTACCCGGTGCGGCTGGTTTGAGCAAGGTCTGCAAAGCCTGCTGCGATTCTGCGTCGGCCCCAAAGGCCACGCAGTCGCAACCCAAAGCGGTCAACATGCGCTGCAGCAGCGTGCGGGCGGGCTCGTAGCCGTGCAGCAGCAGCACGCGCCAGCGCGGCAGCGGCGCAGGCACCTGGGCCAGACCAGCGGGCTCGTTTGGCAGGGGAAAATGCAGCGTGAAACTAAAGATGCTGCCGCGCCCGGGTACGCTCAGCAGTTGGATGTCGCTGCCCATCAGGCGCAGCAAATGGCGGCTGATGGGCAGCCCCAGCCCAGTGCCGCCGAAGCGGCGCGTGGTCGAGCCTTCGGCTTGGGTGAAGCCGCTGAAGATTTTTTCTTGGTGTTCGGTGGCGATGCCGATGCCGGTGTCGCGCACCGTGAGTTCGAGCTCCACTTGCTGCGCCGTTTGACGCAGCAGCTCGATTTTGAGCATCACCTCGCCTTGGGCCGTGAACTTGATGGCGTTGGAAATCAGGTTCAGCAGCACCTGGTGCAAGCGCAGGTCGTCGCCCACCAGCCGATCGGGCACCCGCGCATCGACGTCGAACAACAGTTCCAGCGGCTTGCTCCCCAAGTTCACAGACAGCAGGGTCGAGAGGTTTTGCAGCAACTCGTCCAAAACGAAGGGGCGCGGGTCGAGCACCATGCGCCCGGCTTCGATTTTGGAAAAATCCAAAATGTCGTTGATCAGCCCCAGCAAGGCGCGGCTGGCCCCTTCGGCCTTGAGGGCGTAGTCGGCCTGACGCGGATTCAGACCGGTTTTCTTGAGCAGCGCCAGCATGCCCAGAATGGCGTTCATGGGCGTGCGGATTTCGTGGCTCATGTTGGCCAAAAACTGGCTCTTGGCGGCGCTGTTGGCCTCGGCCATTTCTTTGGCGTGGGTGAGAGCCGCCCGCTGCGCCTCGCGCTGGGCCTCGCGTTCGGTGATGTCTTGGATGGCCCCGATCACTTGCACCACCTGCTTGGCCTGCAACTGCGGCTCCCCCACCAGGTGCACCCGACGCGGCTGGCCGCCGGCGGTGAGCAAATCGAGCTCCAAGTCGATCGGATGCGCTTCTTCAAAGGCCTGCTGCAAAGCGGCTTCAAATTGTGCCCGCCCAGGCTGTGGGTAGTGGGCCAGCGCCTGCTCCAGCGTGGGCTGCTGGCCGTCGGGCAGGCCGTGGATTTGAAAGGTGTGGGCGGTCCATTCCAGCCGCATGTGCTCGCGGTGCACCATCCAGCCGCCCACGCCGCCGATGCGCCCGGCGTTGTCGAGGAAGGCGCGGCTGGCCAGCAACTGCGCCTCCTTGCGCCGCAATTCGGTGACGTCCTGCATGATGCCGACCATGCGGCTGCGCTCTTGGCCTTCGCTGTCGATCACCAGCCCAGCGGATTTGAGGTGGCGGATTTCGCCGCTGGGCCAACAGACGCGGAATTCGGCCTCGTAGTGCTTGCCCCAGTGCAGCACGTCGAGCAGCAAGGCGTGGGTGTGCAGCAGATCGCCCGGGTGCACGCGCGCGCGCCACAGGCGGCGCAACTCATCCGAAGGCAGGTCTTGCTCGATGGCGAAATGCTCGCGCATCTGCCGGTTCCAGACCACCATCCCGCTGGCGATGTCGATCTCCCAGACCCCGATTTGCGCGCTGCGCGCCGCCAAGCGGAAGCGCTCGTTGGCGTGCTGCAGCTCGACTTCGACCAGCTTGGCAGCTGTCACGTCGGTGTGGGTGCCGGCCATCCAGATCGGGCGCCCGTCTGGGCTGCTGCTGATGACCTTGCCGCGCGAATGCACCCAAACCCAATGCCCGAGGCGGTGGCGCAACCGGAATTCGGACTCAAAAAATGGGCTCTCGCCGTTGAGGTGGGCTTCGATCTGCTGCATGGTGCGCGTCAGATCGTTGGCTTCAACGCGCTCGCTCCACCAGGCCACTGTCAGGGGTTCCAGCTCCTGCCCCTCGAGGCCGATCATCGCCGCATAGTTGCGGTTGATCTGCAATTGGCCAGATTCCACATTCCAGCGCCAGGTGCCGACTTGGGTGCCCTCGATCACCCCGACCAGTTCTTCGCGCTCGAGCATCAGTTGCTGCTCGATGCCCTTGCGCCGGCTGATGTCGAGCAAAATGCCAGCTATCAGCGCCACCCGGCCTTCGGGGTGGCGGCGCTGCACGCTGCTGCGGCTCAGCACCCAGACCCAATGCCCCTGGGTGTGGCGCAGACGAAACTCGACCTCACTCAGCGACTGGGGGCCCTTCAGCTGCAGCTGATGCGCTTGCCGCACGCGCGGGCGGTCGTCGGGGTGCATGCGTGCGTACAGGTGTTCGGTATCGCCCCGCAGGCTGTTCGGTGCATCGCCCAGCATGGCCGCAAACTGCTCATCGACCGTGAACAGCTCTTCATCGACCTGATAGGTCCAGGTGCCGGCCCCGGTGCCGCTCAAAATCAGGTGCAGCCGCTCGCTTTGTTCGCGCAGGCGCGCAGCGGCGTTTTTGCGCTCGGTGATGTCTTGCTGCAGCGAAATGAAGCCCTTGAGGCGGCCCGAGCCATCGCGCACGGGCTGGATTTCCAGCGCCACCCAGTAGTGGCTGCCATCTTTGCGGCGGTTGAGCAGTTCGCCTTTGAAGGGCGCCTCGTCGCGCAAGGCCTGCTTGAGTTGCGCCAGCACCTGCGGGTCGGTTTGTGCAGACTGCAACAGGCGACCCGGACTCTGGCCCAATATCTCGGGCAGAATGTGGCCCGTAATGCGCTCGAAGCCTTGGTTGACCCATTCGATGCGCCCGCGCGCGTCGGTGACCACCACAGCCGTTTCGGTGTGTGTGGCCAGCATAAACAGGGCGTTGACCGGGTGCCCGATATCGGGTTGCAGAGCCAAATCGAATTTCCCAAAACACAGATTGCAAAGCTTGAAGCTGCGCGCAGCCGGCATTATCGGGCATCGAGCTCGCGGGTCTGATCAAGCCGCAAAACCCACTCAAACCCCCATATAGCGCCCGCTGCGGTGGTTGACGGCGATCACCATGTTCAGCGCCAAAGCCCCGAGCAGCGACAGCAGCACCTGCAGGGGCGGCAACAACCACAACGCGCCCAGCAATATCAGCGCATCACAAGCCATTTGCACCACCCCGGCGCGCCAACCGAAGCGCTTTTGCAGGTACACCGCCATGATCCCCAAGCCACCCAAGCTGGCGTGGTGGCGCAAGATGATCAAAATACCGGTGCCGGCCAGCAAACCAGCCAACACCGCCGCCAACACCGGGTGCAGCCGCTCGAACGCCAGCCACAGCGGCAGCCACTGCACCCACAGCGCCAGCAAGGCCACGGCGGCAAAGGTTTTGAGGGTAAACACAGGCCCCAGCGCCAGCCAAGCAAAAACGTAAAACGGCAGGTTGACGGCAAACATCAGCCAGCCCAAAGGCCACTCCAGGGCGTAGTGCAGCAAAAAAGCCAGCCCTGTGGTGCCACCAGTCAGCAGCAAGGCCTGCTGAAACATCAGCACGGCCAAGGCCACAAACAGGCTGCCCACCAGCAGGCCCTGCACGTCTTCAAAAACGCTGTGGGGCGGCGCGGCAACCCCGTGGGGCGGTGGCTGCTTCATGGGTGCATGCGGCCGGCTTCGGCCAGCACCACCCGGTTGCGGCCTTGGGCCTTGGCGGCGTAGAGTGCCATGTCGGCTTGGTGGATGAGCAAATCGGGCTCGTTGGCGTGATCTGGAGCCACCGCCACCCCAACCGAGAGGCTCAGGTTCAGGCGCGCCCCGTTAACCCAGATATCGAGCGCCGCAAAACCCTGCCGCCACGCTTGAGCACGCTCATAAGCCTCATCTGCCCCCAAGCCGGGCAGCAGCAGCAAAAATTCCTCACCGCCATAGCGGCAGGCAAGGTCTTCACGGCGGCTTTGCTCGAGCAGCAGTTGCCCCAAGCGCACCAGCACCTGATCGCCCACACCGTGCCCGTGGCGGTCGTTGACTTGCTTGAAATGATCGATGTCAAGCAGCATCACGCACAGGGGCACCCCCTCGCGCTGGCAACGCGCCCACTCGCGTTCCAGAGTCGATTGCAGGTAGCGCCGGTTGAACAAACCGGTGAGCGGGTCGCGGACGGCCTGTTCGCGCAACTCGACCTGCAGCCGCTCGATCTGGTGCAAGCGATCCGACAGCGCGGCGTTGAGCGCCTGCAATTCAGCTTCGCGCGCGCGCAGCGTGGAGCGGGTGTGGCGCAGCACTTGGGTGCGCTGGTGCGCCAACACCCCGATGCCCAGCAGATAGCCCGAAATCCCGACCATGCTCAGCAGCTTGACCCACCCGCTTTCATCCGAATAAAAATGCCAGCCACCCAGCGCGGCACCCAGCAAAGCACCTACGGCAAACAGGGCCAGAGACCAGGCGATGCCGTTAAATCCGCGCAAAATCGCACTGTTGATGGCGGTGCTGATGAAGAACATGAAACCGATGAACGCTGGAAAACCCAGCCACGCAACCCAAGCCCCAAACAAAAAGCTGTCGAGCAAGAGATTGTGCAACTCGGCTTGCGGGGGGTCGGGTGCACGCCGCGCGCGCCAGTAAATCAGGTGCGGGTAGATGAGCAGTTGCAAGCCAAGCAACACCCAGACCAGCGCCGGCTGGCCCTGACCCCATAGGTGCAGGGTCAAGATGAAAAAAGCGAGCGGGTAGGCCAGCGCACGCACCCGCCAATGGGTGTCGACAACCCAGTGCAACTTGGGCTGAAGTGAAGCGGCAGTCATGGCTAGGCTTTTATTGATTGAATCGCGTCCATTCGGCCCCAGCATCCGCCGAGCCGTACATAGCTGCCCGCTGCAGCTTTGCCCCTCAAACCTTGACGTACACCCAAAAGTTCTCTGACATCTGGTCTGAGCGAGAATAGCACATGCCCATGCGCCCCGAACCCCCTCATCAACACGGAAAAACCCCGCATATCGGGGTTTTGCTCTGCAACCTCGGCACCCCCACCGCCCCCACGGCGGCGGCGCTGCGCCCTTATCTGGCGCAGTTTTTGAGCGACCCGCGGGTGGTCGAGCTGCCGCGCCTGCTCTGGTGGCCGATCTTGCACGGCGTGGTGCTGCGGTTGCGGCCGCGCAAATCGGCCGCCAAATACGCCAGCATCTGGCTGCCCGAGGGCTCGCCGCTCAAGGTCTGGACCGAGCGCCAGGCTGCGCTCTTGCAGGGCTACCTGGGCGAACGCGGCCACCAGGTGCAGGTGCGCTGGGCCATGCGCTACGGCCAGCCCTCGGTGGCCAGCGGGCTCGACGCGCTCAAGGCCGCCGGTTGCACGCGCATACTGGTGCTGCCAGCCTACCCCCAATACAGCGCCGCCACCACAGCCAGCGTGGCCGACGCCGTGTTTGCATGGGGCCGCACGGTGCGCAACCTGCCCGAACTGCGGCTGGTGCGCAACTACCACGACCAGCCCGAGCACATCGCCGCGCTGGCAGCCTCGGTGCAGCGCCACTGGCAGGCGCATGGCCGCCCCGATGTGTTGCTGCTGAGCTTTCATGGCATGCCGGCGCGCACCCTCGACAAAGGCGACCCCTACCACTGCGAATGCCACAAAACCGCGCGCCTGCTGGCCGAGGCGCTGGGCTTGAGCCGCGATCAATACCGCCTTACTTTCCAGTCGCGCTTTGGCCGCGCCAAGTGGCTGCAACCCTACACCGAACCGACGCTGGTGGAGCTGGCACGCAGCGGTGTCGCGCGGGTCGATGCCCTCTGCCCTGGCTTCGCTTGCGACTGCATCGAAACACTGGAAGAAATCGCCCTCGAAGCCAAAGCCGCCTTCATGCAGGCCGGTGGACACGAGTTCCACTACATCCCCTGCCTCAATGACAGCGCCGAGGGCATGCGCGCCCTCACCGCCTTGTGCGAGCAGCACTTGGCTGGCTGGCCCACCCGCGCAAGCCCCGACCCAAGCGCTGCCGAGGCCAGTCGCGCACGTGCACTGGCGATGGGGGCGCAGGAGTAACGGGCACGGCACCCTGCAGCGCGTCAAGCCGCCGCTTTGATCTGGCGCAAGAAAACCGCACTTGGGTCCCTACAGCGCGCGGGTGAGGGCTTAAAAGTCTTGCTCTCGCCACAAATCGAATCTATAATTTACGATCATGTTGCAGCGCAGCAAAGGAGGCGCTCATCACGTGCGGCCGTTCTGACCGGCCGCTGCGGGGCGCGGTGCAGGGTCTAGAGCCGAGTCACTTTGCCCTTTCCTACTTGACTTGCCCATTACCTTCAGGAGCCTGACCATGCTGACCCCCGAACAGATGCTTGCCGCCCAAAAAGCCAACGTCGAAACCCTTTTTGGCCTGACGCAGAAGGCCTTTGAGGGCGTAGAGCGCATGTTGGAGCTCAACATGCAAGCCACCCGCGCGGCGCTGGCCGACACCTCGAGCAACACCCAGGCGCTGATGAGCGTCAAAGACGCACAAGAGCTGATGGCCCTGCAGGCCTCCCTGATGCAGCCGCTGGCTGAAAAAACCGCCGCCTACAGCCGTCAGCTGTACGAAATCGCTGCGGGCACCGGCGGCGAGTTCGCCAAATTCGCCGAAAACCAAGGTGCCGAGGCACAACAAAAATTCATGGCCGTGGTCGACAATGTGGCCCGCAACGCCCCGGCCGGATCCGAAACCGCTGTGGCGGTGATGAAGAATGCCGTGGCCTCAGCCAACAATGCCATGGAAACCGTGCAGCGCGCGGTCAAGCAAGCCACAGAAGTGGCGCAAACCAACTTCCAGGCCATGAGCGACAACGCGCTCAGCGGCACCAAAGTCGCCAGCGCCAGCGCCAGCAAAAAACGCTGAGCCACAGTAGTCCGAGCACCCTACCCTGCTGGCACTTAAGCGCGGCCGCCCGTTTGGGGGCCGCGCTTTTGCGTTTGGTGCGGCACCAAGACCGCCTTTGCGCCCGATTTTCGCCTTAGAAATAAACAAGAATGGTTTGCGTTCATGCTATCATCACTATGCGTAGTTAGCGCACCATGGCTTGCTTTGGGTCTGCGGGCAACGAAGCGGCACTTGTCTGGTTCAATTGCATAATCGAGGTACACATGAAAGTCAGCAGAAGAAATCTGGTCGTTAAATTGGGGGCTGCATCGGTGGCGGGTGCCGCCCTGTCGGTTGCCGCGCTGCCCAAAGCCTTTGCCCAAGGCGCACCCGCGGCCGCCGCTGGCGCTGGCGTGGTCAACATCTACAGCTCGCGCCACTACGGCGTCGAGGGCGTGTTCGAGACCTTCACCCGCGAAACCGGCATCCGCGTGCGCTTCACCAGCGGCCCCGACGCCGGCCTGCGCGAGCGCATCCGTGCCGAAGGCCGCCACACCCCGGCGGATATGTTCATCGCCGTCGATGCCGGCAACTTGGCGCTGGCCGCCACCCAGGGTTTGCTACAGCCCGTCACCAGCACCGCCCTGAGCAGCAACATTCCCGCGCACCTGCGCGACCCGGGCAACCATTGGTTCGGCCTGACGCAGCGCGTGCGCACCATTCTGTTCCACCCAGCAAGGGTGCAGGCGGCGCAGCTGTCCACCTTCGAGGCGCTGGCCGACCCGATGTGGCGCGGCCGCTTGGTCATGCGCCCGGCTACGCACTCTTACACCCAATCGCTGGTGGCGAGCATGATCGCCGCCCACGGCGAAGCCCGCACCGAGCAAGTGGTGCGCGGCTGGGTGGCCAACAACCCGCAGCTGATCGACAGCGACACCCGCATCCTCGAGGTGCTGGCCGCTGGCGGCGGCGACGTGGCCATCACCAACCACTACTACCTCGGGCGCTTGTTGCAGTCCAACCCGGCGTTCCCGGTGCGCCTGATGTGGGCCAACCAAGCCGCCGGCGACCGTGGTGTGCACGTCAATATCAGCGGTGCCGGCATCACCACGCACGCGCAAAACCGCGACAACGCGCTGCGCTTGCTCGAGTGGATCAGCACGCCGCGCGGCCAAGAGCTGTTCTCGGGCTCGAACCACGAGTACCCGGCCAACCCGGCGGCGCCAGTGCACCCGATCATCGCCGGCTTTGGACCTTTCCGCGGCGACCGCCTCGATCTGCGCGAACTCGGCCGCCTGCAAGCCGACGCAATCCGTCTGCTGGACCGCGCTGCTTACCGTTAACCCAACGTTACCCCGCACGACCGCGTTTTATTCAACCTGATAATGTCGCAAGCAGTTAGCAGCGTTCCGGTCGTGCAAAACAAAAGGCAGTGGCATCTGGGGGCCACTGCCATTTCTGCGCTGATTGCTGCATTGGCGGTGTTCCCAGTGCTCATCGTCGCCTCCACCTTGCTCAGCCCCACGCCAGAAGTCTGGCAACACCTGTGGGACACGCTGCTGCCGCTGCTGCTGCGCAACACCCTGCTGCTGCTGCTCGGGGTCGGGGTCGGCACGCTGCTGCTGGGCGCCGGACTGGCATGGCTGGTCACGGCCTACGAATTCCCGGGGCGCACGCTGTTTCAGTGGTTGCTGATGCTGCCCATGGCCGTTCCGGCCTACATCATGGGTTTTGTGTTCATGGCGACCTTCGACGCCGCCGGGCCGGTGCAAGGCACGCTGGTGCAGTGGTTTGGTAGCGCGGCCTGGTTTCCCGAGGTGCGCTCGCCGCTGGGCGCGATCACGGTGATGGCGCTGGTGCTCTACCCCTACGTTTATATGCTGGCTTTGGTCGGCTACCGCGGCATATCGTCCACGGCCTTTGACACCGCACGGGTGCATGGCTACAGCCGGGCCCAGTTTTACTGGAAGGTGGTGCTGCCGATTTCACGCCCAGCCATTGCCGCCGGGGTCGCGCTGGCGCTCATGGAGGCGCTGGCCGACTTTGCCACGGTGCGTTTTTTCAATTTCCCCACGCTCGCCGACGGGGTGGTGCGCATCTGGCACGGCATGATGGATTTGCAAGCCGCCAGCGAACTCGCGGGCTTGCTGGCCATCGTGGCTTTGGCGGCGCTGCTGATCGAGCGCTCGCAGCGCGGGCGCACGCGCTACCACGAAACCGGAGGCAAATCGCCCGGACTCCCGCGCGCCCAGCTGCAGGGCCGCAACAAGTGGCTGGCCACGGCCTTGTGCGCGGGCGTGCTGGGCGTGGCTTTTGTGCTGCCGATCACGCAGCTCATATCTTGGGCCGCCACCGAGTTTGAGCACATGACGCCGGGCACGGCGCAGGTTTACCTCGAGCTGGCGGGCAACAGCCTGCTGCTGGCTTCGCTGGCCGCCGCCGTGGCGGTGCTGCTGGCGATCGTGCTCTCGAGCGGGGTGCGGGTTTCGGGGCACCGTTTTGCCCGCGTCATGGCCACGCTGGCCACCACCGGCTACGCCATTCCCGGGCCGGTGCTTGCGGTGGGCATTTTGCTCACGCTCACGCCGCTGGACCACGCGCTCAACTACGCCACCGAGTACTGGTTCAACGTGACCGTTGGGCTGGTGCTCACCGGCTCGGTGATCGGCTTAATTTATGGCTACGTGGCGCGCTTTCTGGCTGTGGCCTACCAGAGCACCGACGCCGCACTGGAAAAAGTCAAGCCCAACCTGACGCTGGCGGCGCGCACGCTGGGCGCGGGGCAGTGGCGCATCCTCACGCGCATCCACCTGCCGCTGGCGGCGCCGGGCATCATCGTCGCCGGTGCGCTGGTGTTTGTGGATGTGATGAAAGAGCTGCCGATCACTCTGATGTTGCGCCCCTTTGGCTACGAGACCTTGGCCACTTGGGTCTGGCAGATGTCGGCCGAGTCGGTCTGGAGCGGCGCGGCGGTGCCGGCACTGGGCATCGTGCTGGCCGGGCTGCTGCCAGTGATTTTGCTGGTCAAGCTGCTGCTGCAAAAATAGCGCGGGCCTGCGCTCTCGCTTTGCGTGCCGCGCCCTTCTGTGCCCTGCCCTGCCACCACCAGCAGCAACGCCTACACCGGCAGAAGCTGCTGGCGCAACTGCGGCAGATAGCGTTCCATGGCCGCACGGCCGGCGGCGATGGCGCGTTGGCGCGCCGCAAAGTCGGCGCTGCCGATGCCGTCTAGCTCGGGCCGCAGCGCCACGTCGGCGCCGGCCAAGGCCAGCCGGTTGATGCTCTGGCCCATGATGGTGAAGGTGCGCAGCAACACGCGCACGGCGTCGGTGGCGTAGTCATCGCTCAAGCCGCTCGAAATATCCACCGCCAGCACGCGCTCGGCCCCCATGGCGCGCGCCTGCTGCACCGGCACCGGCGCCACCAGCCCACCATCTACATAATTGCGCCCGGCGATGGGCACGGGCGAGAACACCCCCGGCACGGCGCTGGAGGCGCGCACCGCCTGCCCGCTGTCGCCGCGCCTGAACAGCACCCCTTCGCCGTTGCCCAAATCGGTGGCCAGCACGCCCACCGGCAGCGTCAGCTCTTGCAGCTGCCGGTTGTTGAGCATGCGGTTGACCCAGCGCGCCAGCGCGTCGCCGCGCAGCAGGCCGCGGTTGAAGAGCGGCAGCGTCCAGTCGGTGAACACCACCTCTTCCATCTCGAGCGCGGCCTGTTCGAGCTGCTGCCCGCTCATGCCGCTGGCGTAGAGCACCGCCACCAAGCTACCGGCCGAAGTGCCCGCCACCAGCGCCGGGCGGATGCCCTCGCGTTCCAGCACCTGAATCACGCCGATGTGCGCAAAGCCGCGCGCGGCTCCACCCCCCAGCGCCAACCCCAAGCGCGGCGGGCGCAGCGGGGCCGGGGCAGGTGGCACCGCGGCCGGTGTGGGCGGCTGCTCCATGCGCAGCGTGCCGCAGCCGGTGAGCGCGAGCAACATCCCGGCCGCAGCCGCGCGCCGCGTCAGGCCGTTGCAGGCCGGCTGGAGCGCCGCGTTCGACGGGTTTGCGATGGAGGGCTTTGGCGGCTGTGGGGGCTGCGGCTGCGTGTCGGTGAAGCGAGAGGTCATGGGTTGCAAGGGTTTACCAGCCGGGATTCTCGCTGGGTTTTTATCCCATAATTGACGCACACGTCAACTAGGAGCACAAGCCATGCAGATCGCAGACAAGGTATTTATCGTCACCGGGGCGGCCTCGGGGCTGGGTGAGGGCACGGCGCGCCACCTATCCAGCTTGGGCGGCCGGGTGCTGTTGGCCGACCTTAAGGCAGAGGCCGGGCAGGCGCTGGCGCAAGAAATCGGCGGCGCGTTTGTGCGCTGCGACGTCTCCAGCGAGGCCGACGGGCTGGCGGTGGTGCAGCGCGCTTGCGAGCTGGGCACCTTGGCGGGTTTGGTCAACTGCGCCGGCATAGCGCCAGCCGCCAAAACCGTGGGCAAAGACGGCGCGCACGAGCTGGCGCTGTTTGCCCAAACCCTGCAAGTCAATCTGCTGGGCAGCTTCAACATGATCCGTCTGGCCGCTGCCGCCATGAGCCGCAACGCGCCCGAGCCCAGCGGCGAGCGCGGCGTGCTCATCTCCACCGCCTCGGTGGCCGCCTACGACGGCCAGATCGGCCAAGCCGCCTACGCCGCCTCCAAGGGCGGCATCGTGGGCATGACGCTGCCGATCGCGCGCGACCTGGCGCGCAGCGGCATCCGCAACATGACGATTGCCCCCGGCATCTTTGGCACGCCGATGCTCTTTGGCATGCCGCAAGAGCTGCAAGACGCGCTCGCCGCCAGCGTGCCCTTCCCCTCGCGCTTGGGGCGGCCGCTGGATTACGCGCGGCTGGTTCAGCACATCATCGAAAACGAGATGCTCAACGGCGAAGTGATCCGCCTCGACGGCGCGATCCGGCTGCCGCCACGCTAAAAAGGCGACTGCGCGCCCGTGGCCGCCGGGTTTGGGCATTGAGTCAAGCCCCTGCCGCCATCGTGGGGCCGGGGAGCGCTAAGATAGGCCAACTCTTAGCCTTCCCCTCTTGCCAGCCATGACGGCCTCCACCCCCCAAGAAATCGCGCGCGAGGCGGTCAAGCGCCTGACGGCGCGCAAACTGCCCCCCACGCCCGAGAATTTTCAAACCTTCTACCATGAGGTGGCAGGCACGCGACCGCTCAAGCCGTTTCCGCTCGAAAACCTGCGCCAGATCGCGCAGGCCCTGCCCGAGGCCACCCCGGCCCAGCAGCGCTTCAAGTCGCAGTTTGGCAAGGCGGTATCCATGCACAGCTGGGACGACTTGGAGCGGGTGCTCTCGCAGCAACTGCGCAACCAAAGCGCCAGCACCGAAACGCTGGCGCCTACCCCGGTGGCGCTGGCACCCGTGGTGCAGGAGCAAGAACGCTTCCCACCCGAGCTGCTCGAGCAGATGGCGCGCATCGTGGGCAACGCCCTGCCGGCCGTGGGCAACGACGACCGCAAAGTGGTCGAACTGGCCGATGAGTTGATCAATTACCTGCGCCTGCCCGAGCAGCACCCGCCCTCGTTGCGCAAGCTCATGGCCGATTTTGCCTTCAGGCTCTCGTTTGTGGCCGAAGAGCAGGCCGCCATCCGTGAAACGCTGCTCAAGCTGCTGCACGGCGTGCTCGACAACGTGCGCGTTGTCAACCTCGAGCAGCCGTGGCTGCAAAAGCAGCTCGGCGCGCTGATCGACGTGGCTCAGCCGCCCTTGTCGATCCGCCGGCTTGAGGACGCGCAGTCGCGCCTCAAAGACCTCACGCGTTTGCAGCTCGATACCAAGGAGCAGATGATCGTGGCGCAAAACGCCATGAAAGAAACCTTGGCCGTGTTCATGCAGCGTTTGTCCGAAACCGCCGCCAACAGCCAGCAGTACCAGCAGCGCTTTGAGCACTTTGCGCACCAGCTCGAGCGCTCCACCAGCTTGGCTGAAATCACGCCCGTGCTGCAGCAAGCGATCCAATCGGCGCGCACCCTGGCGCTCGACAGCCAGCGCACTGGCGACGATCTGGGGGGCTTGCGCGAGCGCGCGATCCAAGCCGAAGCCCAAGTCGAGCAGCTGCGCCTCGAGCTGCAGCGCATGAGCGATCAAGCCAGCCACGACCTGCTCACCGGCGCCCTCAACCGCAAGGGCATGGCCGAGGCGCTGGAGCGCGAAACCGCACGCGCCCAGCGCAGCGGCACCCGGCTTTGCCTGGCGCTGCTAGACCTTGACGACTTCAAGCGCCTCAACGACAGCTGGGGCCACTTGGCTGGCGACGCGGCGCTGCAGCACCTGGCTACGGTGGCCAAAACCGCACTGCGCCCCCAAGACGCGCTGGCCCGCTACGGCGGCGAGGAGTTCGTCATCCTTTTGCCCGACACCGATCCCGATGACGCCGTCGAAGTGGTGCGCCGGGTGCAGCGCGAGCTCACCACCCAGTTGTTCATGAGCGGCAGCGAGCGCTTGCTCATCACCTTCAGCGCTGGCGTGACCCAAATGCATAGCGAAGAAAACTTTGAGCAAGCGATCGAACGCGCCGACCAAGCCATGTACGCCGCCAAACGGGCCGGCAAAAACCGTGTCCTGCGCGCTTAAGACTGCCCCGTCGTGAGCATTCCACAAGCCTTTTTGCAAGAGCTGCTGGCCCGCGTTGACATCGTCGAAGTCGTGGGCCGCCACGTGGCGCTCAAAAAAGGCGGGGCCAATTATCTGGGCCTTTGCCCGTTTCACGACGAAAAATCACCCTCGTTCACAGTCAGCCCGAGCAAGCAGTTTTTCCACTGCTTTGGCTGCGGCAAAAGCGGCAGCGCGCTCGGCTTTCTGATGGAGCACACCGGCGCCGGCTTCATCGAGGCGGTGCAAGACCTGGCGCAGCAAGCCGGCCTGAGCGTGCCCATGGACGACGAAACGCCCCAGCAGCGGGCCCAGGCAGCGGCGCAGCGCCAGCAGCGCAGCAGCTTGTCCGAGTTGCTGGAAAAAGCCGCGCACGGCTACCAGCAGCAGCTGCGGCTGGCGCCCGCCGCCATCGACTACCTCAAGCGCCGGGGCTTAAGCGGGCAGATTGCCAAAACCTACGGCATCGGCTACGCCCCGGCGCAGTGGCGTTTTTTGTCCACCGTGCTGCCCGACTACCAAAACCCGCTGCTGCTCGAAGCCGGGCTGGTGATCGCCACCGATGCCGAACCCGACCCCCAGGCCGCAACCGAGGCCGGCGCGACGCACAGCGGCAAGCGCTACGACCGCTTCCGCGATCGCATCATGTTCCCGATCCGCAACGTCAAGGGCCAGTGCATCGGCTTTGGCGGCCGGGTGCTGGGAGCGGGCGAGCCCAAATACCTCAATTCGCCCGAAACGCCGCTGTTTTCCAAGGGACGCGAGCTCTATGGCTTGTTCGAGGCGCGCAGCGCTATCCGCCAAGCCGGCTGCGTGCTGGTCACCGAAGGCTACATGGATGTGGTGGCGCTGGCCCAGCACGGCTTGGGCTACGCCGTGGCCACGCTGGGCACCGCCTGCACACCCGAGCAGGTGCGGCTGCTGTTTCGCTTCAGCGACACGGTGGTGTTTGCTTTCGACGGCGACAGCGCCGGCCGCCGTGCCGCGCGCAAGGCCCTGCAGGCCGCCCTGCCCTGGGCCAGCGACACGCGCAGCGTCAAATTTCTGTTCCTGCCGCCCGAGCACGACCCCGACAGCTACGTCCGTGCCCAGGGTGCCCCAGCCTTTGAGCAGGCACTGGCGCAGGCCACCCCCTTGAGCCGCTTTTTGCTCGACGCCGCTGCCGAGGGCTGCGACCTCGATACCCCCGAAGGCCGGGCGCGCCTGGCCAGCCAAGCCGCACCGCTGTGGCAGGCGCTGCCCGAGGGTGCCTTCAAGCACCAGATGCTGCTCGAGCTGTCCGACCGGGTGGCCCTAGACGGACGCGATCTGCTCGCGCTCTGGCAGCCCAAGTTCGGCCAGCCCCAGACCCGGCAATCCAAAACCGCGCAGGCACCCCGTGCGCGCCGCGCCAGTGCGGGCACCACAACCCACCTAAGTCAGCCGCACAGCCCAGCCGCGGGGGCGGCCACCGAGGCGGCAGCCGATGCGCTCGAGGATGGCTTCGCAGAACGCCCATCACACCAAGCGGCCTTTTCGGCCGCCCCACCCCCGGCGGGTGCGCGAGACTCATTGCGCTGGCCTGGGGCGGGCGGGCGCACTCAAGGTTTGCTGCGGCGCACCCCACGCGGCTTGCTTGGGCGCGCCGACCGGGTGGCGCGCATCGTGTTGGCCAGTCCGCAGGCTTGGGATTGGCTCAGTGCCGACGACCACCAGTTGCTGGCCCAGCAGCCGGCACCGCATGGCGCGCTGTTTGCTTGGCTCGAAGCCCAGTGGCTGGAGCACGGTCCGCAGCCTTGGGCGGCGCTGCGCGAAGGGCTGCGCCGCCAGCCTTTCGAGGCGCTGGCGCTGGATTTGCACACCGGCGGCATGGCGCTCGAGCCGCCTGCTGCTGCCCGCACCGACGTGGCGCTTGAACGCCCCGACCCCAGCGATGAGGCCGAATCCGGCGACCTGCGCAGCGAACTGCGTGAACTGCTGCGTATGTTGCACATCGAGCGGCTCAAGCAGCTCGAAACCGAGTTCATCGCCCACGCCGCAACCGACGCCGCGCAGATGCAGCGCTACCGTGAGGTCACGGCGCAGCGCATGGCCCTGCAAAACACCAAGCAATAAGGCAGCCGTGGCGCTCGCGCGCATGCTTCGTGCGGATGGTTCTGCCACAGTACAAATCTCAAGTATTGTTTGTTCGACACCTTACAATTGAGGGTGTTTCTAAGGACTGAACAGGCCTTGCGGTTGAATTCAAATCGTTGTGGTTGGTAACTGGAAGCGTGGCAGAGTGGTCTATTGCACCGGTCTTGAAAACCGGCAACGGGCAACCGTTCGTGAGTTCGAATCTCACCGCTTCCGCCAAAATACAATCATTTACAGCATTTTTTGCGGCATTCAAAGCTCTGAAAAAAGCAGGCGTTTAACTCCGCGAGCGGGTGACTTGGTTGCCGGCTTGCTCGCGGTTGCACCAAGAGGCTTGGGGGTTTAGCCCTAGCCCCCAGCCTACGTCAATGCCGGAAGTGGCGCACCCCGGTAAACACCATCGCTAGGCCGCGCTCGTTGGCGGCGTCGATCACCTCTTGGTCGCGCATGGAGCCACCGGGCTGGATGATGCAGCGCGCACCGGCCTCGGCCACGGCATCGAGCCCGTCGCGGAACGGGAAAAAGGCATCGCTGGCCACCACCGAGCCCTGCAAAGACAAACCCGCATGCGCCGCCTTGACGCCCGCAATGCGCGCCGAATCCAGGCGGCTCATCTGCCCTGCCCCCACCCCCAACGTCATGCCGTCGCGGCAAAACACGATCGCGTTGGACTTCACGTACTTGGCCACTTTCCAAGCAAACAGCAGGTCGTCGAGCTGCGTCGGCGTGGGCTGCAGCGCCGTCACGGTTTTTAGGTCGCTGCGCTGCAGCTCGAAGTTATCGGCCGTCTGCAGCAGCAGGCCCGAACCCACGCGCTTGATGTCGATGGCGTTGCGCCCGCGCGCCCAGTCGCTGGCATCGGTCTGCGCCAGCGCTGGCAGGGCGATCTTGAGCAGGCGCACATTGGCCTTGGACTTGAACACCGCCAGCGCCTCGGGCGTGAAGTCGGGGGCGATCAGCACCTCGACGAACTGCTTGGACACCGCCTGCGCCGCGGCGCCGTCGAGCACCCGGTTGAAGGCGATGATGCCGCCAAAGGCGCTGGTCGGGTCGGTCTGGAAGGCCTTTTCGTAGGCCTGCTGCGCGCTCGCACCCACCGCCACGCCACAGGGATTGGCGTGCTTGACGATGACGCAGGCTGGCACGTCGAAACTTTTGACGCATTCCCAAGCCGCATCGGCGTCGGCCAGGTTGTTGTACGACAGCTCTTTGCCCTGCAACTGCGTGCCCGTGACCAGCGAGCCCGGGGCTGGATCGAGGTCGCGGTAGTAAGCGGCCTGCTGGTGCGGGTTTTCGCCGTAGCGCAAATCTTGCAGCTTGACGAAGCGGCCATTGCTCTGACCAGGAAAAAGCAAGCGTGGCGGCACCGCAGCACCCGACGGTACGCCGGCTGACAAGTCCAGAGCCGACAGATAATCGCTGATGGCGCCATCATAATGGCTGATGCGGTTAAAAGCCGCCACCGCCAATTGCAAGCGGGTGCGCTCGCTCAAGCCCCCGTCTTGCAGCTCGGACAGCAACAACGGGTACTGACTGGCGTCGGTGAGCACGGCCACATCGCGCCAGTTTTTGGCCGCCGAGCGCACCATCGCCGGGCCGCCGATATCGATGTTTTCAATCGCCTCATCGAGCGTGCAGCCAGCTTGTGCCACCGTGGCCTCGAAGGGGTAGAGGTTGACCACCAAAATGTCGATGGTGCCGATGCCCTGCGCTTGCAGCGCCGCCATGTGCTCGGGCCGCTCGCGCCGCGCCAGCAAGCCGCCGTGCACCGTGGGGTGCAGGGTTTTCACGCGGCCATCGAGCATTTCGGGGAAGCCGGTGAGCTCGGCCACCTCGGTCACGGGCAGGCCGTCTTGGGCCAGCAGGCGCGCTGTGCCGCCGGTTGAGATGAGCTGCACGCCCAGCGCGTGCAGGCCGCGCGCGAGGTCGAGTAGGCCGGATTTGTCAGAGACCGAGAGCAGGGCTTTCATGGGCAACATTCACTTAAAACAAAAATCAAAAATCGAGCAAGCCGTGTTCCTGCAGCTTTTTGCGCAAGGTGTTGCGGTTCAGGCCCAGCCATTGTGCGGCGCGGGATTGGTTGCCGCCGGCGCGCGCCAGCACCACCTCGAGCAGCGGTTTTTCGACCGTGCGCAGCAGCATGTCGTGCATATTGGCCGGCTCGCTGGCACCCAGATCTTTGAAATAGGCGTCGATGTTGGCGCGCACACTGTCAGGCAAGTTTTGGGCGGTTGGGGGGCTCATGCGGCCAGCCTCCATTGAGGGTCGGGGGTGGGCTCGGCGGTGCGCTCAGAGGCGCACTCAAACCACGCCTGCACGCAGCGCAGCTGTTGCGCGGCGGTTTCAGCGCGGTTCACGGCCTGCCTGAACTCGGCCAGCTGCAGCGCCGAATCGGCGAGGGAGCGCGCGTACCAGCCCAGGTGCTTGCGTGCGCTGCGCACGCCGCTGTGCTCGCCATAAAGCTGGTAGTGCTCGAGCAGGTGCGCGCGCAGCAGCCGGCTCAGTTCGGCTGCGTCCGGTTCCGGCAGATGCGCGCCAGTGGCCAAATAGTGCGCGATCTCGCGAAACAACCACGGCCGGCCTTGGGCGGCGCGGCCGATCATGATCGCGTCACAGCCGGTGGCCGCCATCACCGCGCGCGCCTGCTCGGGGCTGTCGATGTCGCCGTTGGCCACCACCGGGATGCGCAGCGCCGCCTTCACCGCTGCCGCAGTGTGGTGCTCGGCCTGGCCCTTGTAGCCCTGCGCGCGCGTGCGCCCGTGCAGCACGACCATCTGCACCCCAGCGGCCTCGGCAGCGCGCGCCAGTTGCAGCGCGTTTTTTTCGGCCTCGCACCAGCCGGTGCGCATTTTGAGCGTCACCGGCACGCCGTGCGGCAGGCAGGCCGCCACCACCGCCTCGATGATCGCCAGCGCGCGCGGCGGGTCTTGCATCAGGGCCGATCCGGCCCACTGGTTGCACACCTTTTTGGCCGGGCAACCCATGTTGATATCGATGATCTGGGCGCCGCGGTCGATGTTGCTGCGCGCCGCATCGGCCATCTGCGCTGGTTCGGTGCCGGCAATCTGCACCGCGATCGGGCCGGGCTCACCCACATGGTCGAGGCGGCGCAGGGTTTTGAGGCTGTCGCGCAGCTCGGGCCGGGCGCTGATCATCTCGCTCACCGCATAGCCCGCCCCCAGTTGCTTGCACAGGGTGCGAAAGGGCCGATCCGTGACCCCGGCCATGGGGGCGACGAACAGGGTGTTGTCGAGCGTGTAAGGGCCGATGCGCATTAATAAAACCGCAAAAATAGCCACCCGGCAGCGCCACCTCGAGGGGCGCGCACGGTGCAGCGGCTGCCAATAAATTGAGCAGTCTATTGTACCCGGCGCACTCTGCCCGCTTGACCCTTGCCCGCTTGACCCGCTTGAAGCCTTCGCTGCCAACCCGCCTCCATAAAGCCAGACCCCACAACCCAAGTTGGTCGGTGGCAACCCAGCGCCGCCTGCCGCGCCCGCCGCGTCACCCTTATACTGGCCCCACGATGGAAGCTGTGCTGTGGTCGATCTTGGATGCCTTGCGTCTGCCACAATTTGGCCTGACGACGGTGTTTGTGGTCGCCTATCTGTCGGCCACTTTGCTGCCATTGGGTTCGGTGCCGGTGGTGCTGGGCGTGATCAAGCTTAACCCCGAGCTCTATTGGCCGGTGATGCTGGTGGCCACGGCCGGCAACACCTTGGGCGCCATCACCAACTGGCTGGTGGGCTACGGTGCCCATTCGGCGGTGGACAAGGCGCGCGGCTCGGCCACCCACGTCAAGGCGCTCGAGTGGCTGCGCCGTTTTGGCCCCAAGGCCTGCTTGGTGAGTTGGTTGCCGGGCATCGGCGACCCGCTGTGCGCGGTGGCCGGCTGGTTGCGGCTGCCTTTTTGGCCCTGCGTGTTTTACATGGGGTTGGGCATGTTTTTGCGCTACTTAACCTTTATCTCGGCCCTGCTGTGGCTGCTGCCCGACGAGTGGGCCGAATTTTTGGGTTGATTTTTGGCTTGACACCCACCGCGAGCTCACGCAAGCGCATCGAGCCCAAAAGCCGCGACCATGCGTGCGCGCAGCTCCAACCAGAGGCGCTGCAATTCGGTCCAGTCGGCGCGCGCGGCCTCGAGTTGCAAGGCGTGCGCCAAAGGGCTGATTTCGGTATGGCCCAAAGTGTTGAGCACGCCCTTGAGGCTGTGCGCCAAACGACTGAACGCGGCTCGGTCCTGCTGCGCCGCCAACAAAGCGGCAGCGAGCTGGAAATCGTGCACAAACTGCTCGATGCAAGCGTCACGAAAGGCCAAATACAGGTCGCTGTCGTTGTCGAACAGGCTCTGCAAGGCCACCTGCTCGCACCGAGGCAAGCGCAGTACCTCGCTGCCCTCCGGTAAAGCCGACAACGAACACGGCTTGGGGGGCACTTGCTCCACCAGAATCCCTTTAGCCCGCGGGCTGCTGACCAGATTTGCCAGCGGCCTTGGCCTTGGGCTTGCTGGATCTGGCTTTGCTGGCTTTGGCTTTGACGGGAGGTGGTTCGCTAGGGGCTAGAGCCAACGCACCGCCGTTAGCCGCAGGCGCTGGCTCTTCGGCGGCGTCTTTATTGGCCAGCAAATGGCCCAGCGCCGCCTCGATCAGGGGCGGCAGTTCTTGCACCAGACGCGGCTTGTGCACCACGTCCACACCGTCCAAGGCGGCGGCGTAGGGTTCGCGCTGCTGAGCGTCGAGCGCCGTGAGCACGACCAGCTTGCAGTTGCCAAACAGGGCGTGGTTGCGCAACCCGGTGATGAGCGTGGCGCCGTCCATGCCCGGCAGCAAAATATCGACAATGATCAGGTCGGGCTGCAGGTGACCGAAGGAGACCAAACCGGCAATGGCGTCGGCAGACACGTGCAATTCGATGGCCGGGAAGCGCTGCTTGACCAGCATCGAGACCAAGCCTTGAAAATGCGCCGAATCTTCGATCAGCAAAATACGCGGCACGTGCACCGTGTGGCGGCGCCGTCCGCTGGGGCGCAGCGATGCGCCACCGTGCATGGCCGCCACACCCGTGACACCGGCACGGCTGCCCTTGATCCAGCGCTCGAGCGAATCGCGCGTGATGCGCCGGTGCCCGCCAGGGGTCTTCCAGGCCTGGAGATCGCCCCGATCGACCATCAGCTGCACCGAACGCACGGCCATCCCGAGCATTTTGGCCACCTCCAGCGTGGTGTAGTAGGCGCTGGACGACATGTCAACAGAGTTGTTTGTGTAATTCATGGGCACATTCTGCCACTAATGGCACATTAAGCGCAAGACTGTTATTAACAAATTTGTCGGAAATAAGACATGCCCGCAGCGCTTAGGCCAGCGACTTGAAGCGCACGCGCTTGGGCCGCGCGCCCTCCTCGCCCAGGCGGCGTTGCTTGTCGGCTTCATACTCGGTGAAGTTGCCGTCGAAAAACACCCACTGGCTGTCGCCCTCGTAGGCCAGGATGTGGGTGCAGATGCGATCCAGAAACCAGCGGTCGTGGCTGATGACCATGGCGCTGCCGGCGAACTCGAGCAACGCCTCTTCGAGCGCGCGCAGGGTTTCGACGTCGAGGTCGTTGGAAGGCTCGTCGAGCATGAGCACGTTGCCGCCCAGCGCCAGCGTTTTGGCTAGGTGCAGCCGGCCGCGTTCGCCGCCCGAGAGGTTTTTGACCAGTTTTTGCTGGTCGTTGCCCTTGAAGTTGAAGCGCCCCAAGTAAGCCCGGCTGGGCATGACGAACTTGCCCACGGTGATGTTGTCGAGTCCGCCCGAGACATCCTCCCACACCGTTTTGTCGCCGGCCAGCGATTCGCGGCTTTGGTCCACAAAAGCCAGCTGCGCGGTCTTGCCGATGACGATCGAGCCGCTGTCGGGCTGCTCCTTGCCTTGGATCATGCGAAACAGGGTCGATTTGCCGGCGCCGTTGGGGCCAATGATGCCGACGATGGCCCCCGCCGGCACGGCAAAACTCAGTTTGTCGATCAGCAGCCGGTCGCCAAAGGATTTGCTCACGCCGTGAAACTCGATCACTTGCGCGCCCAGGCGTTCGGCCACGGGGATGAAGATCTCGTTGGTCTCGTTGCGGCGCTGGTAGTCCACGTCCGACAGCTCTTCGAAGCGCGCCAGCCGCGCCTTGCTCTTGGCTTGGCGCCCCTTGGCGTTGGCGCGCACCCACTTGAGCTCTTCTTTCATGGCGCGCATGCGCGCGTCTTCGCTCTTTTGCTCGCTCTCGAGGCGGCGCTCTTTCTGCTCCAGCCAGTCGGTGTAGTTGCCTTTGTAGGGGATGCCGTGGCCGCGGTCGAGCTCCAAAATCCACTCGGCGGCGTTGTCGAGGAAGTAGCGATCGTGGGTGATGGCCACCACCGTGCCGGAAAAACGCTTCAGAAACTGCTCAAGCCAGTGCACGCTTTCGGCGTCCAAGTGGTTGGTGGGTTCGTCGAGCAGCAGCATATCGGGGCGGCTGAGCAACAGGCGGCACAGCGCCACGCGGCGTTTTTCACCGCCCGAGAGGTTTTTGATCAGCGCCTCCCAAGGCGGCAGATTGAGCGCGTCGGCCGCCAGCTCGAGCTGCAGCTCGGAATTTTCGGAACCCGAAGCCGAGATGATGGCCTCGAGCTCGGCTTGCTCGGCGGCCAGGGCGTCAAAGTCGGCGTCGGGTTCGGCGTAGGCGGCATAGACCTCCTCGAGGCGCGCCTTGGCCGCCAGCGCGCCGCCGATGCCCTCTTGCACCGCCTCGCGCACGCTTTGCTCGGGGTTGATCTGTGGCTCTTGCGGCAGGTAGCCGATACGGATGCCGGGCATGGGCACGGCCTCGCCTTCGATCTCTTTGTCCACCCCGGCCATGATCTTGAGCAGGGTCGATTTGCCCGAGCCGTTGAGGCCCAGCACGCCGATCTTGGCGCCGGGAAAGAAGCTGAGCGAGATGTCTTTCAAGATTTGGCGCTTGGGCGGCACCGTCTTGCAGACGCGGTTCATGGAGAAAACGTATTGGGCCATGGGCAGTGCAAAAATTAGAGAAGTGCAAGATACGCCACACCCCAAGGTGCAGCTTTGCGTCGATTATGCGCTGCCCAAGCCAGTTTGCGCCGCTTTGTGCCACAATCGGGGCAGCGTGCACCCGCATTCGGTGCCGCTGCAGCGCCATGCTGGGGCTGGTTTGTGTAGGTTTGCGCTCCGCTGCCCTTGAGGCCACGGGCACGAATCCATTCAGCCCAACCCGATTTTGCTCCCATCTGCCCATGATTGCCCTTGCCCCACGCGGCGCAGGGAGTGGCAGATACCCCCGATGCGCCCGCCTATGGGCGCCAACTAGACCCATGACTTTTGATGAACTGAACCTGGTCCCGGCACTGCTGGACGCCGTGCGCGAGCAAGGCTACACCCAACCCACTCCGGTGCAGGCGCAAGCCATACCGCTGGTGCTGGCCGGACACGATTTGCTCGCCGGCGCCCAGACCGGCACCGGCAAAACCGCCGCCTTCACGCTGCCGCTGCTGCAGCGCCTGCACGGCGGCCCCAAGGGCAGCGAAGGCCAAGCGGCCCAAGCTCCCCATGATGCCCCCCCCAAGCGCGGCCAGTCGCGCCCCATCCGCGCCCTGGTGCTCACCCCCACGCGCGAGCTCGCGGCGCAGGTGGAAGAATCGGTGCGCGTCTATGGCAAGCACCTGCACCTGAAATCGACCGTGATTTTTGGCGGCGTGGGCATGAACCCGCAGATCGACAAGCTGGCCCGCGGTGTCGATGTGTTGGTCGCCACCCCAGGGCGGCTGCTCGATTTGGTGGATCAGGGGCGCTTGGATCTGTCCAAAGTGGAAATCCTAGTGCTCGACGAAGCCGACCGCATGCTCGACATGGGCTTCATCCACGATGTGAAAAAAATCCTGCGCCTGCTGCCAGCGGCAAAACAAAGCCTGCTGTTTTCGGCCACCTTCAGCGACGAAATCCGCGAACTGGCCAACGGCTTGCTGCGCAACCCCCAGCACATTCAGGTCACGCCGCCCAACACCACGGTGCAGCGCATCGTGCAGACCATCCACCCGGTGGGGCGCGGCAAAAAGAAGGCGTTGCTGGCGCACATCATCAAAGAGCACGACTGGAGCCAGGTGCTGGTGTTCACACGCACCAAGTTTGGCGCCAACAACGTGGCCGACTACCTCAATGCCCACGGCATCGGCGCCATGGCGCTGCACGGCAACAAGAGCCAGAGCGCGCGCACCCAGGCGCTGGCCGACTTCAAGAGCGGCAGCATCCGCGCCCTGGTGGCCACCGACATCGCGGCGCGCGGCATCGACATCGACGACTTGCCGCACGTGGTCAACTACGACATCCCCAATGTGTGCGAAGACTACGTGCACCGCATCGGCCGCACCGGGCGCGCCGGTGCCGAGGGCGCCGCCGTGAGCCTGGTGAGCCTGGACGAAGAAGGCTTCATGATGGCGATCGAGAAGTTCACCAAACAGCAGATCGCGGTGCAGGCCTTCCCCGAGTTCATGCCCGAAGCCGACGAAAAAGCCGAACCCATCGCCATGGGGCGCCAAACCCTGTGGGGCGGGGCCGGCAAACCGCCCGGCCGCGAAGTGATGGCCGCCGCCGGCCGCGCAGCGCGCAAAGAAATGACCGACCGCGTACGCGACAGCAAAGGCGGGAGCGGGCGCAATGCCAAGCCCGCGCATCCGCGCGCCGGCGCCCACCCGGCGCGGCCCGCACCGCAGCGCGCAGCGGCCGCGCCCGTGGTCCGCGACGACGACTACGATGACGACGCCCCACCACCGCGCCACGCCGACCCCTTGGCCCCAGCGCGGCCGGCCAACGCCGCCGGGCGGCGCCGCAACCCGCGCCCCAATGGCGGCGGAGGCGGCGGCGGCTTCGGCCCCTCCTCCGGCCCCCGCAGCCAAGCCCCCGGCAGCGGGCCACGCCAAGGCGCAGGCCAAGGCCCGGCGCGCAACCGCGGTACCGGCAGCGCGGGCCCGACCGGCGGCCCCGGCGGCCCGGCGCGCCAGCCCGACCCGCTGCGCACCGGCATCGACGCGCTGGGCCAGCGCGGCGGCGGTGGCGGCAACCGCTCACGCAGCGGCGCTGGTGGTGGCGGCGGTGGTGGTGGCCAAGGCGGCATCGACCCGCTGCGCACCCGTTTTGGCCGCATCAAATAAGGACTGACTCATGCGCATTTTGCACACCATGCTGCGCGTCGGCGATCTGGAGCGCTCGATCGCCTTTTACACCCAAGTGCTGGGCATGGCGCTGCTGCGCCGCTCCGAAAACCCAGAGCACCGCTACTCGCTGGCGTTTTTGGGCTTTGAGGGCGGCAACCCCGGCCAAGCCGAAATCGAGCTCACCTACAACTGGGGCGTGACGCAGTACGAGCATGGCAGCGCCTACGGCCACATCGCCATCGGCGTGCCCGACGCCTACGCGGCCTGCGAGCGCATCAAAGCCGCCGGCGGCCGCGTCACGCGCGAAGCCGGCCCGGTGCTGGGCGGCAGCACCGTGATCGCCTTCGTGACCGACCCCGACGGCTATAAAATCGAGTTGATCCAGCGCGACTTCGCTGCCGCCGGGGCGGGCTTACGCTAAAGCCGGCTGGCGCCAAAAGCGCCCGGCGCCGCCCGCCATCGGGCCAGCGCCTGGGCGCGGGGGTGATCAGAGCGTGTCGGCCCCGCCCATGTAGGGCCGCAGCGCCGCCGGGATGCCGATGCGGCCGTCGGCGCGCTGGTGGTTTTCGAGCACCGCCACCAGCGTGCGGCCCACCGCCAGACCAGAGCCGTTGAGGGTGTGCAGCCACTCGTTTTTGCCTTGAGCGTTTTTGAAGCGCGCTTGCAGGCGCCGGGCTTGGAAGGCTTCGCAGTTGCTCACCGAGCTGATTTCGCGGTAGGTGGCTTGCGCCGGCAACCAGACTTCGAGGTCGTGCGTGCGCGCTGCGCCAAAACCCATGTCGCCGCTGCACAGCAGCACCACGCGGTAGGGCAGTTCGAGCAGTTGCAGGATGGTTTCGGCGTGCTGCGTCATTTCGTGCAGCGCCTCTTGGCTGCGCTCGGGGTGCACGATCTGCACCATCTCCACTTTGTCGAACTGGTGTTGGCGGATCAGGCCGCGCGTGTCGCGCCCGGCGCTGCCGGCTTCGGAGCGGAAACACGGGGTGTGGGCGGTGTATTTGAGCGGCAACTCTGCCTCGGGCACGATGCGCTCGCGCACCAGGTTGGTGAGCGTGACCTCGCTCGTGGGGATGAGGTAGAGCGCGCCTTCGTCCTCGCCCTCGACCCCACCTTTTTTGACGGCAAAGAGGTCGGCCTCGAACTTGGGCAACTGGCCGGTGCCGTGCAGCGTGGCGGCGTTGACCACGTAGGGCGTGTAGCACTCGGTGTAGCCGTGGCGCTCGGTCTGCACGTCGAGCATGAACTGCGCCAGCGCCCGGTGCAGCCGCGCCAGCCGCCCCTTGAGCACCACAAAACGCGAGCCGCTGAGCTTGGCGGCGGCCTCGAAATCGAGCCCCAAAGGCTCGCCCAGTTCGACATGGTCGCGCGGCGCGAAACCCAGCGGGCTGGGGTTGGCGCCGTAGCCGCCCGCATCACCAGCCGCCGCATCCCCAGCCACTGCGGTCACGCCCTGCCCTGGCGCGGCCGGCCCACCTGAGCGCGGCGGAGCCCAGCGGCGCAGCTCCACGTTGGCGCTTTCGTCGGCGCCCAGCGGCACCTCGGGCTGCGGCAAGTTGGGCAGCGCCAGCAGCATGTCTTGCAACTCGGACTGAATCTGCTCCAGCCGCGCGGCCGAGCGCTCCAGCGCTGCCTTGATCTGGGCCACTTCGGCCATTGCCGCCTCGGCCTCGGCGTGCTGGCCCTGGCCCTTGAGCACGCCGATCTGTTTGGAGCGGCTGTTGCGCTGCGCCTGCAGATCTTCGGTCTGCACCTGCAAGGCTTTGCGCTCATGCTCGAGCGCGCCAAAGGCCTCTACATCGAGGAAGGGTTGCGGGTTTTTGCGGGTTTGCAAGCGGGCAACGACGGCGTCGAGGTCTTTGCGCAGGTGGGTAAGGTCTATCATGGTGGCCTTGATTTTAGGTGCAGCTGCCCGTGCAGCCCCTAATGTGCAGCCCTTTACGTGCAAGCACTCTCGCTGAGT
Source organism: Serpentinimonas maccroryi (assembly GCF_000828915.1). Lineage (NCBI taxonomy): Bacteria > Pseudomonadati > Pseudomonadota > Betaproteobacteria > Burkholderiales > Comamonadaceae > Serpentinimonas > Serpentinimonas maccroryi. Next base: position 1,028,171 of record NZ_AP014569.1, read on the forward strand.
ACCTTGGCGGCGTGCCCGTGTGCCCCAGCCCAATCATCCTTGCAAATTCATCAGGCTGGCATTGCCTCCGGCGGCGGCGGTGTTGGTGCTGATGCTGCGCTCAGTCAGCAGGGGCATCAAGGTCACGTGTGGATCGCCTGGGCGCATGACCGTCAGCGTCACGATCGGACCCTGCCGGCGCGCTAGGTCGGCGGCAGCCTGCAGGCGGCTGGGCTCATCCGCATGGATCAGGGCCGCTTCCACCGCTTCGTTGTGCGGGTCTGGCGAGAGGTCGATGCATCTTTGCACCGCTTCCGGCAATGCGGCTTTTAAACTGTGCCCCGATTCGGCCCACACAGCCCGACTGCCCACCGCCAAAACCGCTGCCAGCTGCGTCAACCGATCCTCGTCTGCCTGTGGCTGCTGGCCCGTGAGGCACAGCACACGCCCGCGAGCCTGCACGCGGTAGAGATTGCGTTCGCCGGTGGGGCCGTTTAGCACCGCCTCCATGCCGGCGGGATTGTGTGCCTCAAATCGGTCGCAGGCGTGCGCTAGGGTCAATCGGCCTTGGGCCAGCGCCCAGTCGCGCAGGCTCTGCAACGCAGGAGCGGCCTGAGGCCTTGCCAGAACAGCGCCGCTGCTCTGCACGCTGCGCAAGGCGGCGTCTTCCGGGCTGCGCGCTAGCAGGCGCAGCAGATACAGCGGCCCGCCGGCCTTCGGGCCTGTGCCCGATAACCCTTCGCCGCCGAACGGCTGCACCCCCACCACGGCCCCGACCATGTTGCGGTTCACATACACGTTGCCCGCGTGGCTCAAGCCCTGCACCAGTTCAATGGTCTCCTGAATGCGCGAATGCACGCCCAAAGTCAGGGCATAGCCCGTGGCGTTGATGGTCTGGAGCAACTGCTGCAAGTCTGTCCGGGCATAGCGCAGCACATGCAGCACGGGCCCAAACACTTCGTGCTCGAGATCGATCAAGCGGTTGATCTCGATCAGCGTGGGCGGCACCCAGGTGCCGATCGGGGTATCGCTCGAGGGATGCAAAATGCGGTGCACGCGGCGCCCTTTGGCCTGCATCTGGGCCACGTGCGCCTCGATGCCGTCGCGTGCCCGGGCGTCGATCACCGGGCCCATGTCGGTGTGCAGCTGCGCTGGTGGCCCCAGGCGAATTTCGGCCATGGCCCCTTTGAGCATGGCCATCAGCCGCTCGGCCACCTCGTCTTGCACACACAGCACGCGCAAGGCTGAGCAGCGTTGGCCCGCAGCCTCAAAAGCGCTGGCCAGCGCATCTTGCACCACCTGCTCCAGCAAGGCCGATGAATCGACGATCATGCAGTTCTGGCCTCCGGTTTCGGCGATCAGCGGCACGGCTTGCCCGTGCGCGTTCAGGCGCAGCGCCAACGTTGCGTTCAACACGCGTGCGGTTTGGGTGGAGCCGGTGAACAGCACGCCTTGAACACGGGCGTCCTGAACCAGTTGCATGCCGACTTCTGAGCCGCGTCCGGGCAACAACTGCAATGCCGCCCGCGGAATCCCCGCCTGCCAAAGCATTTCGACGGCCAAGGCGCCGATGGCGGGGGTGCTTTCAGCCGGTTTGGCCAGCACCACATTGCCGGCCGCCAACGCTGCGGCCACTTGGCCTACGAAGATGGCCAAGGGAAAGTTCCAGGGGCTGATGCACACCACCGGGCCCAGGGCCTGGTGGGTGCGGTGGTCAAAGTCGCGGCGCACCTGAGCGGCGTAGTAGCGCAGAAAATCCACCGCTTCGCGCACCTCGGCTGCGGCGTGGCTCCAGGTTTTGCCTGCTTCGCGCACCAGCAGGGACATGCAGTGCGGGGCGTGGGCTTGCAGCAGCTGCGCGGCTTGCTCCAGCGTTTCGGCACGCTGTGCCGCAGGCACAGCAGACCACAGCGGCGCTTGTGCCTGCGCAGCCTGCAAAGCCGCGTCGACATCGGCGGCGCTGGCGTACTGCACGGTGCCCAGCAGGTCCGCGTGGTCGGCCGGATTGTGCAGGGTATGCATCGCCGCCCCTTTGGCTGGCACGGCCAGCATGGGGCCTACCCTGAATGGGCCCACATGCTGCTGCATTTGCTGGGTGAGCAAGCGCAGGGTGGGTTCATCGGCCAAGTCGGTGCCAATCGAGTTGAGGCGCACCGTGCCATACAGGGCACCGGGCAAGGGCAGCTGCGGATGCGGCTCGCCGGGGCATCGGCCTTCACTCAAAGCGTCCTGCTTCATGCGCGCAACCGGATCCTGCACCAGATCGTCGATGGACACCTTCGGGTCGGCCATGCGGTGGACAAAGGAGCTGTTGGCGCCGTTCTCGAGCAGTCGGCGCACCAGGTAGGCCAGGAGGGTTTCGTGCGTGCCGACAGGGGCGTAGATGCGACAAGGCCGATCCAGCTTGGCCGCCCCAACCACCTGCTGGTACAGCGGCTCCCCCATCCCGTGCAGGCACTGAAACTCGTACTGACCCGCTGCGTAATCACCGAGCTGGGCTTGGGCCAAGTGCACGATGGCGGCCAAAGTGTGCGCGTTGTGGGTGGCAAATTGCGGGTACACCGCATCGGGGGCCGCCAACAGTTTGCGCGCGCAGGCTAGGTAAGCCACGTCGGTGTGGTGCTTGCGGGTGTAAACCGGGTAATCGCTCTGGCCCTCCACTTGGGCGCGCTTGATCTCACTGTCCCAGTAGGCGCCTTTGACCAAGCGCACCATCAGGCGATGCGCTGTGCGCCGCGCCAGATCGACCAAAAAGTCGATGACCAAAGGGCAGCGCTTTTGGTAGGCCTGGATCACGAAACCCATGCCCTGCCAGCCCCTCAGGCTGGGCGCTAGGCAGAGTGCCTCGAGCAGATCGAGCGACAGGTCGAGCCGATCGGCTTCTTCGGCATCGATGTTCAGGCCCAGGTCGTAACGGCACGCCAGTTCGGCCAGTTGCAGCACACGCGGCAGCAGCTCTGCCATCACCCGCGCCCGCTGGGCACGGCTGTAGCGGGGGTGCAGGGCCGAGAGCTTGATCGAAATGCCGGGTGAATTTAGTACCCCTTGCACCCTTTGCCCATTGGATGCCCGACCAATGGCGTGAATGGCGTGCAGGTACGACTGAAAATAGCGCTGCGCGTCGTCGGCCGTCAGGGCCGCCTCACCCAGCATGTCGTAGGAATAGCGAAAGCCCTTGGCCTCCATGCTGCGTGCACGGTGCAGCGCTTGGTCGATCGTTTCGCCGATAACGAACTGCTCACCCAGCATCTGCATGGCCAGCTGCACAGCCTGGCGGATCAAAGGCTCACCGCTCTTGACGACCAAGCGCCTGAGCGCGCCCAGCAACTGGCCTTCGCTGTGTGTGGCGACCCACTTACCGGTGAGCACAAGGCCCCATGAAGCGGCGTTGACGAACAACGAGTCGCTGCGGCCCAAATGCAGGTGCCAGTCGCCATGGCCCATCTTGTCGCGAATGAGCGCGCTGCGCGTGGCGGCATCGGGTATGCGCAGCAGCGCTTCTGCCAGGCACATCAGGGCCACGCCTTCATCGCTCGACAAGGCATATGCTTGCATCAGGCTTTGCACGCGACCGGCGCGGCCACCCCGGGCCGCTCCTTCGCGCAGACCCGTGACCAGTTGGCGCGCCAGCGCGTGGGTGTGCAGCGCCCGATCGGCGTCAAGCTGCGCAGCCGCCATCAAAGGGGCCATCGCTTCGGCTTCGGGCAAACGGTGGGCCTGGTCGATGGCCTCGCGCAGAGGGCTGCGCTCTTTGGGCGCTGCGCTGGCGCTAAACTGCGCACCGCACGGCAGCGGTCGGCTCAAGGGGTCTGGGTTGCGATTTGAGGTCTTCATGTTTGGCCGCTTTTTTACGGGGAGCAGGTCACCTCTCTGATCCCAGAATCTGGCTATTCTGCCCAGAACGGCTGGTGTGGTCAAAAGGGGGCGGGTCAAGTGCTGCCGCCCAAGCTCTTAGGAAAAAATCGATTACCCTCCAACCCTCAGGACGTCTGGGAAACACTGGTAAGGCAGGTCATGGCCTCGGCATTTATACGCAGAAAAGTCGTGCTCGCAGGCGCCACCGGCCTGATTGGCGGTTATTTGCTGGATATGCTACTGGCTGAGGATAGCGTTGCAGAAGTCCATGCCCTGGTTCGACGCCCGTTGAAGGTCTCGCATCCCAGGCTCCACTGCCATCGGGTCGATTTCACTGCACTGCCCGAACTGCCCCCGATCGACGAAGCCTATCTGGCACTGGGCACCACCCTCAAGGTGGCGGGCAGCCGTGAGGCATTTCGTGCGGTCGATCTGCAGGCGAATCTGGCGGTGGCCATGGCGGCTGTGCGGGCGGGTGCCCGCCGCATCGGCCTGGTCAGCGCTGCCGGCGCCAACGCCCAGTCGTCCGTCTTTTACAACCGGGTCAAGGGGGAGCTTGAAGAGGCGCTCAAGTCGCTGGAACTGGAGGCGCTGGTCATTGCTCGCCCATCCTTGCTGCTCGACAGCCGGGCACACCTGGGGCAACCGCCACGGTTGGCGGAATCCGTGGCCATTCCTATGGCGCGGCTCATCGCACCTTTGATACCCGGCGCGTACCGGCCCATTCATGGGAAAGACGTCGCCCGTGCGTTGCTGCGATCAGTGCTCACTGCAAAGGGTGCACACGTTCTGACTTCGGGGGATATGGTGGGGCGTTGACGGGTTTGACCAGCCTAAAGAACACGCGCTTTGTCGCAGTGTGATGCAGCAGGGGCCAAAAACTGAAAAACCCCACCCTGTTTCCAGAGTGAGGTTTCATGTTTTGGTGCGGCTGGCAGGATTCGAACCCACGACCCCTTGGTTCGTAGCCAAGTACTCTATCCAACTGAGCTACAGCCGCTTGCTGAAGCCCGAATTCTATGCCAACTTCGGGCCGGTTTTGTGCGCGAGGCAGAAAAAATCTCTTCCTTGGGCTCTCGTGGGCCGCAGCCAAGGCGGGCTGACCGAACGCTGTGGGCTTGTACTAAAATGCAGCAGAGCTTGCAAAATCATTGTTAGCATTTTAATCCAAAATTCGTACATCTGCCGCGCACCGTGTTCAAACAACTCACCCTCTACCTTCTCGACCCGCAAACGCTGCCCCCGCTCGAGACCATGGAGCAAGCGCTGTCCGCTGCGCCTTTTGTGCCCTGCTTGGCCAGCCAAGAGCACTCGATCGGCTGGGTGCCGCCGCGCGGCAAAGAGCATGGGGCGCTGGTGGAACTAATCAATGGCCAGCGCCTGCTGCGGCTGCAAAGCGAGAGCAAGCGCGTGCCCGGCGCGGTGGTGCAGCGCCACCTCGACGAGCGGCTGCAGCAGATCGAGGCCCGCGAAGGACGCCAGCCGGGGCGGCGCGAGCAGCGCCAGCTGCGCGACGAGATCGTGCAGCAACTGTTGCCCATGGCTTTTGCCCAGAGCCGCAACGTCATGCTGTGGATCGACCCGGTAAACGGCCGGTTGGCCCTAGACAGCAGCAGCAATGCGCGCTGCGACGAGGCCATCAGCACGCTGCTCAAATCGTTTACGGGCTTGCAGCCCAAGCCTTGGAACACCCAGCTGTCGCCCCAAGTGGCGATGACCAATTGGCTGAGCGGCGGCGCCGACGACTGGCCGCCCCAGTTTGCCCCCGGGCAGGAGGTGGAGCTCAAGGCGGCCGACGAGCAAAAGGCCGCCGTCAAGTTCACCCGCCACCCGCTCGACGACGAGCAGATGCGCCTGCACATCGGCCAAGGCAAGCTGCCCACCAAGCTGGCGCTGGATTGGGAGGGACGGGTGCGCTTCGTGCTGGCCGAGAGCGGCAGCCTGAGCAAGATCGAATTCCTAGACGGCGTTTTTGCCGAGCACGGCCAAGCCGAAGAAGAAGGCGGCTTCGACGCCGACGCCACCATCGCCACCGCCGAACTCAGCGCCCTGATCGGCGACCTCACCCAGGCCCTAGGGGGCTTGCAGGCTTGATCTGATCAAGCTTGGGTGCCTGGCTCCTCGTGCCCGGCCTGATGTTCATCCCGCCCTAAGCGCCGTGCGATTTCGGCCACCAGGGTGCGCGCCAGCTGCAGCTTCGGGCCAGCGGGCAGGGCTTGGCTGCCTTGCTCGTCGAGCAGCAGCAGGGCGTTGTCGTCGCGGCCAAAGGTGGCTGGGCCGATGTTGCCCACCAGCAGCGGCACGCCCTTGCGCCGCCGTTTGGCCTCGGCGTGGGTGTGCAGGTCGTGGCTTTCGGCGGCAAAGCCGACGCAGTACAGTTGCCCGGCCCGGGCGCGCGGGCTGGCTGCTGCTTGGGCCAGGATGTCGGGGTTTTCTACAAACGCTAGGCTGGGTGGCTGGCCGCTGCCGTCTTTCTTGATTTTTTGCTCGGCGCTGTGCGCGGGCCGCCAATCGGCCACGGCGGCGGCGGCCACGAACACGCTGGCCCAATCCAGCTCGGCTTGCACCGCGGCCTGCATTTGCAGCGCCGACTGCACGTCGCAGCGGCGCACGCCCAGCGGCGTGGGCAAATGCACCGGCCCGGCCACCAGCCGCACCTCGGCCCCGGCTTCGCGGGCGGCGCGGGCGATGGCAAAACCCATCTTGCCCGACGAATGGTTGGTGATGCCGCGCACCGGGTCGATGGCCTCGAAGGTGGGGCCGGCGGTGACCAGCACCCGCTGCCCGGCCAGGCACTGGGGCTGAAACTGCGCTTGCAGCAGCGCCAGCAGTTGCTCGGGCTCGAGCATGCGGCCATCGCCGCTCTCGCCGCAGGCTTGCTCGCCCTGCCCCACCGGCCACACGTGGGCGCCGTCGGCGCGCAGTTGCGCCAAGTTGCGCTGCGTGGCCGGGTGCGCCCACATCTCGCGGTTCATGGCCGGGGCCAGCAGCAAGGGCACACGCTCGGCCGGCCGCGCCAAGCACAGCAGCGTCAGCAAATCGTCGGCGCGACCCTGCGCCAGCTTGGCCAGCAAATCGGCGCTGGCGGGGGCGATCAAAATGGCGTCGGCTGCGCGCCCGAGGTTGATGTGCGGCATCTGGTTGGGCTCGCGCGCGTCCCACTGGCTGCTGTAAACCGGGCGGTTGCTGAGCGCTTGCAGCGTGGTCGGGGTGATGAACTGGCAGGCGGCATCGCTCATCACCACCTGCACCGTGGCCCCGTCTTTGACCAGCAGCCGGCACAGCTCGGCCGCCTTGTAGCAGGCGATGCCGCCCGAGAGCCCCAAGACGATGTGTTTGCCGGCAAGGTCGTTCATGGGCGCGACTGTACACCAGCGCGCCGCGGCACCGATGCCTTAAACCGAGATTCAAAGCGCCGCCAGCAACGGCGGCCGCCGCTGGCGCCACGGCAGTTCGCGCTCCAGCTGGCCGGCCAGCCGCAGCAGGCAGGCTTCGTCGAGGTAGCGGGCGGTGAACATCAGGCCGATCGGCAGCCCGGTGCTGCTGTGCTGCAAGGGCAGCGAGAGGCTGGGGTTGCCGGTGAGGTTGGCCAGCGGCGGGGCGGCGACCCAGTCGAAGTTTTTTTGCACCAAGGTGGGCAGCAGGGTGTCGAGCAGCCGCGTCAGCGGCCCCAAGCCGGTGTAGGTGGCCAAGGTGGCGGCGAACTGGTCGAGTCCGCGCAACTGGAATTCGCCGTGCGGCACCGGGGGCTTGGCCAGCGTGGGCGTGAGGAACACATCAAAGCCCTGCATGAAGCGCTCGAACAGGTAGCGCTGGCGATGCAGGTCGCGCGCCACCAGCTCCAGCCGGGCGCTGGACAGGGATTCGCCAAAGCGCGACAGCAACCAAGTTGCAGGCTCGAAATCGTCTGGCCGCAAGCGCCGGCCCAGCAGGCGGCGCGCTTCACGCAGGTCGGTGGCGGCGGCGCACATCACGCGCAACAGGTAGGCTGGACCCACCACGTGGCGCTCGATCGGCGGCTGTGCCTGCACCAGCTCGTGCCCGAGGGCCTGCAACTGCGCCACCGTTTGCTGCAAGGCGCGGCGGCATTCGGCGCTGAGCTCGCCCGAGCGCATCAGGGGTTGCTCGCACCAAGCGATGCGCAGCCTGCCCGGCGGCTGCGTCACTTCCTGCAAAAAGGGCCGCGCCGGCACCGGCGCGGTGTAGGGGCAGCCCAAGTCTGGGCCGCTGGTGGCGTCGAGCGCGGCAGCGCTGTCGCGCACACTTAAGGAGATGACGCCCTCTTGCACCTGCCCGAACCAAGGCTCGCCCACCAGCGGCCCGTAGGGGTTGCGCCCGCGCGAGGGCTTGAGCCCCACCACGCCGCAGGCCGCAGCCGGGATGCGCAGCGAACCGCCGCCGTCGCCGCCGCTGGCCATGGGGACGATGCGCGCCGCCACCGCCGCCCCAGAGCCACCGCTGGAGCCGCCCGCCGAGCGCTGCAAATCCCAAGGGTTGCGCGTGATGCCGTGCAGCACAGATTCGGTGCTGCCTAGGTAGCCGTTTTCGGGGCAACTGGTCTTGCCAAAAATCACCAGCCCAGCGGCCTTGAAGCGCCGCACCATTTCGCTGTCGTCATCTGGCACGTAGTGGCGCAAGGCGCGGCTGCCGTGCGTCAGCGGCACGCCGGCATAGGCAGCAAGCAGGTCTTTGAGCAAGAACGGCACCCCCGTGAACGGCCCCTGCGGCAACCCGGCCTCGATGGCGCGCCAAGCCAGTTCGTCCATATTCAGCACCACCGCATTGAGCTGCGGGTTGAGCGCGTCGCGGCGGCGGATGGCTTCGTCGAGCAAATCGCGCGCGCTCACCGCGCCCTGGCGCACCAGTTCGGCTAAGCCAAGGGCGTCGTGCTGGTCGTAGTCGGCAAAGCTGGGCATGGTCGGTTCTTCCTTGGATCTGCACAACAAAAAAACCGGCGGCTGACCTGCACCCGCACGGCGAAGCAAGGCAGCAGCGGCACCACGCCAAGCCGCAGCCCCTAGGCCACCACCACCCCTAGCGGCGCTGCGGCGGCAAATCGGTGCAACTGCCGTGCGCGGCTTCGGCCGCCAGACCGACAGACTCGCCCAGCGTGGGGTGCGGGTGGATGGTTTTGCCGATGTCTATGGCGTCGGCGCCCATTTCGATCGCCAGCGCGACTTCGCCGATCAAATCGCCGGCGTGGCGCCCGACGATGCCGCCGCCCAAGATGCGGCCGTGGCCAGCGGCTTCGGGGCGGTCGTCGAACAGCAGCTTGGTGAAGCCCTGCTCGCAGCCGTTGGCCAAGGCGCGCCCGGAAGCGCTCCACGGAAACAAGCCCTTGCGCACCGCGATGCCCTGCGCCTTGGCCTGCTCTTCGGTCAGGCCCACCCAAGCCAGCTCGGGGTCGGTGTAGGCCACGCTGGGGATCACGCGGGCATCGAAAGCCGCGCGCGCCAGATCGGCGCGGCCCAGCAATTCGCCCGCCACCACCTCGGCCGCCACGTGCGCCTCGTGCACCGCCTTGTGCGCCAGCATCGGTTGGCCGACCACGTCGCCGATGGCGAAGATGTGGGGCACGTTGCTGCGCATCTGCGCATCGACTTCGATGAAGCCGCGCCCGTTCACGGCCACGCCGGCGCGCTCGGCGGCGATCTTTTTGCCGTTGGGTGCGCGGCCCACGGCTTGCAGCACCAAGTCGTACAGGCCTTCGCTTGGGCTGCCGTCTGCGCCCTCGAACTGCACCCGTATGCCCTCGGGTGTGGCTTGCGCGCCCACGGTTTTGGTTTTGAGCAAGATGCGGTCGAAGCGCCCTTGGTTCATCTTCTCCCAGACCTTGACCAGATCGCGGTCGGCGCCCGGCATCAGGCCGTCGAGCATCTCGACCACATCCAGCCGCGCGCCCAGCGCCGAATAGACCGTGCCCATCTCGAGGCCGATGATGCCGCCGCCGATGATCAGCATCTTTTTGGGCACGCCTGGCAGCGCCAGCGCGCCGGTGCTGTCAACCACCCGCGCATCGTCTGGCATGAAGGGCAGGCGCACGGCCTGCGAGCCCACGGCGATGATGCAGCGCTTGAACGACAGCCGTTTTTTGCTGCCGGTCTGCGCTTGGCCGCTGCCGTGGGTTTCCTCCACTTCGATCTGGTGCGGACCGACGAAGGCACCGTAGCCGCGCACGATCTCGACCTTGCGCATTTTGGCCATGGCACCCAGGCCACCGGTGAGCTTGCCGATGACCTTGTCTTTGTGCGCGCGCAGCTTGTCCACGCTCACCGTGGGGGCGGCAAATTCGACCCCGAGCGCGCCCAGATGGCTGGCTTCTTCGAGCACCGCCGCCACGTGCAGCAAGGCCTTGGAGGGGATGCAGCCCACGTTCAGACAGACCCCGCCGAGCTGGGCGTAGCGCTCGACCAGCACCACCTTGAGGCCCAGATCGGCAGCCCGAAAAGCGGCCGAGTAGCCACCCGGGCCCGAGCCCAGCACCAGCAGGTCGCAGTCGAACTCGGTAGGGTTTGGATGTGTTTGATTGGTCATGGCAGGTGGCCCTTAGAGCAGCACGCGGCGGAAGTCGGCCAGAATCTGGCCCAGATAGGCGTTGAAGCGCGCCGCCGCGGCGCCGTCGATGACGCGGTGGTCCCAGGTGAGCGACAGCGGCAGCAGCAGCCGCGGCTCAAATGCCGTGCCGTTCCAGACCGGGCTCAGCTGGCTTTTGCAGACACCCAAAATGGCGACTTCGGGGGCGTTGATGATCGGTGTGAAGTAGCGCCCGCCGATGCCGCCCAAGCTCGAGATGGTGAAGGTGGCGCCGCTCATTTCGGCCGGGCTGAGCTTGCCGTCGCGCGCTTTTTTGGCCAGTTCGGCCATCTCTAGGCTGATTTGCAGCACCCCTTTTTGGTCGGCGTTTTTGAGCACCGGCACCATCAGGCCATTGGGCGTGTCGGCGGCAAAGCCGATGTGCCAGTAGTTTTTGACGATCAGCGCGTCGCCGTCGAGGCTGCTGTTGAAGTCGGGGAATTTTTTCAGCGCCGCCACGCAGGCCTTGATGAGGAAGGCCAGCATGGTGACTTTGACGCCCGATTTTTCGTGCTCGCGGTTGGTGGCGACGCGAAAGGCCTCGAGTTCGGTGATGTCGGCGTCGTCGTGGTTGGTGACGGCCGGGATCATGACGGCGTTGCGCAGCAGGTTGGCGGCGCTGATTTTCTTGATCCGCCCCAGCTCTTTGCGCTCGATGGGGCCAAACTTGGCAAAGTCCACCTTGGGCCAAGGGATCAGGCCCAGCTCGCTGCCAGACGCTCCAGCAGCGGCGCCGCTGCCCGCCAAGGCCGCCCGGCCCGCTAGGGTGTGCTGCTGCCCGGCCATGACGGCGCGGCTAAAGGCTTGCACGTCGGCCAGCGTGATGCGGCCCTTGAGGCCGCTGCCGCTGACCTCGGCCAGCGGCACGCCGAGCTCGCGCGCAAACTTGCGCACCGACGGCGAGGCATGGGGCAGCGCGGCGGTGGCTTGCGTGGGCGCAGCGGCCGGGGCAGTTGAAGGCGCAGGCGCAGGCACGCTGGGCTGCGCGGCTTGCGCCGCTGCCGGCACGACGGCCACGGGCACGGCCACCACCGCCGCAGCAGCGGGCGCAGCGGAAGCAGGCGCAGCAGCAGCGGCAGCAGCCGGCTCCAGCGCACCCTCGGCTTCCAGCTCCAGCAGCACCGAGCCGATGTTCACCTTGTCGCCCAGCGCCACCCTGAGCGCGCGCACCACGCCGGCGTGCGAGCACGGGATTTCCATCGACGCCTTGTCGCTCTCGACCGTGACCAGCGACTGCTCGGCCTTCACGCGGTCGCCTACTTTGACCAGCAGCTCGATCACCGCCACGTCTGTGAAGTCGCCGATGTCGGGGACTTTGACTTCGATCATTGCCATGATGAATGCCTTTCGCGCGCTTCAGGCGTGCAAGGGGTTGATCTTGTTGGCGTCGATGCCGTATTTGGCGATCGCTTCGGCCACTTTGGCGGCGGGCAAAGCGCCCTCCTCGGCCAAGCCCTTGAGCGCGGCGACCACGATGTAGTGGCGGTTGACCTCAAAGTGCTGGCGCAGCTTGCTACGAAAATCGCTGCGGCCAAAGCCGTCGGTGCCCAGCACCTTGTAGCTGCGCCCTTTGGGGATGAAGGCCCGAATCTGCTCGGCGTAGGCTTTCATGTAGTCGGTCGCGGCCACCACCGGGCCGGTGTGCGCGGCCAGCTGCTGCGTCACGAACGCCTGCCGCGGCGCCTCGGTGGGGTGCAACAGGTTCCAGCGCTCGCAGTCTTGGCCCTCGCGCGCCAGCTCGTTGAAGCTCGGGCAGCTCCAGACGTTGGCCGCCACGCCCCAGTCTTGCTCCAGCAGGCGCTGCGCAAACAGGCTTTCGCGCAAAATCGAGCCACAGCCCAGCAACTGCACCCGGGGCGTGAGCTTGGGGCCTTCCTGGCACAGGTACATGCCTTTGAGGATTTGCGCCTCGGTGCCGGGGGTGAGGCCCGGCATGGGGTAGTTTTCGTTCAGCAGCGTGAGGTAGTAAAACACGTTTTCCTGCTGCTCGACCATGCGCTTGAGGCCGTGGTGCAGGATCACCGCCACCTCGTGCGCAAAGCTCGGGTCGTAGCTGATGCAGTTGGGGATGGTACTGGCCAGAATCTGGCTGTGCCCGTCTTCGTGCTGCAAGCCCTCGCCGTTGAGCGTGGTGCGGCCGCTGGTGCCGCCGAGCAAAAAGCCGCGCGCCTGCATATCGCCCGCCGCCCAAGCCAGGTCGCCGATGCGCTGGAAGCCAAACATCGAGTAGTAGATGTAGAACGGCACCATGATGCGGTTGTTGGTGCTGTACGAAGTCGCGGCCGCGATCCAGCTCGCCATGCCGCCGGCTTCGTTGATGCCCTCTTGCAAAATCTGGCCGGCCTTGTCTTCGCGGTAGTACATCACCTGGTCTTTGTCGACCGGGGTGTAGAGCTGGCCTTTGGGGTTGTAGATGCCGATCTGGCGAAACAGCCCCTCCATGCCAAAGGTGCGCGCCTCGTCGACCAAAATCGGCACCACGCGCGGCCCCAGCGCCGCGTCGCGCAGCAGTTGCGTGAGAAAGCGCACGTAGGCCTGGGTGGTGGAAATCTCGCGCCCCTCGGCGGTCGGCTCCAGCACCGCCTTGAAGGTCTCGAGCGCGGGCACGGTGAACTGCTCGCTGCTGCGCTCGCGCCGCTTGGGCAGGTAGCCGCCCAGCGCCTGGCGGCGCTCGTGCAGGTAGCGCATCTCGGGCGTGTCGTCGGCCGGTTTGTAAAACGGGATTTGGGGCAACTCGCTGTCGGGGATGGGGATGTTGAAGCGGTCGCGGAAGGTGCGGATGTCTTCGTCGCTGAGCTTTTTGGTCTGGTGCGCGGTGTTTTTGCCCTCGCCCGACTTGCCCATGCCGTAGCCCTTGACGGTTTTGACCAGCAGCACCGTGGGCTGGCCCTGGTGGTGCTGGGCGCGGTGGAAGGCGGCATAGACCTTGGAGGCGTCGTGGCCGCCACGGCGCAGCGCCGCCACATCGGCGTCGCTCATCTTGGCCACCAGCTCGAGCGCGCGGGGGTCGCGGCCAAAGAAGTTTTTGCGCACAAAGGCGCCGTCGTTGGCCTTGAAGGCCTGGTAGTCGCCGTCCAGCGTGTCCATCATGATCTTGCGCAGGGCGCCGTCTTTGTCGCGCGCCAGCAGCTCGTCCCACTGGCGGCCCCAGAGCAGCTTGATCACGTTCCAGCCCGAGCCGCGAAACTCGCCCTCGAGCTCTTGGATGATCTTGCCGTTGCCGCGCACCGGGCCGTCGAGGCGCTGCAGGTTGCAGTTGACGACAAAGATCAGGTTGTCCAGCCCTTCGCGCGCCGCCAGCCCGATCGCGCCCAGGCTTTCGGGCTCGTCCATCTCGCCGTCGCCACAAAAGGCCCAGACCTTGCGCCGCGCCGTGTCGGCAATGCCGCGCGCGTGCAGGTACTTGAGAAAACGCGCCTGGTAGATCGCCATCAGCGGCCCCAGCCCCATGCTCACGGTCGGGAACTGCCAAAAATCGGGCATCAGCTTGGGGTGCGGGTAGCTCGACAGGCCCTTGCCATCGACCTCTTGGCGGAAGTTGAGCAGTTGCTCCTCGCTGATGCGCCCTTCCATGAAGGCGCGGGCGTAGATGCCGGGCGCGCTGTGGCCCTGCATGTAGAGCAGATCGCCGCCGTGGCTGCCGCCGCTGTCGGTGTCGTCGGCGTGCCAGAAGTGGTTGAAACCCGCCGCCAGCATGTGCGCCATCGACTGGAATGAGCTGATGTGGCCACCCAAATCGCCGCCGTCGGCCGGGTCGAGCCGGTTCGCCTTGACCACCATCGCCATCGCGTTCCAGCGCATGTAGGCGCGCAGCCGCCCCTCGAGCGCCAGCTTGCCGGGGCTGGGCGCTTCTTCGCCCGGCTCGATGGTGTTGACGTAACCGGTGGTGGCCGAAAACGGCAGATCGACGCTGTGCTCGCGCGCCTCTTCGAGCAGCTGCTCGAGCAAAAAGTGGGCGCGCTCGGGGCCCTCGCGCTCGATCACCGCTGTGAGGGCGTCGAGCCATTCGCGCGTTTCTTGGGCGTCGAGGTCGGGCGCGCTGAGCACGCTCTGGGAGGGAGGCAGGGGTTCGGACATGCGGCGTCTCCTGTTTGTGGGCCACTGCGGTGCGCACGATCGTGGCGGGCACCGACGGGTTTATGGTGACACAGGCGCGCGCCACCTCGAACGAAGTGTGGCAGAGTTTGTGGAATTTTTCAAGATACAGATTAACTTTTTGTATTATGAAATTGTGTCCGCGTGCAAACCAGCGAGCAAGCCCCATCCGATGCGGGTTTTCCCATAGACTTGGAGCCAATGACAAGCACACCCAGCTCCCTGATCGCTTCGCTCCGCGCGCGCTGGCGCCCTTGGCGGCGCTGGCAGCGCTGGTGGCAGGGCCTGAGCCCGGCGCACCAAGACCGGATGGTCAGCATCGTGCCCCTGATCTCGGTGCTGCTTTTTTTGGCCGCCATCGCCTCGGCGTTCACCTACTTCACCCGGCTCGAGGCGCAACGCGAGCAGCAAGAGGTGACGCGCGACGTCGAGTACGCGCAGCAGCGCCTGCGGCTGCGCTTGCTCGAGCCGCACGAGCCCTTGCAGCGCATGGCCGCAGAGGTCGTCGGCGGTGAACTCAGCCCCCAGCTGTTTGGCCTCGAAGCCGAGCTGCTGGCCGGGCGCTTTCCCGAGCTGCTGGCGCTGACTTGGCTCGATGCGCGCGACCAAGTGGTATCGGCCCACGCGGCCGTGCAGGCACCGGCGCTGCTCAACCGCAGCGCCGGCCAGCCGGTTTTGGATGTCGACACCGAGGGCGCGCTGGGTGTGGCGCGCACCACCCTGCAGCCACACTTCAGTCGCCCGCTGGGTGGCCCGGGGCCCGACTCGCGCCTGCTGTTGCTGCTGCCGTTGACGCACTTTGGCAGCTTTCAGGGCACTCTGATGGTCGAGTATTCGCTCGAAATGCTGCTGCGGTTGGGGGTGCCTGGCGATGTCCGCACCCGCTACGCGCTGGCGCTGGTCGATTTGAACGGCAACGTGGTGGCCGGCAGCACGCACGAGCTCGACCCAGAGGGCTTGCCGTGGTTGCCTTGGACTGGGCAGCCGCGCAGCGCCCAGCTGGCGGTCACGCCCGTGGGCCCGCACTTGCAGCTGCGCGCCACCAGCTACCGCATCAGCCGCGATGCCGCCGGCGAAGGATTTTTCTGGGTTGTCGGCTCGCTCAGCCTGCTAACCATCTGGATGCTGCTCACCAACCTGCGCCACACCCGGCGCCGGCTGCAGGCGCAGCGTGCCCTGCAGTCCGAGACGCTGTTTCGCCGCGCCATGGAAAACTCCATGCTCACCGGCATGCGCGCGCTCGACCTCAATGGCCGCATCACCTACGTGAACCCGGCTTTTTGTTCGATGACCGGCTGGAACGAGGCCGACTTGGTGGGTGCGCAAGCCCCCTTCCCCTACTGGCCCGCCGCCCATGTGGAAAACCTGCACGCCCGGCTCGACGACGAGCTCAGCGGCCGCACCAACGCCGGGGGCTTCGAGATGCCCGTGCAGCGCAAAGACGGCGGCACTTTTTATGCCCGCATGTACGTCTCGCCGCTGATCGACTCGCAGGGCCAGCAGACCGGCTGGATGACGTCGATGACCGACATCAGCGAACCCAAGCGCGTGCGCGAAGAGCTCGGGGCCTCGTACCGGCGCTTCACCACCGTGCTCGACACGCTCGACCAAGCGGTGTCGGTGGCGCCCTTGAACAGCACCGAACTGCTGTTTGCCAACCGCATGTATCAGACCTGGTTCGGCTCGACCGCCGAAGGGCACCGGCAGCTGATCCAGTTGAGCCAGCGCAGCAGCGCCACCCGCCCGGATGGCGAGGACCACCAGTCCGACGGCCTAGCGGGCTTGCCCACCGACACCCTGTTTGAGGCCACCACCGACCACGCCGAGCTGTTCCTCGACGCCCTCAACAAGTGGCTGGAGGTGCGCTCGCGCTACCTGACCTGGGTCGATGGCCGGCTGGTGCAGATGGTGATCGCCTCCGACATCACGGCGCGCCGGCGCGCCGAGCAGCAAGCCGCCCTGCAGCAAGAGCGCGCCGAGGCCGCCAGCCGCCTGATCACCATGGGCGAGATGGCCTCGAGCGTGGCGCACGAGCTCAACCAGCCCCTGACCGCCATCAACAACTACAGCAGCGGCATGATCGCGCGCTTGCAGCAGCAGCAGATCAGCGAGGCCGAGCTGCTCGAGGTGCTGCAAAAAACCGCCAAACAGGCCCAGCGCGCCGGCCAGATCATCCAGCGCATCCGCGCCTTCGTCAAACGCAGCGAACCCACCCCGATCCCCTCGGACGCGGCGCAGATGGTGGCCAACGCCGTGGAACTGGCCGAAATCGATCTGCGCCGCCACCTGGTGCGCCTCAACACCTACGTGGCGGCGCGCCTGCCGCAGCTGCTGGTGGACCCGATCTTGATCGAGCAGGTGCTCATCAACTTGCTCAAAAACGCCGGCGAAGCCATCATGCAGGCGCAGCGCCCCGTGGGCCAGCGCCAAGTCGAGCTGTGCGTGACGCCGCGCCACGTCGAGGGCCTGCCGGTGGTGGAGTTCAGCGTGCGCGACACCGGCCGCGGCATCCCGCCGGAACGACTCGAACGCATCTACGAGGCCTTTTACAGCACCAAGGCCGAGGGCATGGGGATCGGGCTCAAGCTGTGCCGCTCGATCGTCGAATCGCACCACGGTCGGCTCGAGGCGCACAACCTCTACAATGGGCAGGAAATCATGGGTTGTGAGTTCAGCTTCTGGCTCCCCTCGCTGACTGCGCTCAAATCCTGATGCACCCAGGCCAGGGCCCGCCGCCGGGCCTATGCCTACCCAATGAAGGCGACAAATGAGTGTGATGGCTAAGCGCGGTTTGGTTTACGTGGTCGATGACGATGAGGCGGTGCGCGACTCGCTGCAGTGGCTGCTCGAGGGCAAAGACTACCGGGTGCGTTGCTTCGAGTCCGCCGAGGCTTTTTTAAGCCGCTACGACCCGCGCGAAGTGGCCTGCCTAGTGGCCGACATCCGCATGGGCGGCATGAGCGGCATGGAGCTGCAAGACCGGCTGCTCGAACGCCACTCCCCCTTGCCGATCGTCTTCATCACCGGCCACGGCGACGTGCCCATGGCGGTGCAGACGATGAAAAAAGGCGCGCTCGATTTCATCCAAAAACCCTTCAACGAGCAGCAGCTCATGGCCTTGGTCGATCGCATGCTCGAGACGGCGCGCACCGCCTTTGCCGACCTCCAGCAAGCCGCCAGCCGCGAAGCCCTGATGGCCCGGCTCACCGGGCGCGAATCGCAGGTGCTCGAGCGCATCGTGGCCGGGCGGCTCAACAAGCAGATCGCCGACGACCTCAATATCAGCATCAAAACGGTGGAGGCGCACCGCGCCAACATCATGGAAAAGCTCGGCGCCAACACGGTCGCCGATCTGCTCAAAATCGCCTTGGCCCCGGGCGCCAAAGCCTAACCCCTTACCTTTTATCACCTCTAATTTTGCAATGACTGCACACTTGATCGACGGCGTGGCGCTGTCGCGGCAACTGCGCGCCGATCTGGCGCAGCGCGTAAGCACCCTAGCGGCGCACGGCCACCGGCCCGGCTTGGCGGTGCTGCTGGTGGGCGAGGATCCGGCCAGCCAGGTGTACGTGCGCAACAAGGTCAAGGCCTGCGCCGAGGCCGGCATCCACTCGCTGCTCGAACGCCACCCCGCCAGCCTGAGCCAAGCCGAGTTGCTGGCGCGCATCGCCGCGCTCAACGCCGACCCGAGCATCCACGGCATTTTGGTGCAGCTGCCGCTGCCGCCGCAGATCGACGCACAGCGCGTGATCGAAGCCATCAGCCCAGCCAAAGATGTGGACGGGTTTCACATCGCCAGCGCCGGGGCGCTGCTGGTCGGGCAGCCCGGTTTCTGGCCCTGCACCCCCTACGGCTGTCTGAAAATGCTGGAGCACATCGGCTGCGACTTGCGCGGCAAGCACGCCGTGGTCATCGGGCGCAGCAACATCGTGGGCAAACCGATGGCGCTGCTGCTGCTGCAACGCGACGCCACCGTGACCCTGTGCCACTCGCGCACCCCAGACCTCAAAACCCACACCCGGCAAGCCGACGTGATCGTGGCCGCGGTGGGCAAGGCCGGGCTGCTCACGGCCGACATGGTCAAACCCGGCGCCGTGGTGCTCGACGTGGGCATGAACCGCGACGCCGCCGGCAAACTGTGTGGTGACGTGGATTTTGCCGGCGTCAAAGAGGTCGCCGGCTACCTCACGCCAGTGCCCGGCGGCGTCGGGCCCATGACCATCACCATGCTGCTGAGCAACACCGTGCAGGCGGCCGAACGCGCCGCGGCCGCTTAGCCTCTGGGTGGGCTGCTTACTGGTAGCGCACCGCCATGATTTCGTAGCGCTTGACGCCGCCCGGGGCCTGCACCTCGGCCACGTCGCCTTCCACCTTGCCGATCAGGGCGCGCGCGATCGGGCTCGAGATGTTGATCAGGCCCTGCTTGAGGTCGGCCTCGTCTTCGCCCACGATCTGGTACGTAACCGCCGCGCCACTGAGTTCGTCTTCGAGCTCGACGATGGCCCCAAACACCACCCGGCCGCCGGCGTCGAGCGTGGCCGGGTCGATGACCTGAGCCTGCGCCAGCTTGCTCTCGATTTCGGCGATGCGGCCTTCGATGAAGCCCTGGCGCTCTTTGGCGGCGTCGTAGTCGGCGTTCTCGCTCAGGTCGCCTTGGGCGCGCGCCTCGGAGATGGCGTTGATGACCGCCGGGCGGTCGCTGGATTTGAGGCGCTGCAACTCGGATTTGAGCTGTTCGGCGCCGCGCTTGGTTACGGGATAGGTGGGCATTGTTGCGTCTCCAAATGCGAACCGCCGAGCTGTGCAGACCCGGCGGTTGATGAACGGATATTATGCCCGAACGCGGCTGCGCTCCACGGCGTGTCCACGGCGCTCGCGCGGCGCCCTCACTGCGCTTGCAGCACGATGTGCCCCTTAGATGGTGTAGCGCCTATCAAGCCGGTTGCGCGGCGGCTTAGGCGCTTGCGCTCTGCGCCAGCGGCCAGCGCGGCCGCACCGCGAAGCTGTAGCCCTCGCCGCGGGCGTCGGCGGGCATCAGGCCGGCTTGCCAGCGCATCGCGGCGGCCAGCGCGATCATGGCGCCGTTGTCGGTGCACAGGTGCAGCTCGGGGTAGTGCACGCGCAGCCCCAGGCGCTGGGCAGCGGCGTCGAGCTGCTGGCGCAAGCGCTGGTTGGCACCCACGCCGCCGGCCACCACCAGCCGCCGCAAACCGGTTTGCTGCAAGGCGGCGAGCGATTTTTTCAGCAGCACCTCGACGATGGCGGCCTCGGTGGCGGCGGCCAGATCGGCCCGGCGCGCGTCGATTTCAGCGCCCAGCTTGCGCACCTGCGTGAGCACTGCGGTTTTGAGGCCGGCAAAGGAAAAATCCAGATCGCCGCTGTGCAGCAGCGGGC
Organism: Serpentinimonas maccroryi; assembly: GCF_000828915.1. Classification (NCBI taxonomy): domain Bacteria; kingdom Pseudomonadati; phylum Pseudomonadota; class Betaproteobacteria; order Burkholderiales; family Comamonadaceae; genus Serpentinimonas; species Serpentinimonas maccroryi. The sequence continues at coordinate 1,048,067 of NZ_AP014569.1, forward strand.
GCGGCAGCTTGAAGGCGTCGGCGCGGCCGTGCTCAGCCAACCGCGCCAGCGCCGGGCCGCCGGGGTAGCCCAACCCGAGCAGCTTGGCCGATTTGTCGAAGGCCTCGCCGGCAGCGTCGTCGATGGTCTCGCCCAGCAAGTGGTAGCGCCCGACACCATCGACGCGCATCAGTTGCGTGTGCCCGCCCGAGACCAGCAGCGCCACAAACGGGAACTCGGGCGCATCGGCGCTCAAAAACGGCGACAGCAGATGCCCCTCGAGGTGGTGCACCCCGAGCGTGGGCTTGCCCAGCGCCGCCGCCATGCCGCACGCCACCCCGGCCCCCACCAGCAAGGCCCCAGCCAAGCCCGGGCCGCGCGTAAACGCCAAACAGTCGATCTGCTGCAGCGTGCAGTCGGCCTGCCGCAACACGCTGTGGGTGAGCGGCAACACGCGCCGGATGTGGTCGCGGCTGGCCAGTTCGGGCACCACGCCGCCATACGACTCGTGCATCTGCACCTGGCTGTGCAGGGCTTGGGCCAGCAGCCGCGGCGGAGCCGCACCGGCCTCGGCGCGCACCAAAGCCACCCCGGTTTCATCGCACGAGCTTTCGATTCCCAAAATCAGCATGGGATGAGTGTAAGGCAGGCACGGTATTGCGCGACACCCTTACCGCGACACCCTCCCTCGCCCCATAAGGGCATGGAAATTGCTTGAAACATGTGCCGCAACCCCGGCGCCGCCTGACCACCCCCTCGATGACCTCCAGCCTCAGTTTCCTACTGGCCGCCAAACACACCGAACTGAGCGAGTTGCAGCGGCTGGCGCAGAGCATTGCGCTGGCCCGCAGCACCGCCGCGCTGGTGCATGAATTGCAACGCGAACGCGGACTCTCCAGCCTCTGGGTGGGGCAGGCCAGCATGGGGCAGGCCCCACCCGAATCGGACTTGCGCCAGCAAACCCGGTGCACCGACCGCTGGGTCGCGCAGTGGCTGCACGAGTCCGCAGCCTTGATCGCCGCCCCCTCAGCGCACGGTGCGCGGCTGTTGAGCCGGGTGGCCTACGCGCTGCAAGGGCTGGAGGCGCTGGCGCTGCTGCGCTCGCGCGTGGCCGCCATGGCACTGGGCACACAAGGCCTGTCGGCCGATTACGCGCGCCTGATCGCCAGTTTGCTGGCGGTCGTGTTCGAGGCCGCCGACAGCGCCAGCGCGCCCGAACTGCTGCGTCCACTGGTGGCGCTGTTCAACCTGATGCAAGGCAAAGAGTGGGCCGGCCAAGAGCGCGCCGCTGGCGCCGCCCTGCTCGCCAGCGCACAGGCGCAAGCGCACGAACAGGCGCACCTGATTGATCTGATCGAGGCGCAGCAGCGTTGCCTGGAAGTGTTTGAGTCCTTTGCCAGCGCAGCGCTGCTGCCATTCTGGCAGGAGCGCCAGCGCGCCCAGCCTCTGGTCGAGCGCAGCCGCATGCGCCGTTTGCTGCTGCAAACACCGGCCGGTGGGGCGCTGGAGCCGGCACAGAGCAGGGTCTGGTTTGCCTGCTGCAGCCAGTGCATGGACGAAATGCGCCCGGTCGAGGACCAATTGACGCAATCTTTGGTAGCTCAAGCCAGCGCCTGCATGGCGCAGGTGCAAGCCGAAATCGGGCAACTCGAACAGCGCCAGCACCAGGCCGGCAGCGCGGCCAACGGGGCCAACGGGGCCAGCGAAACACAGCGGAGCAGCGCGTTTTTTGAGGCTGCGCGCCCCACCCTCCAGCCCACACCCCAAGGGCTGGCGGGCGGTTTGGAAAAATCGGTGCTCGACCTGGTGCAAGAACAGGGCCAGCGGCTGCAAGCCGCCGCCGCCGAGTTGGAAACGCTGCGCGCCAGCCTCAACGAGCGCAAACTGATCGAGCGCGCCAAAGGCCTGCTCATGGCGCACCAGCAGCTCGATGAGCCGACCGCACACAAAGCCCTGCGCGAGCTGGCCATGAACCAGAACAAGCGCATGGTGGATGTGGCCGAGGCGGTGCTCTCGATGAGCCGCCTGCTTGCACCAAGAAGGTAAGCAACCGGGCCCGAATTTGGTGCGCCGGGGCGGCAAAAGGGTGCAAAGGCAGCACCAGAGCCCCAATCACCCCGCAAAATCAACCCCAAAGCACTTTGGCACGGAATCTGCTTGATTGACTGCATGGTTCGCGCCAATGGCGGCTCGAACCCGGCTCGCAGAGCCGCAGGGGCAACGGCGTCCCTCCAACCCGCTTTCACGGTGGGCACTGGAGGACGCCGTTTTTCATTTTCTGCAGCGCCTTTCGATTGTTCATTGTTCCAGGAGTTGTCATGCCCGCGTTCAGCCCTATCCCATCTAAGCCCTGGCCCGCCTTGGCGCCAGACTCTGCCAGCCCTGCGGCAAATGGCCAGGCAGCCGGCCCGGCGCCAGCCGCCGACGTCGCCACACACAGCGGGCGCCGCAGCGCCCTGCGCCAAGGGGCTGCGCTCGCTGGCGCCGCCCTGTTGGCCACTGCCGGCACCGGCCTGATGCCCGGCCTGCGCTCGATCGCCCACGCCCAAGGCGCGGCGCGGCCCGAGCTCGAGGAGGTGCGCATCGGCTTCATCCCGCTCACCGACAGCGCCTCGGTGATCATGGCCTCGGTGCTGGAGCTGGACCGCAAACATGGGGTGCGCATCGTCCTGTCCAAGGAAGCCAGTTGGGCCGGTCTGCGCGACAAGCTGCTCAACGGCGAACTGCATATGGCGCATTCGCTCTATGGCCTGATCTACGGGCTGCAACTGGGGCTGGGCGGGCCGCGCACCGATATGTCGGTGCTGATGACGCTCAACCGCAACGGCCAAGGCATCACCCTAAGCCGCCAACTGGCCGAGCGCGGCGCGGTGGACTTGGCCACGCTGACGCAACTGATGGCACGCGAGCGCCGCGACTACACCTTCGCCCAGACCTTCCCCACCGGCACCCACGCCATGTGGCTGTACTACTGGCTGGCCAGCGCCGGCGTCAACGCGCTGCGTGACACCAAGGTCATCACGGTGCCGCCGCCGCAGATGGTGGCCAATATGCGCGTGGGCAACATGGACGGGTTCTGCGTCGGCGAACCGTGGAACCACCGCGCCATCGTGGACCGCATCGGCATCACCGCCGCCAACACCCAAGATGTGTGGCCCGACCACCCCGAGAAGGTGCTGGGCGCGCGCGCCGACTTCGTGCGCCGCCACCCCCACACCGCGCGCGCCGTGATGATGGCGGTGCTCGAAGCCAGCCGCTGGATCGACGCCAGCCTGCAAAACAAGCTGCGCATGGCCGAGACCATCGCCGCCCGCCCCTTTGTCAACACCAGCGTCAATGTGATCCGGGATCGCATTCTGGGGCGCTACCAAAACGGCCTCGGGCGCACCTGGGACGACCCCAAACACATGAAGTTCTTTGACGGCGGCGCGGTCAACTTCCCGTTCCTGTCCGATGGCATGTGGTTCCTGACCCAGTTCAAACGCTGGGGCCTGCTGCGCGAGCACCCCAACTACCTGCAAGTGGCGCAGCAGATCAACCAGATCGAGCTCTACCGTCAGGCCGCGACGCAACTCAACATCAGCGTGCCGCGCGAGCCGCTGCGCAGCAGCACCCTGATGGATGGCGTGGTCTGGAACGGCCGCGACCCGGCGCGCTACGCCGACAGCTTCAGCGTCAAAGCCTAAGGAGCCGCCACCATGGTCAGCGCCGTCTTTCATACCCCCCGACCGCTGGAGAGCAGCCACGCGGCCAGCGCCCCGGCTGCACATGCCCACACCCCAACCGCCCCGGCCACCCAAGCCGTCAAACTGGCGCCCAGCCCCCAAGGGCCGCGCTGGGACGTCAGCGCATGGCCGCCCCAGGTCGTGCCGCCGCTGTTGGGTTTGCTGCTGCTCATCGGCCTGTGGCATTTGGCCGCCAGCGGCGGCGAAGGCCAGTTCCCAACCCCGGGCGCGACCTGGAGCGCGGCGCTGGAGCTGTTCTCCGACCCCTTCTTCGTCAACGGCCCCAGCGATGTCGGCATCGGCTGGCAGGTGCTCAGCTCGCTCGAGCGCGTCGGGTTGGGCTTCGGTCTGGCGGCCTTGGTGGGCATTCCGCTGGGTTTTCTGATCGGGCGCTCGGTCTTTGCCGGGCGCATGTGCGCGCCGCTCATCAGCCTGTTCAAGCCGGTGTCGCCGCTGGCCTGGCTGCCGATTGGGCTGCTGGTGTTCCAAGGCACCGAAGCGGCGGCGATCTGGACCATCTTTATCTGCTCGATCTGGCCCATGATCATCAACACCGCCGTCGGCGTGCAGCGCGTACCGCAAGACTACCTGAACGTGGCGCGCGTGCTCAACCTGAGCGAGTGGACCATCCTGACCCAGATCTTGCTGCCCGCCGTGCTGCCCTACGTGCTCACCGGCGTGCGCCTGGCCGTGGGCACCGCTTGGCTGGTGATCGTGGCGGCCGAAATGCTGACCGGCGGCGTGGGCATCGGCTTTTGGATCTGGGACGAGTGGAACAACCTCAACATCACGAACATCATCGTGGCGATTTTCGTCATCGGCCTGGTCGGCCTGTTGCTGGAGTGGGCCTTGGTGAGCATCGCCCGCGCCTTTACTTTCGAGGAAGTCAAATCATGAACGACAGCTCCTACATCTTGATCGAGGGCGTGGCACAGCGCTTCAAAACCCAGCGCGGCGAGTTCGAGGCCCTGCGCCAGATCGACCTGCGCATCGCCAAGGGCGAGTTCGTGACCCTGATCGGGCACTCGGGTTGCGGCAAATCGACCCTGCTCAACCTGATCGCCGGCCTGACCACGCCGACCTCGGGGCTGCTGCTGTGCGCCGGGCGCGAGATCGCCGGCCCGGGGCCTGAGCGCGCCGTGGTGTTTCAAAACCACTCCCTGCTGCCTTGGCTCACCTGTTTTGAGAACGTGCACCTGGGCGTCAAGCGCGTCTTTGGGGCCGGATCGCGCAGCGCCGGGGCCAAGTCGGAGAGCAAAGCCGAACTGGCGGCGCGCACCCACGCGGCGCTGGAGCTGGTGGGCCTGAGCCACGCCGCGCAACGGCGCCCGGGGGAAATCAGCGGCGGCATGAAGCAGCGCGTCGGCATCGCGCGCGCGCTGGCCATGGAGCCCAAGGTGCTGCTGCTCGATGAGCCCTTCGGCGCGCTCGACGCCCTGACACGCGCCAAGCTGCAAGACGAACTGCTTGAGATCGTGGTTCGCACCCACAGCACCGTGGTGATGGTGACGCACGACGTGGATGAAGCGGTGCTGCTCTCGGACCGCATCGTGATGCTCACCAACGGCCCCTCGGCCACCATCGGTGAGGTGCTGACGGTGCCCCTGGCGCGCCCGCGCCAGCGCGTGGCACTGGCGGACCACCCCACGTACCTGCAATGCCGCAAAGAAGTGCTCGATTTTTTGTACACCCGCCAGACGCACGTGCACAAAGAGGCCGCATGATGGAATCCACCTCCCCCCACGGCGCCGCGCCAGCCACCCCAACCCCAGCCCCGCGCCCCAAGCTGGTGCTGGTGGGCAACGGCATGGCCGGCGTGCGCACGCTCGAAGAGCTGCTCAAGCTCAGCCCCGAGCTGTACGACATCACCGTCTTTGGCGCCGAGCCGCACCCCAACTACAACCGCATCCTGCTCTCGCCGGTGCTGGCCGGCGAGCAGGAGCCCGAGCAGATCGTGCTCAACGACTGGGGCTGGTACCGCCAGCACGGCATCACTCTGCACGCCGGCTGGAGCGTCAGCGCGGTGGACCGCACCCGGCGCCTGGTGCACGCCAGCGGGCCCGGCGGGGCCACGCACACCGTCGCCTACGACCGCTTGATCCTGGCCACCGGCTCCAACGCCTTCATCCTGCCCATCCCCGGAGCGCAACTGCCCGGCGTGCAAGGCTACCGCGACATCGCCGACACCGAGGCCATGATCGCTGCCGCAGCGCAGCACCGGCAGGCGGTAGTGATCGGCGGCGGCCTGCTGGGCCTAGAAGCCGCCAACGGGCTGATGAAGCGCGGCATGGAGGTGACCGTGGTGCATGCGGCCCCGTGGTTGATGGAGCGCCAGCTCGACCAGCGCGCCGCCGCATTGCTGCAGCGCTCGCTGCAGGCGCGCGGCCTGAAGTTTCTGCTCGGCGCCCAGACCGAGGCGCTGCTGCCCGGTGCCGATGGGCGCGTGGCAGCCGTGCGCTTCAAGGCGGGCAGCGCCCCCGAGCCGGAAATCCCGGCCCAGCTGGTGGTCATGGCGGTGGGCATACGCCCCAACACCGCTTTGGCTGAAAACATGCGGCTGCACGTGCAGCGCGGCATTGTGGTCTCGGACACGCTGCAAACCGTGACCGACCCGCGCATCTACGCCGTGGGCGAGTGCGCCGCACACCGGGGCGTCGCCTACGGCCTAGTGGCCCCGCTGTTCGAGCAGGGCAAGGTGCTGGCCAACCACTTGGCTGAGCACGGCATCGCCCGCTACAGCGGCAGCACGACCTCGACCAAGCTAAAGGTCACGGGGATCGATCTGTTCAGCGCCGGCAACTTCATGGGCGGCCCCGGTACCGAGGAAATCTTGCTCAGCGACCCGACCGCCCCCAATGGCGGCGTGTACAAAAAGCTGGTGCTGCAAGACGACAAACTGATCGGCGCCTGCCTTTATGGCGACACGGCCGATGGCAGCTGGTATTTCAAGCTGCTGCGCGAGGGCCGCTCGATTGCCGACATCCGCGACCGGCTGGTGTTTGGCGAGAGCAACCTAGGCGATGCCGGCCACCAGGGGCACCAGAAGGCCGCCCAAATGGCCGACAGCGACGAGGTCTGCGGCTGCAACGGCGTCACCAAAGGGGCCATCTGCAAAGCCATCAAGAGCCGGGGCTTGTTCACCCTCGAGGATGTGCGCAAACACACCAAGGCCAGCGCCAGTTGCGGTAGCTGCACCGGCTTGGTGGAGCAGATCCTGATGTTCAGCGCCGGCGGCGACTACTCGGCCGCGCCGCAGAAAAAAGCCCTGTGCGGCTGCACCGAGCACAGCCACCAGGAGGTGCGCGACGCCATCCGCGAGCGCAAGCTGCTGCGCATCGCCGACGTCTATCAGGCCCTCGATTGGCGCACCCCGAACGGTTGCGCCACGTGCCGGCCGGCCCTCAACTACTACCTCATCAGCACCTGGCCCAAAGAAGCCCGCGACGACCCGCAAAGCCGTTTCATCAACGAGCGCAGCCACGCCAATATCCAGAAAGACGGCACCTACAGCGTGGTGCCGCGCATGTGGGGCGGTGAGACCAGCGCCGCCGAACTGCGCCGCATCGCCGACGTGGTGGACAAGTACCAGATCCCCACCGTCAAGGTCACGGGCGGCCAGCGCATCGACCTGTTGGGTGTCAAAAAAGAAGATCTGGTGCAGGTCTGGAAAGAGATCGGCATGCCCAGCGGCCACGCCTACGCCAAGGCGCTGCGCACGGTCAAAACCTGCGTCGGTTCCGAGTGGTGCCGCATGGGCACGCAAGACAGCACCCAGATGGGCAAGGATCTGGAGCGTGCCTTTTTTGGCATGTACGCGCCGCACAAGGTCAAATTTGCCGTCAGCGGTTGCCCGCGCAACTGCGCCGAGGCCGGCATCAAGGACGTGGGCATCATCGGCGTGGAGAGCGGCTGGGAGATGTTCATCGCCGGCAACGGCGGCATCAAGACCGAGGTGGCGCACTTTTTTTGCAAGCTCAAAAGCGCCGCCGAAGTGATGGAATACACCGGCGCCTTCATGCAGCTCTACCGGCTCGAGGGCTGGTATCTGGAGCGCACGGTGCATTTTGTAAGCCGGGTGGGGCTGGACTACGTGAAACAGCGCATCCTCGACGACCCCGCTGGCCGCTTGGCGCTGTGGCAACAGCTGCAGGCGGCGCTCGCGGGCGAGCCCGACCCGTGGTGCGATTTTGAGCGGGCGCAAGTCGATGTGCGCCAGTTCCAGCCCCTAAATCAGCCCTTAGATCCCGCCGCGCTGCCGGGCTGATGTGCAGCCACTACAGGGCTGCGGCCTGCATTGCCACACACTTTTCTAGGAGACACCATGACCCGCTGGATTCCCGTCTGCAGCGTTGATGACATCCCGGCCCTGGGTTCGCGCCGCGTGGCACGCGCCCGCGGCCTCGACGTGGCCGTGTTTAAGGCCGCCGACCAGCACCTTTTTGCCCTGCTCGATCGCTGCCCGCACAAAGGCGGGCCCCTGAGCCAGGGCATCGTGTTTGGCCACAGTGTGGCCTGCCCGCTGCACAATTGGAGCATTGCCCTCGACAGCGGCGAGGCCGCCGCGCCCGACCAAGGTCAAACGCCGCGCTTCGCCCTCAAAGTCGAGCACGGGCAGGTGTTCCTAGACGCCCACGAGCTCGACACCCTGGCCACCGAGGCCACGCGGCCGCTGGCGGGCCCGGCCCGGCGCACCTGCCCCGGCGTGACCAGCGGCAGCTGCCCGGCGCCCGCCAAATAAGGCACACACCCATGGCCACTACCACCCGTTCCACCTGCCCCTACTGCGGCGTGGGCTGTGGCGTGCTGATCGAGCACCAGGGCGGCCACATCACCGGCGTGCGCGGCGACCCCGAGCATCCGGCCAATTTCGGCCGTTTGTGCAGCAAAGGCTCGACCCTGCACCTGAGCGCTCGCCCCGAGCTGGCGCAAGCCACCCGGCTGCTGCATCCGCAGTGGCGCAGCGCACGCGGCCAGCCGCCTCAGGCCATGGCTTGGGAGCCGGCGCTCGATCTGGCGGCCAGCCGCATCGCCAGCACCGTGCGCCAGCACGGCCCCGACGCCGTGGGCGTCTATGTGAGCGGCCAATTGCTGACCGAGGACTACTACGTCTTCAACAAGCTCGTCAAAGGCGTGCTGGGCAGCAACCAGATCGACTCCAACTCGCGCCTGTGCATGAGCAGCGCCGTGGTCGGCTACAAACGCACCCTGGGGGCCGACGCGCCGCCGCCCTGCTACGAGGACTTGGAGCTGGCACAAACGCTGTTCATCGTCGGCAGCAACACCGCCTGGGCGCACCCGGTGCTGTTTCGCCGCATCGAAGACGCGCGCGCGGCACGGCCGGATCTGCGCCTGATCGTCGCCGACCCGCGCCGCACCGACACCGCCGCCTGCGCCGACCTGCATCTGGCGCTGCAACCCGGCACCGACGTGGCGCTGCTGCACGGCCTGCTGCACATCATGCTGCAAGAGGGCTGGGTGGATCGGGCCTACATCGCTGCCCACACCAGCGGTTTTGAAGCCTTGGAAGCGATCGTGCGTGCGCACACCCCCGCCCACACGGCGCGCCTGTGTGGCTTGCAGCAGGCCGACCTGCTCACCGCCGCGCGCTGGCTTGCCGGCCTCGACGCCCCTGCCCCGGCTGGCACCCCGGCCGCCGCCGCCTCGGCTGCCACCGCCCCGGTCTTTAGCGGCCGCGATGGCCGCCGCCGCCGCCCCACCCTGAGCCTGTACTGCCAGGGCCTGAACCAGAGCAGCAACGGCAGCGCCAACAACGCCGCCCTGATCCACCTGCATCTGGCCACCGGGCAGATCGGCCAAGCCGGTGCCGGCCCCTTTAGCCTGACCGGCCAGCCCAACGCCATGGGCGGGCGCGAAGTGGGCGCCATGGCCAACCTGCTCAGCGCCCACCGCGATCTGGCCAACCCCGCGCACCGGGCCGAAGTGGCGCAGCTCTGGGGCCTGCCCAGCGTGCCCGAGCAAGCCGGGCGCAGCGCCGTCGAGATGTTCCAGGCCGCCGCCGAGGGTGCGGTCAAGGTGCTGTGGATCGTCTGCACCAACCCGGCCCAAAGCCTGCCCGACCAGAGCATGGTGCGCGGGGCGCTGGAGCGGGCCGAGTTCGTGATCGTGCAGGAGGCCTTTGCCCACACCGCCACCACCGCCTACGCCGACCTGCTGCTGCCTGCCGCCACCTGGGGCGAAAAAGAAGGCACGGTGACCAACAGCGAGCGCTGCATCAGCCGCGTGCGCCGCGCCGTGCCCGCGCCGCTGCACCCCGACCATGCGCAAGACGGCCCGCGGCCCGATTGGGTGATCGCGCGCGACCTGGCGCAGCGCCTCGAAGCCCTGCTGCACCCGCAGCCCGGGGCGCAGCGGCGCATCCACTTCGACTACCCCACGCCCGAAGCGGTGTGGAACGAACACCGTCAGAGCACCTGCGGCCGCGACCTGGACATCAGCGGCCTGAGCTACGCCCTGCTCGAGCGCGCCGGCCCGCAGCAGTGGCCGCTGCCCAAGGGGCAAAGCCGCGGACTCAAGCGCCTGTATGCCGACGGCCGCTTCCCGACCGCCGACGGCAAGGCGCGCTTTGCGGCTCTCGCCTACCGCCCACCCCACGAAACCTGCGACGCCGCCTACCCGCTGGCCCTGAACACCGGCCGGTTGCGCGACCAGTGGCACGGCATGAGCCGCACCGGCCTGCTGGGGCGCTTGTTTGGCCACGCCCCGGAACCGGTGCTGCAGATGCACCCGCAAGACATGGCGCGCAGCAACCTGGCCGACGGTGCGCTGGTGAGCGTGCAGAGCGCACGCGGGCGCATCGTGCTGCCGCTGCAGGCCTGCGCAGAACTGGGGCCGGGGCAGGTTTTTTTGCCCATGCACTGGGGTTCAGACTGCCTGGGCGGTCGAACGCTGGCCGGCCAGCCGCTGCTGGGCGTCAATGCCCTGAGCAGCCCAGCCTACTGCCCGGCCTCCAAACAACCGGAGCTCAAGCACGCCGCGGTGCGCGTGGAGCCCGTCGAACTGCCCTGGACCCTGCTGGCGTTGGCCTGGCTGCCGGAATACGAGGCCGCCCAAACCCGGGCCTGGCTGTCGGAACAACTGCGCCAGTTCGACTTCGCCACCTGCGTGCCTTTTGGCCGCCACGAGGAGCAGGGGCGCACGGGCGTGCTGTTGCGCGCCGCCAGCCTGCAAGCCCCTGCCGCCGCGCTGCTCGACGCCGTGGCCGCGCGCCTGGGGCTGAACACCCCCGACACCCTGTGCTACCGCGACCCCCAGCGCGCCCAGGTGCGGGCGCTGCGCCTGCTGCGCCCCAGCCCCGACTCCGAGCCCCGGCTCGAGGCCCTGCTGCTGGCTGGCGACGTGCGCTCGGCCGCCTGGCTCAAAACGCTGCTGCTGGATGAAAGCCCCGTGCTGTCCAGCGGACAGCAGCTGCTGCGGCCCAGCGCGGCCGCGCCCTTGGCCTCGGCTGCAATGCCGACCAGCCGCAACCGCCAGGTCTGCGCCTGCCTCAATGTGAGCGAGCAGGCCATCACCCTGCACCTGGCAAGCAGCCCGGGCAGCGCCAGCCAGCGGCTAGCACACCTGCAAAGCACACTCCAATGCGGCACCCAATGCGGCTCTTGCATACCCCAGCTCAAGCGGCTGCTGCAGGCCGTGGCCGCGCCCGCCATGGGGTCTGAAACGCAAATCGCTTAATAACGATAAGTGATTATCACAATGGCACAATGACGGCAATGAGCATCAAAGACCATCTGAAAAAAATCGGGCGCGGCAAGGACGGCGCGCGCGCACTCGAACGCGCGCAGGCCGCCGACCTGTTCGGGCAGGTGCTCGACGGCGCCGTGAGCGATCTCGAGATCGGCGCCTTCTGCCTGGCCATGCGCTTCAAGGGCGAGACCGCCGATGAAATGGCGGGTTTTCTCGACGCGCTGCATGGGCGCCTGCAACGCTGGCCCGCCCCCGCCCACAGCCCCTTGCCCACCGTGGTGCTGCCCAGCTACAACGGCGCGCGCAAGCTGCCGGTGCTCACCCCCTTGCTGGCGGGTTTGCTGGCGCGCGAGGGGCTGGCGGTGCTGTGGCACGGCTGCGCCACCGAAGACGCCCGCGCCCACCCCGAGGCGCTGCTGCCGGCGCTCGAAGCGGCGGGCTTGCTCAGCCCCGATCTGCAGCCCGGCCGGGTCTGCTGGGTGCCCACGCAGCGCCTGCACCGGGGTCTGCAGCGCCTGCTCGACGTGCGCCGCACCGTGGGCTTGCGCAACAGCGCGCACAGCCTGGTCAAGCTCATGAACCCGGTGGCCGGGCCGGCCTTGCTGCTGAGCAGCTACACCCACAGCGAATACCTGCACAGCATGAGCGCCACGCTGGCGCTGACCGGCACCCACGCCCTGCTGTTGCGCGGCACCGAGGGCGAGCCGGTGGCCGACGCACGGCGTTGCCCGGCGATGGACGCCTTCGTTGCCGGGCAAAGCTGGCGCATCCAAGAGGCCCAAGGCGGCCCCCTGGTGCCGGTGCCCGGCTTGCCCGCGCCCGACGCCGAAGCCACCCGGCGCTGGACCGAGGCCGCGCTGGCTGGCGCGCACGCCATCCCCGACCCGATCCGGCAGCAGGTGCGCCGCACCCTGGAGCTGGCGCACCTGATCGCCGCCGGCCCGCCCTACGCCCTGCCCGTCCTGCCCACCCCGCAGCCCACCCCCACCGAGTAGCCCATGAACGCCTTGCCCCCTGCACCACCACCCCTGAGCCTAGCCCTAGGCCGCTGCACCTTGGTCGGGGCCGGGCCCGGCGACCCCGAGCTGCTCACCCTCAAGGCCGCGCGGGCCATTGCGCGCGCCACGCTGCTGCTGGTCGATGACCTGGTGAGCGACGAAATCGTGGCCTTGGCCGCGCCCGGCGCGCGCGTGATCCACGTCGGCAAACGTGGGGGCTGCCGCTCCACCGCGCAGTCGTTCATCGAAAAACTGATGATCCAAGCGGTGCGCGAGGGCGAGCAGGTGGTGCGCCTCAAGGGCGGCGACCCGTTCATTTTTGGCCGTGGCGGCGAAGAGCTGGAGCACCTGCGCGCCGCCGGCATCGAGGTCGAAGTGATCAACGGCATCACCGCGGGCCTGGCGGCGGCGACGGCGCTCGGGGTGCCGCTGACGCATCGCGACCGCGCCCACGGGGTGGTGTTCGTCACCGGGCACGCCAAACCGGGGGGCAACAGCCCCGACTGGCGCGCGCTGGCGCAGACCTGCCACGCCGCGCGCCTGACGCTGGTAATCTATATGGGCGTGCAGATGGCGGCGCAAATCCAAGCCGAGCTGCTGGCCGGCTTGCCGGCCTGCACCCCGGTGGCGCTGGTGCAGCACGCCACCCTGGCGCAGCAGCGCCATGCGCTGTGCGAATTGCAGCACCTGCACAGCACGCTCGAGCGCGAGGGCTTGGGCAGCCCGGCGGTGATCGTGGTCGGTGAGGTGTTGCAGGGTCTGCTGGCTTTGGCGGAAGCGGCACCGCATAGCGCGGCGGAAGTGGCAGCTGATCTGGCGGCCGATGCGCCGGCTAGGCTGAGCCGGGCGGCCTGAACCGACCGGGCAGCCTGAATCGACCTAGCGGCAAGGTCTGGCAAAGCGCTCCCCCACCCGTCGCGGCGCCATACAGGTGCCCCAGCAAGGCGCAAAGCACAGCCCTAGCCCAAGCCCAAGCCCAAGCCCAATCTTACGGGCATGAGCGACAGCATCACAGCCCCCTCAATCCCCCTTGAGCCCCTTGGGCAACGGAAACTTGAGGGTCTCGCGCGCACCGTCGAGGCTGCGCACCGACACCGCCCCCAGCGCCTTGAGGCGCTGCAGCACGCCTTGCACCAGCCGCTCCGGCGCCGAGGCCCCGGCCGTTACGCCCACGCGCGCCGCGTTGGCAAACCAGTGGTCGCGCAGTTCGGATTCGTCTTCCACCATATAAGCCGGCACACCCAGGCGCTGCGCCAGCTCGCGCAGCCGGTTGGTGTTGGAGCTGCTCGGGCTGCCCACCACCACCACCGCATCGACCAAGGGGCTGAGCAACTTGACCGCGTCTTGGCGGTTTTGCGTGGCGTAGCAGATGTCTTGCTGCTTGGGCTCGCGCAGCGTCGGAAAGCGCGCGCGCACGGCGGCGGCGATTTCGGCCGCGTCATCGACGCTGAGCGTGGTCTGCGTCACCAGCGCCAGCCGTTCGCTCTGGCGTGGCTGCACCCGCGCCACGTCGGCCAGGTCTTCGACCAGGTGGATGCCGGCGTCGAGCTGGCCCATGGTGCCTTCGACCTCTGGGTGCCCCTTGTGGCCGATCATGATGAACTCGTAGCCCTCTTGGTGCAGCTTGGCCACTTCCACGTGCACCTTGCTCACCAGCGGGCAGGTGGCGTCGAAGATGCGAAAGCCGCGCTGTTCGGCCTCCTGCTGCACCGCCCGGCTGACCCCGTGGGCGCTGAACACCAGCGTGGCCCCGGCGGGCACCTCGGCCAGGTCTTCAATGAAAATGGCGCCGCGCGCCTTGAGATCGTTGACCACGTGGGTGTTGTGCACGATCTCGTGGCGCACGTAGATCGGACGGCCATACTTGGCTAAGGCGCGCTCGACGATTTCGATGGCGCGATCGACCCCGGCGCAAAAGCCGCGCGGGTCGGCCAGCAGCACCTCGTGCACAGGCGTGGGCGTGGGCGTGGGCGTCAGCATCACAGCACCCCAATCAGCTGCACTTCAAAACGCACCGGCTGGCCAGCCAGCGGGTGGTTGAAGTCGATCTGCAGCGCGCCGTCCTCGCGCACTTGGCACACGGTGCCGGCGTAGTGGCCCAAGCCGTCGGGGGTGGGGAACTGCAGCACATCGCCCACGGCGCTGCCTTGCAACGGCTGGCCCAAGCGCTCCAGCAGGGTGCGCGCCACCCATTGCACCATCTGCGGCTGGCGCTCGCCAAAAGCGGCCCCGGCTGGCAGCTCGATCACCGCGTGCGCGCCTTCGTGCAAGCCCAGCAGGCGCTCTTCGAGTGCCGGCGACAGCGCGCCGCTGCCCAAGCTCAGGGTAGCGGGCTGGGCGCTGAAGGTGTCGATCAGGCTGCGTCCGTCCGGCCCCGAGAGGCGGTAATGCAGGGTAAGGAAGGAGTCGGGGCCGACTGGGTTCATGGCGGGGTTGCGCTGCGGCAACAATAGGGGCTGCAAAATGGGGGCTGCAAAATAGGGCTGAATCAGCGCATTGTAAAAAACTTGGGAGATGCCGCCTTGAACCCCCCTTCGATGCCCCTCAAGGGCCTGCCCGCCGACGCGCGGCCGCGCGAAAAACTGTTGCAGCGCGGCCCCGCCGCCTTGAGCGATGCCGAGCTGCTGGCGCTGCTGCTGCGCACCGGCATACCGGGCAAGAACGTGGTGCAACTGGCGCAGGAACTGGTGGACCGCTTTGGTGGCGTGGCCGGGCTGCTGCACAGCAGCGCGTCAGATCTGCAACGCATCAAGGGCCTAGGGCCGGCCAAACGCGCCGAGCTGCTGGCGGTGGTCGAGTTGGCGCGGCGCACGCTGGCGCAGGGCTTGAGCGAGCGGCCCTTGTTCGATTCGCCGCAAGCGGTGGCGCAGTACCTGCAGCTGCACCTGGGTCACAAGCCGCACGAGGTGTTTGCGCTGCTGTACCTAGACAGCCAGCACCGGCTGCTGGCCTTCGAGGAGCTGTTTCGCGGCACCCTGACGCAGACTAGCGTCTATCCGCGCGAAGTGGTACTGCGCGCCCTGCACCACCACGCCGCGGCTGTGGTGCTGGCGCACAACCACCCCAGCGGGGTGAGCGAGCCCTCACGCGCCGACCAGAGCCTGACGGCCACGCTCAAGGCCGCGCTGGCGTTGGTGGACGTGCGGGTGCTGGACCACTTCGTCGTCACCGCCGACAGCTGCCGCTCGATGGCCGAAATGGGGCTGGTCTAGCCGCTGGCCTATCGGCCGCGCTCAAACCTGCGGCACGGCCTCGATGGGCGCCGTTTGTGCCTGCGGGGTGCGGATCAGGTAATCGAAGGCGCTCAGGGCCGCTTTGGCGCCCTCGCCGGCGGCGATCACGATCTGCTTGTAGGGCACCGTGGTGCAGTCGCCGGCGGCAAACACGCCCGGCAGGCTGGTGTGGCCCTTGGCGTCGATGGCGATCTCGCCAAAGCGGTTGAGCTCCAGCGTGCCCTTGAGCCATTCGGTGTTGGGCACCAAGCCGATCTGCACAAAAATGCCTTCCAGCGCCAATTCTTGCGGCGTGCCGCTGCGGCGGTCGGTGTAGCGCAGGCCCACCACGCGCGCGCCGTCGCCCAGCACCTCGGTGGTTTGCGCTTGCGTGATCACGCTCACGTTGGGCAGGCTGCGCAGCTTGGCTTGCAGCACCGCATCGGCGCGCAGCTCGTCGGCAAACTCGAGCAGCGTCACGTGCTGCACGATGCCGGCCAGGTCGATCGCCGCTTCCACGCCCGAGTTGCCGCCGCCGATCACCGCCGTGCGCTTGCCCTTGAACAGCGGGCCGTCGCAGTGTGGGCAGTAGGCCACGCCGCGGTTTTTGTATTCGGTCTCGCCCGGCACGTTCATGTTGCGCCAGCGCGCCCCGGTGGAGAGCACCACGCTGCGCGCCTTGAGCACCGCACCGCTGGCCAGCTCGACGCCGATCAAGCCGCCGGGCTGCGCCGCCGGCAGCAGGCGCACGGCGCGTTGCAGGTTCATGAGCTGCACCTCGTAGTGGCGCGCATGCGCCTCCAGCTCGGCGGCCAGCTTGGGGCCTTCGGTGTGCAGCTGCGCGGGGTAGTTCTCGATGCCCAGCGTGTCGTTGAGCTGGCCGCCCATGCGCTCGGCCAGCAAGCCGGTGCGGATGCCTTTGCGCGCTGCGTACACCGCCGCCGCCATGCCAGCTGGGCCACCGCCGATGTTGAGCAGGTCAAACGGCTCCAAGGCATCGAGCTGCTGCGCTTGTTTGACGAGGGAGCCAGCGTCGAGCTTGGCCAGCACCTCTTCGGCGCTCATGCGGCCCGAGCCGAACACCGCGCCGTTCAAATACACCGAAGGCACCGCGAGCACGTCGCGCTCGTTGACCTCTTGCTGGAACAGCGCGCCGTCGATCACCACCGTCTGCACGCGGGGGTTGAACAGCGCCATCAGGCTGAGCGCCTGCACCACGTCGGGGCAGTTGTGGCAGCTCAGCGACATATAGACCTCGAAACGATAGTCGCCCGGCAAGGCCTTGATCTGCTCGATCAGGCCCGCCTCGACCTTGGGCGGATGCCCACCCGCCCACAGCAGCGCCAGCACCAGCGAGGTGAACTCGTGGCCCAGCGGCACGGCGGCAAAACGCAAGCCGCCCGGCCCGCCCTGCCCTTGCACACTAAAAGACGGCACGCGCGCGTCTTGCCCGTCGGTGCGCAGCCGGATTTTGTCCGACATGGCAGCCAGGGTTTCGAGCAGCTCACGCATCTCTTGCGCGGCGCTGGAATCGTCGAGCGCAGCCACCAGATCAACCGGCTGCTGCAGGCGCTCCAGATAGGCTTGGAGCTGGGCTTTGAGGGCGGCGTCGAGCATGTGCGATCCTAGGTGCAAAAACAGGGGGGCGGACTGGGCCTGGCACAGAGCCAGGCCAGGGGCTTGAGGGACTGGCTTAGATTTTGCCGACCAGTTCCAGCGACGGGGCCAGGGTTTTGGCGCCTTCGTTCCACTTGGCTGGGCAGACTTGGCCGGGGTTCTTGGCCACGTACTGGGCAGCCTTGAGCTTGCGCAGGGTCTCTTTGACGTCGCGTGCGATGGCGTTGTCGTGGATTTCAGCGGTTTTGATCTGGCCTTCGGGGTTGATGATGAAGGTGCCGCGCAGCGCCAGACCTTCGGCCTCGATGTGAACGCCAAAGGCGCGCGTCAGGGTGTGGGTCGGGTCGGCCACCAGCGGGAACTTGGCCTTGCCCACGGCGGGCGAAGTCTCGTGCCAGACTTTGTGCGAGAAGTGGGTGTCGGTGGTCACGATGTAGACCTCGGCCCCGAGCTTTTGGAACTCGGCGTAGTTGTCAGCCGCGTCTTCGACTTCGGTCGGGCAGTTGAAGGTGAAGGCGGCCGGCATGAAAATCAGCACCGACCACTCGCCCTTGAGGGTCTCGTCCGAAACTTGCACGAACTTGCCGTTGTGGAAAGCCTGGGCTTTGAAAGGCTGAACTTGGGTATTGATGATCGACATGGAAACTCCTGAAGGTGGATGACTGAGGGTTAACGAGATGAGTGGAAACCCCAGTTATGATAGCTCAGCCGATAGCCGTTGTTTATTGATCGTGGCTATCGCGGGCATTGATGCGCTGCAGCAGATGCGCTGCAACTGGAGGCGGCCTACTTCATCGTCGGCATGGTGAACTCGGGGCCGCGCTGGCCAGTCGGCCAGCGCGCGGTGACGGTTTTGAGCCGGGTGTAGAAGCGCACCCCGTCGGGTCCGTGCATGTGCAGCGGGCCAAACAGGCTGCGCTTCCAGCCGCCAAAGCTGTGAAAGGCCATGGGCACCGGGATCGGCACGTTGATGCCGACCATGCCCGCCTGCACCCGGTGCGCAAACTGGCGTGCGGCGTCGCCGTCGCGGGTGAAAATGGCGCAGCCGTTGCCGTATTCGTGCCCGTCCACCAGCTTGAGGGCGGCCTCCCAA
Source organism: Serpentinimonas maccroryi (assembly GCF_000828915.1). Classification (NCBI taxonomy): domain Bacteria; kingdom Pseudomonadati; phylum Pseudomonadota; class Betaproteobacteria; order Burkholderiales; family Comamonadaceae; genus Serpentinimonas; species Serpentinimonas maccroryi. The sequence goes on from NZ_AP014569.1 coordinate 1,066,395, forward strand.
TCGGGCACCCGCAGCAAGCACAGCACCGGGCCAAAAATCTCCTCGCGGTAAATGCGCATCTCGGGGCGCACGCGGTCAAAAAGGCAGCCCCCCAGAAAAAACCCCTCTTCGAAGCCGGGCACGCGCAGGCCGCGGCCATCGACCAGCAGCTCGGCACCCTCGGCCACTCCGGCATCGATGTAGGCGCGCACGCGCTCGCGGTGCGCCGCCGTCACCAGCGGCCCCATGTCGGGCTCATTCGGGTCGCCGTGCGTGGCTTGCACACCCTGCACACCCTGCACACCCTGCACACCCTGCACGCTTTGCACGCTTTGCACGCTTTGCACGCTTTGCACGCTTTGCTGCTCTGCACTGCCCGGGTTGCCGGGCCCGATGCGCAGCCCTTCGACCAAGGGGCGCAGCTTGGCGATCAGCGCCTCGGCCGTGGCATCGCCCACGCAAACCGCCACCGAGATCGCCATGCAGCGCTCACCCGCCGAGCCGTATGCCGCACCCAGCAGCGCGCTGGCGGCTTGGTCCAGATCGGCATCGGGCAGGATCACCATGTGGTTCTTGGCCCCGCCCAGCGCCTGCACGCGCTTGCCCAAGGCGCTGCCGCGGGCGTAGAGGGCTTCGGCCACCGGCGTGGAGCCGACGAAGCTGAGCGCTTGCACGCGCGGATCGTCGAGCAGGGCATCGACCGCCAGCCGGTCGCCCTGCAGCACGTTGAACACGCCCTCGGGCAGGCCGGCCTGCTGCAGCAGCCGGGCCAAGATCAGCGGCGCGCTCGGTACGCGCTCAGAGGGTTTGAGCACGAAGGTGTTGCCGCAAGCCAGCGCCACCGGGAACATCCACATCGGCACCATGCAGGGAAAATTGAAAGGCGTAACGCCCGCCACCACCCCCAGCGGCGCGTACTCAGTGTAGGAATCCACCCCGCGGCCGACGTTGATCGAATGCTCGCCCTTGAGCAGGTGCGGCGCGCCACAGGCGAACTCGACCACCTCCAGCCCGCGCGTGAGCTCGCCGTGGGCGTCGGCCAGCACCTTGCCGTGCTCGGCGCTGATGGCGGCGGCAATCTCGCCCGCATGGCGCTCCAGCAATTCCTTGAAGCGAAACAACACCCGCGCGCGCTGCAACGGCGGTGTCTCGGCCCAAGCCGGGAAAGCCGCTTGGGCTGCAGACACCGCCTGCGCTGCCTCGGCCGCCGAGGCCAGCGCCACTTGGGCCTGCACCTTGCCCGTGGCCGGGTTGTACACCTCGGCGGTGCGGCCGCTGCTGCCAGCGACCGCGTGGCCGTTGATGAAATGCGGGATGAGGGACGATTCGAGGGATGGTGGGTTGGGAGGTGTGGTCATGCTCTGAAACTTTCAAAATCGGGCGGCTGCGCAGGACGCCAGCCAAGCGCGGTGGTCACAAAAGCGCTAAACTGCAAACACGCAGAGCCTATACGCAATCCGCGCTCGTCCCCCGCCATCCACCACACAAACAAACAAAGGACACTACACCATGCAAGGCAACAACCAAGTCATCGGCCACCTGCAGGCCCAGCTCAAAAACGAGCTGACCGCCATCAACCAGTATTTTGTCCACTACCGCATGCTCAAGCACTGGGGCCTCGACAAGCTGGCGCAAAAAGAGTACCAAGAATCCATCGGCGAGATGAAGCACGCCGACCGCCTGATGGACCGCATTTTCATGCTCGACGGTCTACCCAACCTGCAAGACTTGGGCAAGCTCAACATCGGCGAGAGCGTGCCCGAAATTCTGAGCAGTGACTTGGCGTTGGAGCGGGCGGCGCAAGCCACCATCAAAGACGGCATCGCCCACTGCGAGAGCGTGCGCGACTACGTCTCGCGCGACCTGCTGCTCGAAATTCTGCAAGACACCGAGGAACACATCGACTTCCTCGAAACCCAGATCGATCTGCTCGGTAAGGTGGGGGTGCAAAACTACTTGCAGAGCATGATGGGCAGCGTCGAATAAAAGCCCTGCGAGCAGCAGACTCCACCAAAGCAAGCCCGGCGCCCGTTTGGTCGGGCAATCGGCCCCACCCTTCACATGGCCGCCCCCTACCGCATCAGCGCCTGCACCGGCATCGACCAGGGCGACCGCCCCTATCAACAAGATCAGCTCGGCTTGTTTGCGCACGAGCACAACAAAGGCTGCGTGCTGGGCGTGATCGCCGACGGCATGGGTGGCCTGACCGGGGGCCGCAAGGCCGCCGAACAGGTGCTGATGACGGCGCAGCAGCTGTTTCAGCGTTTCGACCCAGCCACCGACGATGGGGCGGCGTTTTTGCTGCGCATGGCGCAAGAGGCCCATCTGGGCATACGCCTGACGGCCGCCGCCGCCGATCTGGAGCCCCACAGCACCCTTGCTGCCCTATTGCTCTTGCCCGGCGGTCGCTGCCATTTCGCGCACTCGGGCGATTCGCGGCTGTACCACTTTCGTGGCGCGCAGTTGCTTCACCGCAGCCGGGACCACTCGCTGGTGCAGGCTTTGGTTGCGCAGGGGTTGTTGAGCGACGCACAAGCGCGCACCGACCCGCGCGGCAACCTGCTGCTGCACTGCCTCGGCACCGAGCAGCCCCCGGCCATCGAAGCCCACCTGTGCGAAGCCTTGCAAGCAGGCGATGCGCTGCTGGCCTGCAGCGACGGCATCTGGCAGTGCTTTAGCGACGCGGAACTGGGCGCCTTGGTGCACCAAGCCTCACCCCGGCAGGCGTGCGAACAGCTGGTGGCGCAAGCGCGCCTGCGCGCCGCCGGCAGTTGCGACAACCTGAGCCTGATCGTGATCAAGCTCGATGCCGTGGTAGCGGTCGCTGCGCCGGGCTAGCGGATGGAACCATGCGCCTTGGCGTAGACAGCGATCCAGGGCCAGATGCCGCTCGGCAGCGGGTCAAACGCGGCCTCACTCCCACTCGATCGTCGCCGGGGGTTTGCTGCTGATGTCGTAGGTGACGCGGTTGATGCCGCGCACTTCGTTGATGATGCGCCCCGATACGCGCTTGAGCAGGCTGTAGGGCAGCTCGGCCCAGTCGGCGGTCATGAAGTCGCTGGTCTGCACTGCGCGCAGCGCCACCACGTAGTCGTAGGTGCGGCCGTCGCCCATCACGCCCACGCTTTTGACCGGCAAAAACACGGCAAAAGCCTGGCTGGTGAGCTCGTACCAGCTTTTGCCGCTGTGCGGCTCGAGCGTGGAGCGCAGTTCTTCGATGAAAATCGCGTCGGCGCGGCGCAGCAGGTCGGCGTAGTCTTTTTTGACCTCGCCCAAGATGCGCACGCCCAGCCCGGGGCCGGGGAAGGGGTGGCGCTGCACCATCTCGGGCGGCAAGCCGAGCGCCACGCCGAGTTCGCGCACTTCGTCTTTAAACAGGTCGCGCAGCGGCTCGAGCAGCTTGAGGCCCAGTTGCTCGGGCAGGCCACCCACGTTGTGGTGGCTCTTGATGGTCACGGCTTTTTTGCTCTTGGCGCCGCCGGATTCGATCACATCCGGGTAAATAGTGCCTTGCGCCAACCACTTGGCGCCTTTTGTTGAAGCACCACTTGAAATCAGCTTGGCGGCTTCGGCCTTGAACACCTCAACAAACAGGCCGCCGATGATCTTGCGCTTTTGCTCGGGCTCGCTCACACCGGCGAGCCGCTCCAGGAACAGATCGGCGGCATCGACCCGGATCACCTTGGCGTGCAGCTGGCCGACGAACATCTCCATCACGGCGTCGCCCTCGTGCAGGCGCAGCAGGCCGTGGTCCACGAACACGCAAGTGAGCTGCTCCCCGATGGCGCGGTGGATCAGGGCCGCGGCCACCGACGAATCGACGCCGCCCGACAGGCCCAGTATCACCTCTTCGTCGCCCACTTGGGCGCGGATTTTTTGCACCGCTTCTTCGATGTGGTCGCGCATCACCCAGTCTGGTCGGGCGCCGCAGATGCCGAGCACGAAGCGCTCGAGCATGGCGCGGCCCTGCACCGTGTGCGTGACTTCGGGGTGGAACTGCAGGCCGTAGAAGCGCCGCGCCTCGTCGCACATGCCGGCAATCGGGCAGGCCTCGGTGCTGGCCATGAGCGCAAAGCCCGGCGGCAGCGCCGTGACCTTGTCGCCGTGGCTCATCCAGACCTTGAGCATGCCGTGGCCTTCGGGGGTGTGAAAGTCGGCGAGGTCGCGCAGCAAGGCGCTGTGGCCACGCGCGCGCACCTCGGCGTAGCCAAACTCGCGCGTGCGGCCGGCCTCGACCTTGCCCCCGAGCTGCTGCGCCATGGTCTGCATGCCGTAGCAGATGCCCAGCACCGGCAGCCCAAGCTCGAACACGGCGTCGGGCGCTTTGTCATCGACCTCATAGACGCTGGCGTGGCTGCCCGAGAGGATGATGCCCTTGAGCGTGCCGTCGGCGGCGTACTGGCGCAGCCAGTCGCTGCTCACATCGCAAGGGTGCACTTCGCAGTACACGTGCGCTTCGCGCACCCGGCGCGCGATCAGCTGCGTGACTTGGGAGCCGAAATCGAGGATGAGGATTTTGTGGTGTTGCACGGCGGCAAGCCTAAAGTTGAATCAGCAGCCAGAAAAAATGACGCGCCCCATATGGGCCCATGCGTAGGCTTGCGCCCCAGCGCTGCCTCATTCGGCGCGGTAATTGGGCGCTTCTTTGGTGATATGCACGTCGTGGACGTGGCTTTCGCGCACGCCGGCGGTGGTGATCTCGACGAATTCGGCTTGGGCGTGCAAGTCGGCGATGCGGGCGCAGCCGCAGTAGCCCATGGCGGCGCGCAAACCGCCGGCCATTTGGAACAGGATGGCGACCACCGAGCCCTTGTAGGGCACGCGGCCTTCGATGCCTTCGGGCACGAGCTTGTCGGCGTTGGGGTTGCCGCTGCCCGATTCTTGGAAGTAGCGGTCGGCGCTGCCCTGCTGCATGGCCCCGATCGAGCCCATGCCGCGGTAGCTCTTGTAGCTGCGGCCTTGGAACAAAATCACTTCGCCCGGCGCTTCTTCGGTGCCGGCGAACACGCCGCCCATCATCACGCTGCTGGCGCCGGCGGCAATGGCTTTGGCCACGTCGCCGCTGTAGCGCACGCCACCGTCGGCAATCAGGGGGACGCCGGTGCCGGCGAGCGCCGTGGCCACGTTGTCGATGGCGGTGATCTGCGGCACCCCGACGCCGGCGACGATGCGCGTGGTGCAGATCGAACCCGGCCCGATGCCAACCTTGACGCCATCGGCCCCAGCCTCGACCAACGCGCGCGCCGCCGCGCCGGTGGCGATGTTGCCGCCGATGACTTGCACCTGCGGGTAGTTTTGCTTGACCCAGCGCACGCGCTCGAGCACGCCCTTGCTGTGGCCGTGCGCGGTATCGACGACGATGGCATCAACCCCGGCGCGCACCAGCAGCTCAACCCGCTCCTCGGTGCCCGCGCCCACGCCCACCGCAGCACCGACGCGCAAGTGCCCGGCGGCGTCGCGCGCGGCGTTGGGGAAGTTGAGCTGTTTGCGGATGTCTTTGACTGTGATCAGGCCCTTGAGCTCGAAAGCCTCGTTGACCACCAGCAGGCGCTCGAGCTTGTGCTTATTGAGCAGCGCCTTGGCCTCTTCGGGCGTGGTGCCGTCGGGCACGGTGATCAGGCGCTCGCGCGGCGTCATGATCTCGCGCACCGGCAGTTCGGTGCGGGTCTCGAAGCGCAAGTCGCGCCCGGTGACGATGCCCACCACCTTGCCACCGTCGAGCACCGGAAAGCCCGAAATGCCCAATTCTTCGGACAGCTGCAGCACCTGATAGACCGTGGTCTCGGGGGTGATGACCACCGGGTCGCGCAGCACGCCCGACTCGTAGCGTTTGACCTTGGCCACGTGCGCGGCCTGATCGGCCGGCGTGAGGTTTTTGTGTACGATGCCGATGCCGCCCTCTTGCGCCAGTGCGATCGCCAACCGGGCTTCGGTGACGGTGTCCATGGCGGCCGAGACCAGCGGCAAGTTGAGCGTGATGTCACGCGTCAGGCGCGTGGCCAGAGAGGTGTCTTTGGGCAGGATTTGCGAGTAGGCTGGCACCAGCAACACGTCGTCGAAAGTGAGCGCTTTTCCAAGCAGGCGCATAGAGTGAACTCCAAAAGCGCTATTGTAGGCGGGCCGGCGAACGGGTATATTGCGCCCTCATCATTGACTTTCGATATGCACACCTTGATCCACACCCACATTTCAAAAATTTACTGGCTGCTGCGCTTACCGCGCATGGGGCTGGTTGCTTTGGTGGTCGGTTTGTTGCTGGTCAGCGCCGTGCAGGCAGCTGGCCCGACTTGGGTCTGGCTCGATGACCACGGCCGCCGCGTGGCGAGCGACATGCCGCCGCCGGCCAGCGTGCCCGATCAGCGCATTTTGCGTCGGCCGCATGCAAGTCCGGTGCCCAGCCCTGCGCTCGGTGCAGCGCCCGAAGGCACCCCGGCCGCTGCACCTGCCCAGCCTGCCCCACCCGGGGCTGGCGCAGCAGGCGCCGGCCGCTTGACAGACGAACAGTTGCGCCAGCAAGTCGAACAACGCAACGCCCAGATCCGGGCCGACAACTGCCAGCGCGCCCGCGCCTCGCTCGAGACCTTGCAAGCCGGGGCCAGCCAGCCCCTGTACATGGTCAACGAGCAGGGCCAGCGCGTCACGATGGACGAGGCCATGCGCCGCGCCGAAAGCGTGCGCCTGCGCCAGATCGTGCGCGACAACTGCGCACCGGCGCCAGCCGCGGCTGGCACCCCGCAAGCCGCACCACCACCGCCAGCAGCCGCACCCAACCGGCCCTGAGGGGCTGGGGTTTCAGCGCGCTTGGGGTTTGGCCCGCTTGCGGTAGCGCTCGCGCCGCGCCGTTTTGGGGTCCACCCGCAGCGCCCGGTAGCGCTCGATGCGGTCGCCGTCGTGCAAGGGGGTCGAAGCGGGCTCGACACGGCCCCAAACCCCCACCTCGCCCGCCGCAGCGGCTTGCAGCCAAGCGTCGGCGGTGTCGGCGGGCGTGGTGGAACGCAAAGCCCCGGCCGGTCCAAACGCCAGTTGCAGCGCTTGCCCTAGGGTGGTGCCGGCTGGCACTTGCAGCCGCCACTCTTGCACCTGCGAGGGGCCACAGGCTTGCACCAGCGTGATGTCAAGCGTCATTCGCCATAGACCTGGTCGGCGCGCTTGACGAAGGCATCGACCAGATTGGCCGCGATCTTGTCGAACACCGGCCCCACCAGCGTGGCCAAGGTGTTGCTGGCAAAGCCGTAGTTGAGGGTGAAATCGACGCGGCAGGCGCGTTGTGTGCCGTCGCCCACCGGTTTGAACTCCCAGATGCCGTCAAGGTGAGAGAACGGGCCGTCGATCAGCTCGAGCTGGATGCACCGGTCTTCGACGTGGGTGTTGCGGGTGGTGAAGCTCTTTTTCATGCCGGCCATCGACATGCCTATAGAGGCCACCATGCCCTGCTCGTGCTGCTCCAGCACCACGCCGGCGCTGCACCAAGGTAAAAATTCGGGGTAGCGCGGCACATCGCTGACCAGCGCGAACATTTCGTGGGCGCTGTGCCAGAGCAGTACCGACTTGTGGATGCTTTTCATACAATGCAAGGCCGTGCCCGGATTGTAGAGCCCCTGGCCGCCCCGCTTTCCCCCGCCCCATGTCCACCCCAAACAAAAACACCGCCGCCACCACGACCCGCATCGCGGAAAACAAAAAAGCCGCCTTCAACTACCACCTCGAGGAACGCCACGAGTGCGGCCTGGTGCTGCAAGGCTGGGAAGTGAAGGCGCTGCGCGCCGGCAAGGCGCAGCTCACCGAGGGCTACGTGGTGATCCGCGACGGCGAGCTGTACCTGATCGGCTGCCTCATCAGCCCGCTGCGCAGCACCAGCAGCCACTTGCCGGCAGACAGCGCGCGCACGCGCAAGCTGCTGATGCACAAAGCCGAAATCCAGCGCCTGATCGGCAAAGTGGAGCAAAAGGGCTACACCCTGGTGCCGCTGAACCTGCACTGGAAAAACGGGCGCGTGAAATGCGAGATCGCGCTGGCCAAGGGCAAGGCCGAGCACGACAAACGCGACACGCTCAAAGAGCGCGAAGGCAAGCGCGAAGTGGAGCGCGCCATGAAGTCGCGCCAGCGCTAAAGCAACGGCTGCTGCTTGCGCCTGCCCTGCCCAAGCCGGCTCGGTGCCAAGGCGAAGGCTGACGGAGCGAAGGCTGAGGCCCAAAGGCCCCAGCACGGCTCACGATCAGGCGAAATTGGCCTGCGCAAAGCGCCAGTTGACCAGTTTGTCGAAGAAGGTCTCGACAAATTTTTGCCGCAGGTTGCGGTAGTCGATGTAGTAGGCGTGCTCCCAGACATCGACGGTGAGCAGCGCGGTGTCGGCCGTGGTCAAAGGCGTGCCGGCAGCGCCGGTGTTGACGATATCGACCGAGCCGTCGGGCTTTTGCACCAGCCACGTCCAGCCCGAGCCGAAGTTGCCGACCGCGCTCTTGACGAAGGCTTCACGGAAAGCGGCGTAGCTGCCCCATTTGGCCGTGATGGCCGCAGCCAGCGCGCCGCTGGGCTCGCCACCGCCACCGGGGCACATGCAGTTCCAGAAAAAGGTGTGGTTCCAGATCTGGGCCGCGTTGTTGTAGATGCCGCCGCTGGATTTTTTGATGATCTCTTCGAGCGTCATGGACTCGAATTCGGTGCCCTTTTGCAGGTTGTTGAGGTTGACCACGTAGGCGTTGTGGTGCTTGCCGTGGTGAAACTCGAGTGTTTCCTGGGAGTAATGCGGCTGCAGCGCGTCGGGGGCATAGGGCAGCGGGGGCAGGGTGTGTTGCATGGGCAATGGGCTCCGGTGGGTTTGGTAAACGTTTCGCGGGCAGCAACCGTGCGCTTGGGCGCGCAGCCACAGCCACCACGCATTGTAGGCAGAGCCTCTAGTTCCCCGCAGCAGACACGGTCAAATCCAGCTGGCCATCGGCCAAGCGGGCGCGCAGTGCCTGCCCCACCTGTACGCCGCTGCAGCGCAGCACCGGCCGCCCGCTGGCGTCGCTGAGCAAGGCATAGCCGCGCTGCAGCACGCCATGCGGGTCCAGCGCCTGCAGCCGCGCGGCTTGGTGGTCGAGGCGCAACTGGCGCCGCTCGAGGTCGCGCGCGGCGGCGGTCTGCCAGCTGTGTTGCCAGCGCTGCAGGCGCTGGCGCTGCTGCTCCAGTTGGCCTGCCACGCCCTGCTGCAGGCGCTGCGCGCAGCGCTCGAGGTGGCGCAGTTGGGCGCTGCGCTCGGGCGCACAGAGTTCGGCGGCCGCGGTGGGGGTGGGTGCGCGCAGGTCGGCAACAAAATCGGCCAAAGTGAAATCGGTTTCGTGCCCGACGCCGCAGATCACCGGCATGGGCGCTTGGGCGATCTGGCGCACCAGCGCCGGGTCGTTGAAGGCCCACAGATCCTCCAGCGAGCCGCCGCCGCGCACCAGCAGCAGCACATCGCAGCCGCCACCGGCCTGAAACTGCGCTGCCGCCGCCTGCAGCGCCTGGCACAGGGCCTGCGGCGCCCCCTCGCCCTGCACCCGCGCCGGGTACAGGCGCACCGGCAGATGCGGCACGCGCCGGCTCAGGGTGGTGATCACGTCGCGCAAGGCCGCCGCGTCTGGCGAGGTGACGACGCCGATGCGCGTGGGCCAAGCGGGTAGCGGACGTTTGCGCGCCGGGTCAAACCAGCCCTCGGCCTGCAACTGGGCTTTGAGGCGCATGAACTGCTCGAACAAGCCGCCCTGCCCTGCCAACCGGGCCGCCTCGACGATCAGCTGCAGCTCGCCGCGGGCGCCGTAGATGTCGATGCGCCCTTGCAGCTCGACTTGCACGCCGTCGCGCCAATCGAGCGCCGCCGCCGCTGCCGCGCGCTTGAACAGCGCACAGCGCAGTTGCCCGCGCTCGTCTTTGAGGGTGAAGTAGCTGTGGCCGCTGGCGGCGCGCACATAGCCCGACACCTCGCCCACCACGCGCACCGGGTTGAACTGCGCCTGCAGCGCCTCGGACAAGGCCGCCAGCAGCTCGCCCACGGCCCACAGCGGCGCCTCGCCGCCCCTCTGAAAGAGCCCATCAGCCGCGGCCATGCGAACCCCAAAATTGAAACTGTCCACAAGGGAGCCCCACAGCACTTAGATCGACTCGGCTCTCGCCCCGCCTTGCATTCATTTTTCAACCTTTTGATTCAAAACAGCTTTTAAAAAAATTTGCGAGGCTTGAAAAAAATATCGCAGCATCGAAGCCGGATAAATGCAAATCAGCCAGATCGTTACCCACAAACTTATCCACAGGCCCGCTGGGCACTCCGCAGCGCTGCGCTGGGCGATAATCGGGGCCCTGCAAGCGCCGCGCCGCGGCCGCAAGGAGACCCGCATTGTTTACGATCATACAAGCCGCCGGCTGGCCGATCTGGCCCCTCATTGCCTGCTCGGTGGTGGGTTTGGCGCTGGTCGTCGAGCGCTTTTTGAGCCTGCGGGTGGCCCGCGTGGCGCCCCCCAAACTGCTCGATGAAGCGATTGCGGTGTCGCTCAAGGCCGTGCCCGAGCCCCAGGTGGTGCAACAACTGGCCCAAAACTCGGTGTTGGGCGAACTCCTCGCCGCCGGCCTACAGCAGTTGCACCAAAAACCCGCCAGCACCGAAGCCGAGCTGCGCACCAGCCTCGAGGCCGCCGGGCGCTTTGCCGCCGCCAAGCTGGAAAAACACCTCGGGGCGCTGGCCACCATTGCGTCGGTCGCGCCGCTCATCGGCCTGCTGGGTACGGTGGTGGGCATGATCGAGATTTTCGCCTCCCAAGCCGGGCCGGGTGGCCTCACCCCTGGTGGTGGCAACCCGGAGCAGCTCGCGCACGGCATATCGATCGCGCTCTACAACACCGCCTTTGGCCTGATCATCGCCATTCCGGCGCTGATGTTTTGGCGCTACTTTCGCGCCCGCAACGAAGCCTGGCTGCTGCAGATGGAGGTGGCCGCCGAGCGCTTTGCCCAGCACCTGCTGACGCTGCGCCGCCCCTAACCTGGCCTAGGAGCTGAGCATGGCCATCCGCTTTAGCCGCCGCGATCGGGAAGAACCCGAAATCAACCTGATCCCGTTTATCGACGTGCTGCTGGTGGTGCTGATTTTCCTCATGCTCACCGCCACCTTCAGCCGCTACACCCAGTTGCAGGTGCGCCTGCCCGAAGCCGACGCCGAGGCGGCGCAGACGCAGGCGCACGAGATCGTGGTCGCCATCGGGGCCGACGGCCGCTATGCCGTGGCCGGGCAAGTGCTCACCACGCCCAGCGTGCAGGCACTCACAGCGGCGCTGCAACAGGCCGCCCAAGGCCAAACCGAGCCCACGCTGGTGATCAACGCCGACGCGGCCGCCACGCATCAATCGGTCATCAACGCGATGGAGGCAGCGCGCAACGCCGGTTTGCAGCGCATCACCTTTGCCACCCAGCAGCCGCGTGAGCGCTGAACGGCACGAACCCCTAGCCCCCGCCCGCGCCACTTGGGTGCACGCGCTGCAGCGCGCTTGGCTGGCGCGCGGCGCATTGGCCTGCCTGCTGTGGCCGCTCTCGCTGCTTTACGGCGCCGCTTGGGCGCTGCGCAGCGCGCTCTATCGCAGCGGTCTCAAGCGCTCCAGCCGGCTGCCGGTGCCGGTGCTGGTGGTGGGCAACGTGGTGGTGGGCGGCAGTGGCAAAACCCCCACTTTGATCGGTTTGGTGCAACACCTGCAGGCCCAAGGCTGGCGGCCGGGCGTGCTCTCGCGCGGCCACGGCCGGCGCAGCACGGGGTGCTTGCCGGTGCAAGCCGACAGCCACGCCGACCAAACCGGCGACGAGCCGCTGCTCATCGCCCAAGCCACGGGCGTGCCGGTGTACGTGGGCCGCGACCGCGCCGCCGCCGGGCGGGCGCTGCTGGCGGCGCACCCCGGCGTCAACCTGCTGCTGTGCGACGACGGCATGCAGCACTGGGCGCTGGCGCGCGACCTGACCGTGCTGGTGTTCGACGCCCGCGGCTGCGGCAACGGCTGGCTGCTGCCGGCCGGGATGCTGCGCCAGCCTTGGCCGGCGCCGGTCTGGGGCGGTGGGCCGCTGCTGATGCTGCAAACCGGGCTGCCTGCCGGTGCCCGCCCCGACCCGGCGCTGGCTGCGGGCGCACAGGCCTTTGCCGCCACGCGCCGCTTAGCCGATCAGGCTTACGACGCCCACGGGCGGAGGCTGGCGCTGCAGCGCTGGGTGCAGTCGCCCGCGCACCGCCACGGCGAGCAAGGCAAGGCGGAGGTGGCCCCGGCCCCGGTGTCAGCGACCTTGCGCTGCGCCGCGCTGGCCGGCATCGCCCAGCCCGAGGCCTTTTTTGCCCTGCTGCGCCAGCGCGGGCTGGCGTTGCAACACACCCTGGCATTGCCCGACCACGCCGACGGCGCCACCTTGTTGCAGGCGCTCGCCGCCTACCCCAGCGACCTGGACTGGCTGTGCACCGAAAAAGACGCGGTCAAGCTCTTTGCCGCCCTGCGCCAGCCCGGTGCGCCGGCGCACCGCGTTTGGGCCGTGGCGCTGGAGCAAGAGCCAGACTGCGGTTTTTACGCGGCGATCGATCAGGCCCTAGGCCGGGTGGCTGCGCCTTCGCCCTGAGCTTGGCGCCCGCTTGTCAGCGCCGACTTTCGCTGCTGCCACCACCACCCAACGCCTGCGCCATGGAGCCCAGCAAGCGGGTATCATCCCAGCCATGGACGCCAAACTGCTCTCACTCTTGGTCTGCCCCGTCACCAAGGGGCCGCTGGTTTACAAGCCCGAACAGCAAGAGCTGCTCTCGCGCAGCGCCCGGCTGGCCTACCCGATCCGCGACGGCATCCCGATCATGCTGGAAAACGAGGCGCGCCCGATCAGCGCCGAAGAAGCCGCGCGGCCCGACCCGCCCAGAGCCGCGCTTTGATGCGCCCCTTGCACCCCCCCTTTCACGTCCTGATTCCGGCCCGGCTCGGCTCGACCCGGCTGCCGCGCAAACCCTTGGCCGACATCGGCGGCGCGCCGATGGTGGTGCGTGTGGCGCAGCGGGCGCTGGCCAGCCAGGCGCTGTCGGTCACGGTGGCGGCCGACGACCCCTGCATCGTACAAGCCTGCCAGCAGCACGGCATTGAGGCGATCCTGACGCGCCCCGACCACGCCAGCGGCAGCGACCGGCTGGCAGAAGCCTGCACCCTGCTGGGCTGGCCCGACGAGGCCTTGGTCATCAACCTGCAAGGCGACGAACCGCTCATGGCCCCCGCACTGCTGGCGGCGGTGGCGCAGCAGTTGCAACAGCACCCCGACTGCGCCATGAGCACCGCCGCGCACCCCTTGCACAGCGCCGCCGAGTTCCTGAACCCGAACGTGGTCAAAGTGGTGCTCGACGCCCAAGGGCGGGCGCTGTACTTCAGCCGCGCCCCGATCCCCCACTGGCGCGACCGTCCTGCCGGTCTGACTGCCGATCTGTCTGCCGAACCAGCCGTCGACCTTCTTGCCGCCACGCCCCTGCCCGGGCAGCCCAGCGCAGCGGGCACCCCAGTGGTGCCGCAACCTGCACCGCTGCGCCACATCGGCCTGTACGGCTACCGGGCCGGGTTTTTGCGCCGCTTCCCGCAACTGCAGGCCGCGCCGCTGGAGCAGTGCGAGGCACTGGAACAGCTGCGCGTGCTCTGGCACGGCGAGCGCATCGCGGTGCACGTCACCGAGCAAGCGCCCGGGCCGGGTGTGGACACCGAGGCCGACCTGCAGCGGGTGCGCGCGCTGTGGGACGCAACCGCTGGCCGCCTGTAAGCCAGCCTCAAGATGTGCCATGCTATCCTTGCAAGGTTGAAACCCTTGCAGCCCAAGCGGCAGCGGGCAGGCACGCCAGCGTCGTGCCAATGCGCAATCACGACTCCAATAAAGGAAACCCATGAGACTGATCCTGTTGGGTGCCCCTGGTGCCGGCAAAGGCACCCAGGCAACCTTCATTTGCCAAAAGTTTGGCATTCCCCAGATCTCCACCGGCGACATGCTGCGCGCTGCCGTCAAGGCCGGCACCCCCTTGGGGCTGCAAGCCAAAGCGGTGATGGAATCGGGCGGCTTGGTCTCGGACGACCTGATCATCGGCTTGGTCAAAGACCGCATCAGCCAGCCCGACTGCGCCCAAGGCTTTTTGTTTGACGGCTTCCCGCGCACCCTGCCGCAGGCCGACGCCCTCAAGGCCGCAGGCGTGCGGCTCGACTACGTGCTCGAAATCGACGTGCCCTTCGAGGCCATCATCGAGCGCATGAGCGGGCGGCGCTCGCACCCGGCCTCGGGGCGCACCTACCACCTCAAGTTCAACCCGCCCAAAGTCGCCGGGCTCGACGACCTCACGGGCGAGCCGTTGGTGCAACGCGCCGACGACCAAGAAGACACCGTGCGCAAGCGGCTCGAGGTTTACAGCGCCCAAACGCGCCCGCTGGTCGATTACTACTCGGCTTGGGCCGCCGCAGAACCCGCCGTGGCGCCCAAATACCGCTCGATCAGCGGCAGCGGCACGGTCGAAGCCATCACCACCCGCGCCTTCGCCGCTTTGCAGAGCTAAAGCGACGGGCTGGGACTGAGAGGCTGAGGGGGCTCTTCTTCCTACCACTCGGTCGCCAGCAAATGCAGCTGCAGCGCCAGCCGCGCCTGCGGCGCTGGCAGCGCGGTGGCGGCAAAGCCGCCTGTGGCAGCCTTGGCTGTGGCGGCCACGGAAGTTCCTTCGGAGGTTGGAGCGGTTGCCGTCGCATCGGCCGCATCATCAGCACCGGTGTCCAGCGCTTCACCTGCCCCACCCAGCAACGCCCCCAGCACCCAGCGCGCCGCATCTGGCCCAGCAGGCACGCACGCCCCGATGCGCGAACAGCGCCAGACCACCACCCCTGTCTGCTCGGCCTGCTGCAGCGCCTGCGCCAGCGCCTGGTGCAACGTGGCGTTGCCCGTGCCAGCCACCACCAGCCCGCGCAGCGGCGCCTCGCTGCCGTCGGCCTGAGCGTGCTGCAGCAGCAGCGCACGCACCAGCGCCCCGCTCTGCGCACCGTGGCTGCTGAGCCACTCCACCCGCGGCCAAGGCGCTGCGGCCAGCAGGCGCGGCAGCAGGCGTGGGGATGGGGGTGGGGGTGGGCCCTCACCCGGCCACGGCCGCCAGCGCTGCAAACGCCCGCCCACCAGCGCCGCGAGCGCACCGGCGTCGCCGGCGCCAAAGGCCTCGAGCCGATGCGGGTGCAGCTTGCGCACCTCGTGCCCAGCATAAATCTGCCCGGCGCACGGCACCAGCACCCCGCGCGCGCCGGGCGTGGCGGCCAGTTGCAAGGCGTCGGCCAGGTTTTGCGCGCCGTCGCTCAGCAAGGCCGTGCTCGGGCGCATGGCCCCCACCAGCAGCACCGGCTTGGGTGGCTGCAGCACCGCTTGCAGCAAAAAAGCGCTTTCTTCGAGCGTGTCGGTGCCATGCGTGACCAGCACCGCCTGCACCTCGGGCCGTTCGAGCTGGTGCTGCACCGCCTGCAGCAGGGCGCGCCAATGGGCTTCGGACACGTCTTTGCTGTCGATCTGCGCCAGTTGCTGCGCCTCGATGGCCAAACCCGGCGGCAACGCCAGCCCAGCCAACAAATCCTGCACCGGCCGCACCGCCGCGCGGTAGTTCAGCGCATCGCCCGGATTTTGCGCGCAACCGGCAATGGTACCGCCGGTGCCGACGACGGCGATGATGCGCGGCTTCATTGCAGCACCAGCGCATCCATGGCCAGATAGCGGTGCATGACCTCGCACGTCAGGTAGTGCGGCGGCGCTGGCTCGGCTTGCGAGGCTGCGCTCTGTCCCCACGCAGCGGCCCCGAGGGCAAAAAACAGCGGCAAAAAATGCTCGTCGGTGGGGTGGGCACGGGCGGCTTGCGGTGCCAGCTCGCGGTAGTTCAGCAGCGCCTCGCGCTCATGCGCCAATAGCCGCTGCTCGACCCAGCGCGCAAAGGCGCTCACGTAGTCGGCGGCTTCGGCGTCCTGCGCCGGGCGGCTGCTAAAAAACTCGTGCAAATTGTGCGTCATGCTGCCCGAGCCGACGAGCCACACGCCCTGCTGGCGCAATGGGGCCAGCGCCTGCCCCATGGCATAGACCTCGGCCGGCCCATAACCATGCGGCAAGGCCACTTGCAGCGCCGGCACGTCGGCCTTGGGCAACAGGTAGCGCAACGGCACCCAAGCGCCGTGGTCGAAGGGGCGCTGCGCGTCGGGCCGGGTGGCGATACCCGCTGCTTGCAGCAGTTGCAGCACCTGCTGCGCCAGCGCCGGTGCGCCCGGAGCCGGATACTGCAAGCGGTACAGCGGCTCGGGGAAGCCGCCAAAATCGTGCCAAGTGGCGGGCTGGGGGTGCGTCATCACGGCGGCGCAGTCGGCCATCCAGTGCGGCGACAGCACCAGCACCGCGCTCGGCCGCTGGCGCGCGCACTCGGTTTGCGCCCAAGCCGCCAGCGCCGGGCCGGTCTGGCCGGGCTCCAGCGCCCACATGGGTGAGCCGTGCGAAATGAACAGCGCCGGGCTGGAGCGTGCTTGGGGTGCGGCTGCGGCCCGCCGCAGCGGCTCGGAGCTGAGGCTGGGGCTGGTGTGGGAACTGGGTACAGGCTGCATCGGTGGCGTGGTGTGGGTGCGCGAATGGCCAATGTAGCGCAATTCAGCCGCCGCGCTGGTGCGCTGCACCAAACACACCCAGCGCATCGGCGACAATGCGGCACCTGCCCCGATCGCCATTTTGATCGCCACTCCACTATCTGCCTGCGCATGGACCGCTACGCCGTCATCGGCCACCCCATCGGCCACAGCAAATCGCCCACCATCCACCGCGCTTTTGCCGCCGCCACGGGCCAAGCCTTGAGCTACGAAGCCATCGAAGCCCCCTTGGGGGCGGGTCAGTTTGCCGCTACCGTGGAGCGCTTTCGCGCCAGCGGCGGCCGCGGCGTGAACGTCACGCTGCCCTTCAAGCTCGACGCCTGCGCCTACGCCACCGACCTGGCCGAGAGCGCGCGCTGCGCCGGGGCCGCCAATGCGCTCAAGTTTGAGGGCACGCGCTGCCTGGCCGAAAACTTCGACGGCAGCGGCCTGGTGCGCGACCTGAGCCACAACCTGGGCCAGCCGCTGGCCGGGCGCAGGCTGTTGCTGCTCGGGGCTGGCGGGGCCAGCCGCGGAGCCATTTTGCCGCTGCTGCGCGCCCAACCGGCGCAGCTGTGGGTGCTCAACCGCAACGCCGCCAAGGCCGAGGCGCTGGTGCGCGAGTTCGTCGCGCTCGGGGCCGATGCCGCAGTCTTGCACGGCGGCGGTTTTGATGCGCTGGCGCAGCCCCAGCGTTTTGATCTGGTGCTCAACGCCACCTCGGCCAGCCTGAGCGCCGAGGCGCTGCCGCTGCCCGCCCACGCCTTCAAGCCCGAGGGCTTGGCCTACGACATGGTCTATGGCAAGGGCCTGACGCCCTTTTTGCGCCAGGCCCAGCAGGCCGGCGTGCGCCAGCTCGCCGACGGCGTAGGCATGCTGGTCGAGCAGGCCGCCGAAGCCTTTGCCTGGTGGCGCGGCGTGCGCCCCGAAACCAAAGATCTCATCCAGCGCCTGAGCGTGCCCCTGAACTAAACGCACCCCACTATGAACCAGCTCGAAGCCCTCAAACAGCACAGCACCGTGGTTGCCGACACCGGCGATTTCTTGCAACTGGCGCAGTTCCAGCCGCAAGACGCGACCACCAACCCCTCGCTGATCCTCAAATCGGTGCAAAAGCCCGACTACGCCCCGCTGCTGGCGCAGACCGTGGCGCGCTTTGGCGGCCGGCCCAGCGACGAGATCGTCGATCGGCTGCTGGTGCGTTTTGGCTGCGAGATTCTGGCCATCGTCCCCGGCCGGGTATCCACCGAAGTCGATGCGCGCCTGAGCTTCGACACCGCCGCCACCATCGAGCGCGCCGAGCGCCTGATGGCGCTCTACCAAGCCGAAGGCGTGCCCAGCGACCGGGTGCTGATCAAGATCGCCGCCACCTGGGAGGGCATCGAGGCCGCAGCGCAGCTCGAGCGTCGCGGCATCCGCACCAACCTGACGCTGCTGTTTGCGTTTTGCCAGGCGCTGGCCTGCGCGCAGGCCCGGGTGCAGCTCATTTCGCCCTTCGTGGGTCGGATTTACGACTGGCACAAAAAGCAGGCCGGCAGCCAGTGGGACGAAGCCGCCCGCGCCGGCGAGCACGACCCCGGCGTGCAGTCGGTGCGGCGCATTTTCGAGTACTACAAGCGCTTTGGCATCGGCACCGAGATCATGGGTGCGAGCTTTCGCAACTGCGGCCAGATCGTGGCGCTGGCCGGCTGCGACCTGCTCACCATCAGCCCCGAGCTGCTGGCGCAGCTGGCGCAACCGGTGGCCAGCACCGACGCGCTGCCGCGCGCGCTCGACGCCGACGCCGCGCGCGAGCTCGATCTGCAACCGCTGCAGCACGACCAAGCCAGCTTTCGCTTGGCGCTCAACGAAGACGCCATGGCGAGCGAAAAACTGGCCGAAGGCATCCGCGCCTTTTGCGCCGATTCGGTGCGGCTCGAGCAACTGATCGCGGCGCGGCAGGGGCGTTGATCGCATATGCTCGAGCGCATCTACGCCAGTCTGCCCTCGCTCTCGGCGGCTGAGCGCCGGGTAGCGGAATTGGTGCTGCAAGACCCGCAGCGCTTTGCGCTCTTGCCCGTGAGCGCGCTGGCCGAACAGGCGCGGGTGAGCAAGCCGACCGTGGTGCGCTGTTGCCGCAGCCTAGGCTTCAAGGGCTTGATCGACTTCAAACTCAAACTGGCGGGCACCGTGAACGATGGCGTGCCCTATATCCACCGCAGTGTGGACGAGAGCGACGCGGTGCCCGAGCTCGCATTCAAAGTGATCGACAACACCATCGCGGCCCTGCTGGCTTACCGCAAATCCCTCGCAGGGGTGGCGCTGGAGCAGGCGGTGCAAGCGCTGCACCGGGCGCACCAGAGCGGGCGCCGAATCGACTGTTATGGTGTGGGCAACTCGGGCATTGTGGCCCAAGATGCACAGCACAAACTGTTCCGGCTTGGGGTGCACACGCTGTCGCACTGCGACGGGCATTTGCAGGTCATGAGCGCGGCCCTGCTGGGCCCGGACGATGTGGCGCTGATTATTTCTAACTCCGGCCGCACGCGCGACCTGCTCGACGCCGCGCAAATCGCGCGTCAGCGCGGCGCCACCACGGTCTCGATCACGGCCAGTGACAGCCCTTTGGCACTGAACACCGACATACACCTTGCGGCCGATCACAGCGAACGCTTTGAACAAGACATCCCCATGACTTCGCGCCTGATCCATCTGTTGATCATCGACATTTTGGCCACCGGCTTGGCGCTGCGCATAGGCAGCGCACGCTTGCAGCCGATGCTCATGGACATCAAGGCGCAGTTGCACGCCAAGCGTTACAACTGAACCCCCTGCCGTGCCGCAGCGGGGCCGCACCTCAAACCCGCTCCAGCACCCGGGCCGCTCCGCGCAGCGCCGGCGACTGCTCCGCCACGATTACCCACACTGGAATTGTTTCCAGGTAGGCCCGAAAACGCCCCTTGGCAATAAATCGCTCAAGAAAAGGGCTCTGGTCGAAAAACGCCCCGAGTTTGGGTACGATGCCTCCGCCTATGTAGAGGCCACCGCGCGCGCCCATGGTGAGCGCCAGATTGCCAGCCACCGTGCCCAGGAAAGCACAAAACAGCTCCAGCGCCTCAAGCGCCTGGGGGTGGCCTTGCAGCGCTGCTGCGCTGATCTGGGCCGCAGTCCAGTCGTTCGGGGTGCAAGAAGCGGCAGAACACATAGCCTGATACAAATCGATCAAACCCGCGCCACTGACGGCACGCTCGGCCGATACGTGACCGTAGCGCTGCTTCAAGGCCTCCAGCATGCGCTGCTCACGTGGGTTGCAGGCGGCCAATGTCACGTGCCCACCCTCGCCGGCAATGGGCAGCCAGCCACCCTGAGGCATCGGCAGCAAGCCCGATACGCCCAGGCCGGTGCCAGGGCCGATCAGGGCCAAGGGGCCACTCGGGCTCTCGGAATTTCCTTGGATACCAGAACCAGGCTTCAATTCACAGCTCTTAAGCAACCGTTTTTCGCCCACAAGCAAATCGGGCAACGCCAAGGCCAGCGCGACAAAGTCATTTAACACCTCGAGCCGCTGCAAACCCATGCGCTGACGCAGCGCAGCAATCGAAAACGACCAGTGGTGGTTGGTCATCTGCACCTGGTCACCGTACACCGGGTTGGCAATGGCTATCGCAGCCAGCACGGGGCGCGGACGCTGCACCCGTTCCATATAGGCATTTATGGCCAGATCTAAGGTCGCGTAATCGGAGCAAGCAAGCGTGGCTTGTGCCTCCAGCGCGGCACCCGAGCAGGCTTGCCAAGCAAAACGGGCATTGGTGCCGCCGATATCGGCCAGTAACCTTGGTGCGTGTGGTTCCGATTGCATGGGGTCGATCCTGAAACTGCAACAGCTTACGAGGGCGGGTCAGCCCCTATGATGAAAACTGGTGCGTGCAACCGGGTGCGCTGCGCCAGCCGCGCTCTAGCCAATCCATCACGCTGCGCGCTTGCAGCGCCGTAACCGGGGGCTCGCCAGAGCGACCTGACAACGCTGAAGCCAGCTGAGTATAAAACTGCCTCCAGTCGCCCGTGCTGGCTCCCGGTGTCTGCTGATGCAGCACCCCATCGGGCTGAACCAACGTGAGCCCACCGGGGGCATCGCCCTGCCCCCAATAGGCGTCGCTAGCCGGCCACCGACCGGCTTTGAGCGCCTCCTCCTGGCTGTCACCATGTGGGCGCAGGTAACTGCCTTGGGTGCCATGCACCGTCCATCGCGGCCCTGGATAAGCCGCGAGCATGCTGGCCTGCAAAACCATGCAATGCCGGGGATAGCGCAACAAGGCATGAAACCAGTCGTCGCTCAGCGCCCCCTCGCGCTGGTGTTGGGTGTGGAGCTGAATCGATTCGGGCTCGCCAAACAACTGCAAGGCCTGATCAAGCAAATGCGGGCCCAAGTCGTACCATAAACCCGCACCGGCTTGGGCAGATTCGCGCCAGCGCAGGCGCACTTGCGGCCGAAAGCGTTCAAAGCGCGACTCGACGTGCGTCACGCGCCCCAACCGGCTGTCGGCCAGCAACTGCTTGATTTCTAGGAAATCACTGTCCCATCGACGGTTGTGAAACACCGTCAGCAAGCGGCGTGTGATCTGCGCTTGCGCAATCAGGGCATCTGCCTGCACCAAGGTGAGCGCAAAGGGCTTGTCGATCACTACATGTTTGCCGGCTGCCAGCGCCTCTTGAGCCAGCGGAAAGTGGGTATCGTTGGGTGTGGCCAGTACCACCAGTTGTACCTTCGGCTGCCGCAGCATAGACGCCAAATCAGGATACCAAACGCACCCCAATAGCGCTTGCCGCAACGCCGGCGCAAGAGATGAGGGTAGGCTAGCGTGGCGGCTGCTGACCACACCCACCAGTTCAAGCCCCTCGGTGGCGGCAATCAGGGGAGCGTGGATGGTGCTGGCTGCATAGCCCCAACCCACCAGAGCCACCCCGATGGCGGCTGGATTCGGCATGCCTTAGTGCCCCAGCCGCTGACCGCTTTGGCGGTCAAACAGATGCGCATCGGCGGCTTCCCAGCGCACACAAACACGCTCGCCCACTTGGGCATTGAGCAAGCCCGGTACGCGTGCCGTAAGGGAACCAATGGCGGTATCCACCGTGGCATAAGACTCAGGCCCGGTGGGCTCGATCATGGTCAGAACACCAGGCAGCCCGGTCGCGGCAAAGCCAAGGTTTTCGGGGCGCAGGCCAAACACCAGTTCGCTGTGGGCATGATGCTGCACAGCGTAAGCCTGTTGTGCATCCAGGTCGAGCGTCACGCCGTGAGCGGTCAGGTTATCGCCCACACGCGTGGCATCGACCATGTTCATGGCAGGAGAGCCGATGAACTCGGCCACGAAGCGGTTGGCTGGCCGGCGATAAATTTGCGCTGGCGTGCCAAACTGCTGCACGCAGCCATCTTTCATCACCGCGATGCGGTCGCCCAGCGTCATGGCCTCGACCTGATCGTGCGTCACGTACACCGTGGTGGTGCGGGTGCGCTGGTGGAGCAGTTTGATCTCGGCGCGCATTTCGACCCGCAACTTGGCATCGAGGTTGGACAACGGTTCGTCAAACAAAAACAACACCGGGTCACGCGCCAAAGCGCGCCCCATGGCCACACGCTGGCGCTGTCCACCGGAGAGCTGTCCCGGCTTGCGATCGAGCAAATGCCCAATTTGCAGCATTTGCGCCACGCGCTGCACCGCAGCTTCGCGCTCGGCCTTGGGGATTTTCCGAATTTCCAAACCGAAGGCTATGTTTCTAGCCACCGTCATGTTGGGATAAAGCGCATAGCTCTGGAATACCATGGCGATGTCACGGTCTTTGCTGGGCAGATCGGTGACATCGCGCTCACCGATAAAGATGCGACCTGAAGTTGGCGCATCAAGACCGGCAATCATGCTGAGCAAGGTGGATTTGCCGCAACCCGAAGGCCCGACCAAAATCAAAAACTCGCCTGCTTCAATTTCCAGATCGATGCCCTTTAGCACCTGCGTGCCCGAAGTAAATGATTTGTGAATTTGCTTGATACTCAAAGCGCCCATGTGTCACCCTTTCACCGCACCAGCGGTAAGGCCGCGCAAGAAAAACTTGCCTGCCACGATATAAATGATCAAAGTCGGTAGCGCTGCAATCAGCGCCGCCGCCATTTCCACGTTGTATTCCTTGACGACACCCGATGTGTTGGCTAGGTTGTTCAGCCCCACGGTGATCGGCATGCTGCCAGAATCAGAAAACACCACACCGTATAGAAAATCGTTCCAGATGTTGGTGAACTGCCAAATCAGCGTTACCACAATAATCGGGGTTGAGAGCGGCACCACGATAAGCCAGAAAATCTGCCAAAACGTAGCGCCATCGAGTTGCGCTGCCTTGATCAGCTCATCAGGCAAGCCGACGTAATAGTTTCGGAAAAACAAGGTCGTGGTAGGAATTCCTGCCAACACGTGCACCAAAATCAGACCCCAAATGGAACTGGCCAAACCCAACCAGCCCAACACCTGGCTCATGGGCAACAGCACCACTTGCATCGGCATGAATACACCAAACAACATGAATGCAAACAACAATTCACTGCCCCGGAAGCGCCATTTGCTCAGCACATAACCATTGAGCGCGCCAATGAAGGTGGAAATCAGCACCGCTGGCACCACCATCTGCACCGAGTTCCAGAAAAATGGTTGCAAGCCCTCGCACTGGACTCCCGTGCATGCCGATCCCCAGGCCTTGAGCCATGCATAAAGGGTTGGATCAGTCGGCAGGCTGAGCAAGTTGCCTGCTCGCAACTGCTCTGCGTCTTTGAGGGAAGTGACCAGCATCACGTACAAAGGTGCCAGAAACCACAATGCAAATACCAGCAGCAAAGTCCACAGGATGACGCGGTGAACAGAGAGGCGAATCGTCATCGCTTACTCCTTAATTCAGAATAAAGGTAGGGCACCACGATGGCCGCGACCACGGCCAACATGACCATGGCGCTGGCTGCACCCAATCCGATCTGACCGCGCGTGAAGGCGTGGGCATACATGAAGGTAGCCGGGAGATCGGTGGCAAAACCAGGGCCTCCGGCTGTGAGCGCCATGACGAGATCAAAACTCTTGATCGCCAAATGGCTGACCACAATGAGCGTACTAAAAAATACCGGACCCAGACTGGGCAGAATGATGCTCCAATAAATCCGCGGCAGGCTGGCTCCATCCACCTGCGCCGCCTTGATGATGGAGTCGTCAATGCCACGCAAAGCAGCCAGAAATAATGCCATGACGAAGCCAGCACACTGCCAAATGCCGGCGATGACGACGCAGTAAATGGCCATCCTGGGGTCAACCAGCCAACCAAAGCTGAAATTTTCGAAGCCCCACTGGTGCATCAAATGTTCGAGCCCCATGCCTGGGTTAAGCATCCACTTCCAAGCCGTGCCGGTGACGATAAAGGAAATCGCCATCGGGTACAGGTAAATCGTGCGCAGCACACCCTCAGCTCGAATTTTCTGATCGAGCATGATCGCCAACAACACCCCCACCGCCATCGACCCACCTATGAACAGGACGCCGAACACCAGCAGGTTTCTCATCGCCACATGGAATCGCTCGTTCACCCATAGCGCCTGGTAATTATCCAAGCCAATGAAATTGTAACTGGGCAAAATGCGCGAATCGGTAAACGACAAATAGCCGTTCCACACCATCAGGCCATAGATAAACAACAACGAGAGTAAAAAACTGGGGGCAACCACCAGCTTGGGCAACCAGACCGTTGCCTTGCTTTTGGGGGAACCAAACATGCGCCACTCCTCTGGCTAGCCTGGGCATCAGGCAAACAGACGGCCCCCCCGATTGGGGGTGCACGCCTGCGCTATCAAAAACGAAGAATTGCAGCTAAACCAGCCACAAGATGGCTGTTAATCAGCGCGTCTGCGCTGCACGTGCAAGCCGCTCCTGAGCGTTTTGCACCGTAACGCGGTCGTCGTTCCAGAACTGGCTCACCACATCCTGCATCGCGCCCGACGCCGCCGAGCGCACCGCCATGCCGTGCGCGATCGAGGGCACCAGTGTGCCGCGGCGCGAGGTTTCAACGAAATCCCGCGAGCTCATGCGGGCACATTCATCAAAGCGCTCCAAGTTCATGTTGAGCCGCACCGGTATCGACCCCTTGTTCAGATTGAAAACCTCTTGAAACTCGGGTGACAAAATGGCGTTGGCCAAATCGCGTTGGGCCCGGATATTGGCCTCGCTGCGCAGGCGGAACATGGCAAAGGAATCGACATTAAAGGTGAAAGCGTTGGCAGTTCCAGGTGCCGCCACGCAGCCAAAATCACGCCCTGGCACGCGGCCTGCGGCAATAAACTCTCCTTTGGCCCAGTCACCCATGAGCTGCATGCCCGCTTCACCCCGAATCACCATGGCCGTGGCCAAATTCCAGTCACGGCCGGGGGCATTGCGGTCGGTATGTGCCTTGACGCGACGAAAGGTTTCCAGCACACGCGTCATGGTGGCGCTGCGCAGCGCGGTTTGATCAAGCTGGACCAAGGCACTGCGGTAAAAATCGGTCCCACCCACACCCAGCGCCACGGATTCGAACAGCGTGAAATCCTGCCAGTTTTGGCCCCCGTGTGCAAGAGGAATCACACCGGCTCGACGCAACGCTTCGGCTGCAACAAAAAACTCATCCCAATTGGTGGGCACACGGGCCCCAGCGCGCCGAAACACCTCTGGGTTGGTCCAAAGCCAATTGACCCGGTGCACGTTGACTGGAACCGCAATCCAGTTGCCGTTGTGCTTCATGATGTCGCCGATCACGCGCGGAACCAGGTTGTCCCAGTTGCCGGCGCGGGCCACGTCGTTTAGGTTGGTGAGCACCCCAAGCTCGCCCCATTCTTGTAGAGAAGGTCCTTTGATCTGCGCCGCCGAAGGCGGGTTGCCCGCCATCACGCGTGACTTGAGCACGGTCATGGCGTTGTCGCCACCGCCACCGGCGACGGCAAAGTCGCGCCACGTGTGGCCCTGCTGCTGCAACTGCTGCTTGAGCGCGGCCGCCGCACGCGCCTCGCCACCGCTGGTCCACCAGTGCAGCACCTCCACCTCGCCGCCCCCAGCGGTCTGGGCCATTGCCGTGGCGGTCACCAGCACGGTGGCCGCAGCCACCAGCGTTTTCTTGATATCAATGAACTTGCGCATGATCGGATGGTCTCCTGAATTGGGTTTGAACTGCGGGAGTGCGTCCAGCGGCGGTTGAGGGTTACCACATGGCAGCCATCAAATATTAACGAAAAATTAAATTCTTAACATCAGGTTAAACCCTTAAAAAGACCCCCCTGGCAGCCACGCACAGCATGGGCAAGCAGCGGCACAATGGGGGCTAGCAACCACCACCCTACCCTCATGAAGCTCTTGCTGGCAGAAGACGACCCCCTTTTGGCTGACGCGCTGCTGCAACAGCTCGGCAAAGCGGGTTATGCGGTGCAGCACGCACCCAATGGGGCGGTTGCTGAATACCTGCTCGAGCGCCAGCCCTTTGACATCGCGGTGCTCGACCTTGGCCTGCCCATGGTCGATGGCCTGACGGTGTTGCAGCGCTTGCGTCAAAGCAATCCGAACTTGCCGGTGTTGCTGTTGTCCGCGCGCGATGCTTTGCACGACCGCGTGGCCGGATTTGAAGCCGGCGCCGACGACTACGTCACGAAACCGTTCGACTGGCCCGAACTGCAAGCCCGCTTGCACGCCCTGATGCGCCGCAACCCGACGCAGCCGCAAGCGCTCCAGTGGCACGGATTGGTGCTGGATCCTGAGCGCCGACGCGCCACCCTCAACGGCACGGTGCTCGATCTCAGTGGGCGCGAATGGTCGCTGCTCAATCTGCTGGTCGAGCAACGCGACAAAGTGGTCACCAAAGACCAAATAGCCGCCACCTGGTCGGGTGAAGGTGCCGAAAGCGGCCCGGGCAACACGGTCGAGGTGTACATTCACCGCTTGCGGCGTAAACTTGAGGGTGCGGGTGTGCTGATCCGCACCGTGCGCGGACTGGGCTACCTGATGGAGGCCGAGGCCCCTTGAACGCTTGCCCGCCGCCCCAAACACAGAGCGCTGCAAAGCCGCCCAGCAAAGGGCACCGCTTGCGCCTGTCGCGCCAGTTGCTGCTTTGGTTGTTGCTGCCCCAGATCGTGCTTTGGGCTGCCGGGGGTGCGGCTGCTTACCGGCTCGCTGCCAGCTACGTGGATCAGGCACTCGACATGGGGCTGGCGCAGTCTAGCCGGGCCTTGGCGCGCCAGCTCAAACCGCTGGGCGAAGGCTTGCTGATCGATTTCCCCCGCGCCGCTCAGGCCATACTCGAAGCCGATCCGCAAGACCGCCAGTTTTATATGGTGAGCTCGCCACCAGGCAGCTTCATATTGGGTAACCACAGCTTGCCGTCGCCGCCGCCAGAAGTGCAGGCCAACCCGCAACCGGACCGCCCTTTTTTCTACGATGGCCTGATGCCTTTGATGCCTGACAGCAGCACCATGGTGCAGGTGCGGGTGGTGGCCCTCTACCAACTGCTCGGTGCCGAATTCGGGGCGGGCCCGCAGCAGGTGCTGATTCAGGTCGCACGCAGCAAAACCACGCGCGAACAACTGGTCGAGCGCATTTTGGTTGACATGCTGCTGCCCCTTTCAACCTTGATGATTTTGATGAGTCTGATCGTCTGGTTTGGTATCCAGGCTGGCCTGGCACCCATCCGGCGCCTGAGGCAGCAAGTCGAAGGGCGGGCAGCCAGCAAACTCGATCCCATCGAGCTCGACGGTGCCCCGTTGGAGCTGCACGCGCTGGCGCAGGCGCTCAACACCCTGCTGGCCGATGCCCGCCAGCATCTGGAGCAGCAACAGCGCTTCATAGGTGATGCTGCGCACCAGTTGCGCACCCCCTTGGCGGGCCTGAAGGCCCAAACCGAACTGGCTCTGCAAGAACTCGAAGCCAGCGAGCATGCCGATTTGCGCCATCGCTTAGCCAAGGTACATGAAAGCGCTGCCCGAGGCGCCCACCTCGTCAACCAGTTGCTCAGCTTGGCGCGCTCCGAACCCTCGGCACCTTTGCCCCAAATGCAGCGCATCGACTTGCTGGCCTTGCTGCAAACCGTAGTGGCTGAATGGGTGCCCAAAGCGTTGCGCGCGAAAATCGACCTAGGCTGGGAACATAGCGGAAGCCCATCAGCATGGGTCTGGGCAGAACCAACGCTGCTGCGCGAAGCCATCTCAAACCTGATAGACAACGCAATCCAATACGCGGGTGCAGGTGCCATGATCACAGTTGCACTGGAGTCGAACACCGAATCGCTGCAAATCTGGGTGCGCGACAACGGACCAGGGATCGCGCCGGCGTTGCGCGAGCGCGCCTTTGAGCGCTTTTTTAGGGGCACCCAGCAAGGCAACGGCTGCGGCTTGGGGCTGGCCATTGTGCGCGACATTGTGCGCCGTCACGGTGGTGAGGTTGACTTGCGGCACCCACCCGGTGGCGGGTTGGAGGTGGGCATCAGCCTGGCCGCAATCCCTCCTCAAGTGCTCAGGACTGCTTAAGAAAAATATCTTTATCGGGGAAAAATTGCCCGTGCAGTGGCAACAGCGCTCCCCCTAGGGCCCGTGCGTGCATACCCACCGCACCGCGCACCACGGTGGGCACCCTCAATCCAGCTGAAGGGTAATCGGCCATGCTGGTGTGCGTGCGGACACACAGGGCATCGAGCAGTTTGGCCGAGATCGATCCATCGACGATCAGAGCGTCTATGTCCAGCAAAGCCGACGCAGCCGTGGCAGTCATGGCCAGGGCGCTGGCCGAAGCAGCCAGCCAAGGCTGCACCAAGGTTTGATGCACAGGCGCACAGATTTCATCGACAAAAACCAGATTGGGATCCAGCCCGTGGTGCTTGAGTGTGCGCTCGAGCTGCCAAGCCGAAGCCACTTCGAGCAGCTGGCAGGACCGGTCCGAGGGGCCGGCCAGATGCAGGGGCAAAGAGCCAATGGCGCCGGCATTGCCGCTCGAACCATGGATCAAGCGCCCCTGCAACACCAAGCCCCCACCCACGAACGTGCCCACAAACACATACAAAAAGTTGGGCCAGTTCTGCCCCTTGCCCAAAATCAGCTCGGCAGTACAAGCCGCTACCGTATCGCGGGCAAATACAACCGGGAGCGCGGTCAATTTTTGCATCTCAGTTTGTGGTTCTACGTCAGCCCATTGTGCCAACGCCTGCGCCGTTTGCGGCCCAAGCACATCGGCCCATTGGTGCATGGAGGTGGGCGTGGCCAGCCCCAGACCCACTACCCGGTCCCATTGCACACCCAGTCCAGCGCGCAGTTGCGCCAGTCCGTGCTCCACCAACGGAAACACCTGTTCGGGTTGCGGAGTATCGTAGTGGTGTGTTAAATGGCGCTCGATCTGACCCACAAAATTCACCAGCACGATCTCAAGGCTGCGCCGCCCGATCTGCACACCAATGCTGTATGCCCCCTCGGGGTTCAGAGCCAGCGGCACCGAGGGCTGCCCGATGCCGCCGCGCAGACGGTCCAATTTGAGCAGCAAACCCTCATCCAACATGCGCTCGACGATGATCGATACCGTTTGCTTGGACAGCTGCGTCAGGCGCGACAAATCGGCCTTGGGCAATGGGCCGTGCAAGCGTATGGCTTGCAGCACGGTGCGCTCGTTGAATTGGCGCATGCCGATGTGGTTGGATCCACGCACCGCCCAATCGGCTTCGGCAGCCCCCACCAGACTGGTAGCAAAATTCACTTAAAAACCCTCTGCCGGGCCGATAACGCCCTTACAAAAAATGAAATTTCCGTAGGCACTGGACTCGCCGCTCTGGATAAATACACTGGCTTGCTGCACCCGGCGATAGAACTCGAAGCGTTCCACCGCCTCGATCTGCTGCCCGCCAAGCTGGTTTGATTGCTGCAAAAAATCAATCACCCGTTGCTGTGCGGACGTGGTTTGCCCCACGGGCCAGTCGGAGTGTTGCATGTAACCGACAGGAGCAGGCACATCAAGCGCCAGCGGCAACACAGACAGCACAGCGCGCGAAACCCGCAACAAGTCCAGCCCCGGCAAGCGCAGCACCGGCTTGCCTTGGGCCAGCCACTCGGCTGTAAAGTTGGCATCCACCACCGCCACCCATTCGCCGTGCCCCATGGCACACAAATGCTGTAGCAGCGCCGGCGTGAGGATGGGGTCAATCCCTTTTAGCATGGCTGCTCCTCAGCCTGTGGGAGGCTGGCCGGGTCGATGGCCCCGGTGATCAGGCCAACGATTTGCTCCGGGTTGGTCTGGCCTGTGGCCCGGTTGGCAATGATGCGGCCCTGCCTGAAGACCCAGATCCGGTCCACCAGATCGAACACCTGCCGCAAGTTGTGGCTGATGATGATCAACGGTATGCCGCTGCGCTTGAGCCCCTTGATGATTTCCTCCACCTTGGCGGTCTCTTGCACCCCCAGCGCCGCCGTGGGTTCGTCGAGGATGATGAGTTTGCGTGCAAAACCCGCAGCCCGAGCAATCGCCACACATTGACGCTGCCCGCCCGACATGCCGCGCAGCTTTTCTGACATGTCGGGTATTTTCACCCCGGTTGCCTCCAGCATTTGCGCTGCCTGGGATTTCATGGCTTTGTGGTTCAGCGGCGACAACGGCCCAAGGTTGAAGTAGGTGAGCTCACGCCCCAGAAAAATGTTTGAAGCCACATCGAGGTCTTCGGCGATGGCCAGCGTCTGGAACACGGTCTCGATGCCTTGCTGGCGTGCGTCAAGAGGGGAGTGGAAGTTGACTTCCCGTCCATCGATTTCGACACGGCCGGCGTTCGGGCGCTCGGTGCCCGTGATCAGGCGCACGAAGGTGCTTTTGCCTGCGCCGTTGTCGCCCACGATGGCAGCGTGTTCGCCAGCTGCTAAGCTGAAACAGGCTTCGGTCAGGGCCTTCACACCGCCGTAGTGCTTGGTCAGGCCCGTGATGCGCAAAACAGATGGGGGAGGCTTCATGAGATAAAGAAAGATGGGTTGGTCTGAAGGATTATGGGGCAGTAAAAATTCCTCGCATATTAGTAAAGTCCCTAGGTTTACTTACTCAGGTGGATCGCCTACACTTTTGCCGAGTCACCAGCAAAGGGCAGCAAGCGCCCTCCAGTGACCCACCGTGCACCCACCCACACAGCGTTTTTTCATACGGAGACATCATGAAACTGCTTTCAATGCTCAAGCAAGCCGGCCTGGCCGTGCTGGCCTCCACCTGCATGCTCGCTAGCACAGCTCAGGCACAGGCTCCAACTCTGACCATTGCCTACATCACCAATGGCAACACCAATGAGGGCTGGACCCTCATCAACAACGGGGCCGAACGGGCCGGTCAAGCGGCTGGGGTGCGCCTGATCAGCGTAGCGGCCGAGCGTGGCGAGTTGTCGCGCCAGCTGGCAATCGTCGAAGACATGATCAGTCGCCGCGTCAACGCGATTGCCATCGCACCGGTGGACTCGGCCGGGATCGCGCCTGCCATCAACCGAGCACTGGCCGCTGGCATCCCGGTCATCGCAGTCGATACGGGCATCACAGGGGCACGCATCACCTCCTATGTGGCCACCGACAACGTTCGGGCTGCCGTGGTGCAAGGGCGCTGGACCGGTGAACAGGTGCGCGACGGTGATACCGTGATCTACATCACCGGTGACCAGAGCCAGAGCACCGGCCGCGAGCGCCGCAGTGGCTTTTTGCAAGGGCTCAACGAGGTCAGGCGCAATGTGCGTGTGGTTGAAGTGCCCACCACCTGGGACCAGACCATGGCGCAAAACGGGGTGGAATCGGCACTGCGCAGCCACCGCAATGCGCGCGTGATCGCCTCAGCTTGGGACGGCGGCGCGCTCGGCGCTCGCGCCGCGATGCTGTCGGCAGGTCTGCGTGCAGGATCGATCCAGATCGTCGGATTTGACGGCTCCCCCGGTGGTCTGATGATGATGCGCCAGGGCTGGATGCAAGCCAATGTGGCCCAGATGCTGTCGCGCATCGGCCAGGTCGGGGTTGAAACCGCAGTGGCTGCTGCGCGCGGACAAACCGTTCCCGAGCGCATTGACACCGGCTCCTTTTTGGTTCTGCCTGCCAACCTAGAGCAGTTTGCCCGCGATTCGGGTGTGATCCAGTTCATGCGCCCCTGAACACCCGCTCCGTGCCCCTAACCCCCTCAATCCGATCATGAACAACATCAATCGCCAAGACTGGTTTGGGGCCTTGGTTGCCGTCGTCGCACTGGGCTTGGTGCTCAGTGTGGCCTCGCCCTATTTCCTGACGGCCGGGAACCTCTCCAACGTGCTGGTCAAGGCATCGGTGATCGCCTTGCTGGCTGGCGCACAAACCTTTGTCATCCTAACCAGCGGGGTGGACCTGTCGGTCGGGGCGGTCACAGCCCTGGCCGGCGCTATAGCAGGGCATTTGATGCTCAAACTTGGGGTCGATCCTTACGCTGCCATCGCCGTGGCGCTCTTGATCGGCATTGGGGTCGGGATGTTTAACGGCTATCTGATTGCGTATGTGGGCATTCCCTCGTTCATCGTTACGCTCGGCGGCCTGACACTGTGGCGCGGCCTGGCTTTTGAATCGACCGGTGGTTTTGACAACTCCGGGCTGCCCGACCCTTTCCCCTTCATAGGTTATGGCGAAATCTTGGGCATTCCGATGCCCATCCTGATCATGCTGCTGGCCTACGTGGTGATGGCTTTTGTTTTGTCGAGCACCCGCTTTGGCCGCCATGTGTATGCGATCGGCTCCAATGCGGCGGGTGCGCGCCAAGTCGGCATCAATATCCGGCGCTCCACCATGGGCGTGTATGTGGTGTCGGGCTTTGTGTGCGCGCTGGCGGCCATCGTGCTCATGGCGCGCATGGATTCATCCAGCGGTCGCATGGCGATGAACTTTGAGCTCGACGCCATTGCCGCGGTCATCTTGGGTGGCACATCGCTTTTTGGGGGTCGCGGCAGCATCTGGGGCAGCCTGCTGGGTGCCATTCTCATCACCATGATTCGCAACGGAATGAATTTGCTTGAAATTTCGCAATTCAAACAAATGATGGCAATTGGAGCGGTGGTGATTTTGGCGGTCTGGATCGATGTGATTCGCCGCAAGCGCATGCTGCGCTGACCACCAAACCCCATAGTGAGCGCACCCATGCATACCCGTTTCGTTGTGGCCGGCGAAGCCATTGTCGACCTGATCGCCCGCAGCGATGGCAGCTTTGCACCCGCCTTGGGCGGCTCGCCTTGGAATCTGGCGCGTGCGCTCGGCCGCCTAGGCTCCCAGGTGGCTTATGTCACGCCCTTGTCCACCGACACCTTTGGCGAGCAATTTTTCAATGCCCTGCTAGAGAGCCGCGTCGAATTTGCGGGCAAACGCAGCGAGCTGCCCAGTTGCTTGGCGCTGGTGCACATACATCCCGACGGCTCGCCCGCTTACCGGTTCTACCGCGAGGGTGTGGCCGACCGCGACTACAGCCCCGAATCGGTAAAAAAACACGTAGCCGGCCCTCAGACCGTGTTTCACATCGCATCGCTGGCGCTGTTTCCGCCCGACGGATATGCGTGGGCCGGGTTTTTGGGCGAGCTAAACCAGCAGGGCATCTGCACCAGCGTGGATGTGAACGTGCGGCGGTTGCCCGGAGCCGACAACGGCGCCTACACCGAACTGCTGCTGCGCGTGATGCCACAGGCGCGCGTGCTCAAGGTCAGTGACGAAGACTTGCAACAACTCGGCCTTGGTCACGACCCGCTGCGCACGGCCCGCACGCTGCTCAACGACACCACCCAAGTGGTGCTGCTGACCCGTGGCTCCTTGGGTGCATGGTGCCTGACGGCTGAGGGCACCTGGCATGAACCGGCCCCCAATACTCCCGTATGCGACACCGTGGGTGCGGGCGATTGCAGCTACGCTGGCTTTTTGCACGCCCTCGATGCCGCGGGTGCTTTTAACCCGCCATGGCGCATACCAACGGCCCAAACTCTGCAAAATGCATTGGTTATGGCCAGTCGCTGCGCTGCCTTCAACTTGCGCCAGCAAGGTTGCCAGCCCGCTTGGCGGCAAGAACTCTGATGACCCTAGCCGCTCCCCGCTGCGTGGGCGTGCGTTGGGTTTCACGCCAAGCCCATTTTTTGCCCCATCTTCGTCCACTTTGTGTAACTTTGTTACAATCTTGCCATCCAATGCAAAAAACCGGAATGCGTCCATGACCGCAGCAACAGAACGCGCGCTTGATCTGCTAATTTTTGGCGGGGCCGGTGACCTCTCATGGCGAAAGCTCTTGCCTGCGCTGTACATGGCGCACGCGCACCAGCGCTTGCCAAAGGCCACCCGCATCATTGCGCTGGGCCGTCAAGCCTGGAACACCGCTCAGTACGTGGAGTTCGTGCAAGGGGCCAGCATCAAGCACATCGAGGACAGCGAACTGCACCCGGCTGCGTGGCAGGCGTTTTTGCAGCGGCTCGAATACGTGCCCCTTGACGCCACCCAAGCAGCGGACTACGCTCGCTTGGCCGCTTGCCTTACGCCGCAGGCGCAGCGCGTGTACTACTTGGCCACCGCCCCGACCCTTTTCACGCAGATTTGCCAGCACCTTGATGGCGCCGGACTGGTCGATGCGCAAGCGCGGGTGGTGCTGGAAAAACCGCTTGGCCACGACCTGCCCTCTGCCAAAGTGATCAACGAGGCCGTGGCGCGCCATTTTGACGAACAACAAATCTACCGCATCGACCACTATCTGGGTAAGGAAACGGTGCAAAACCTGATGGTGCTGCGCTTTGGCAACGCCATTTTTGAGCCGCTGTGGCGCGCCCCCAGCATACGCAGCGTACAAATCACGGTGGCCGAATCGGTAGGCGTGGGCAACCGGGCCGGTTTTTACGACCAGACCGGCGCGCTCCGCGACATGGTGCAA
The DNA here is from genome assembly GCF_000828915.1 of Serpentinimonas maccroryi. Lineage (NCBI taxonomy): Bacteria > Pseudomonadati > Pseudomonadota > Betaproteobacteria > Burkholderiales > Comamonadaceae > Serpentinimonas > Serpentinimonas maccroryi. Next base: position 1,100,908 of record NZ_AP014569.1, read on the forward strand.
AACCACCTGCTGCAACTGCTGTGCATCGTGGCCATGGAACCCCCCATATCCCTAGACCCCGATGACGTGCGCGATGAAAAGCTCAAGGTTTTGCGCAGCCTTCAGCGGCTCGACGCTGCGGCCATCCGCCAGCACACGGTGCGTGGTCAGTACATTGCCGGGGCAGCTCAAGGCGAATCGGTGTGCGGCTACCTAGACGAGGCCAACGTACCGCCCGACAGCCAAACCGAAACCTTTGTGGCGCTGCGCACCCAAATTAACAATGCCCGCTGGGCAGGGGTACCCTTTTTCTTGCGCACTGGCAAGCGGCTGCAAACGCGGCGCTCGCAGATCGTGATCGATTTTGCCCAACCACCATTTTCGATCTTCGGTGCCCAGCCTCACGCTGAACACCCAAACCGCCTGATCATCACCTTGCAACCCGAGGAGTCGATCCAATTGCAAATGATGGCCAAAATCCCCGGTTCTGGCATGAGCATGAAACCGGTCTTCCTCGACCTCGACCTCGAATCGGCCTTTGCCGGTCGGCGCGCCGATGCCTACGAGCGGCTGCTGGTGGACGTGATCAAAGGGCGGTTGACTCACTTCATGCGTCGAGATGAGCTGGAGGCCGCTTGGCGCTGGGTTGACCCCATTTTGCAAGGCTGGCAGTCACAGAGCGACAAACCGCGACCTTATACCGCTGGGACCTGGGGGCCGGCTGCTTCGTCGGCCCTGATGGCCCGCGAGGGCTGTAACTGGTTTGAGGAATCATGAGCACAAGCGCCGCCCAAGCCACGCCAACAGCGGGCCCTGAACCTGAGCCCGGTCCGCGCGCGCACCGCTGCGCTTGCGCTGCCACGATGGCCTTGGCGCAAGCGCAGCGGTGCGCACAGCAATTACAAACCGCGATCGCACAGCGCGGGAGGGCTACGCTGGCGCTCTCGGGTGGGCGTTCGCCCATCGCCCTATTTGAGCACTTGCGCCAGCAAGACGTAGATTGGGCGCGGGTGCAGATCACGCTCGTCGATGAGCGTTGCGTGCCCGAAGACCACCCAGACAGCAATGCCCTGCTGGTGCGCAACCACTTGTTGCAAGGTGCGGCGGCGCAGGCGCACTTCACGGGCTGGCTCGACCTTCCCTGGCCTGTGGCTTTGGATGTAGGGGCTGAGTGCGTTGCGCACGGTGCAGACCGTTCGAACAACGCGCATCTCGCGGGCCCGGCCTTGGCCGAGCGCGCCAGCCAGCGCCTGCGCGCGCTCGGGCCGGTGATCGATGTGCTGCTGCTGGGCATGGGCGAGGACGGACACACCGCCTCGTGGTTTCCTGATAGCCCCGGTTTGCACGAGGCGCTGCACGGCATGCAACCGGTGGTTTTCACACAGCCGCGCACCGCTGCACACCCACGTCTTACGCTTTCGCGCGCGTGTGTGCTGGCGGCACGCCACCGCCACCTGGCCCTGACCGGGGCGGCCAAGCTGGCGGTGTACCAGCGCGCCTTGCAAGCCCCATCGCCCGAATTTCCGGTCTCGTTTGTGTTGGAGCGGGCTGCTGGCCCGATTGATGTTTGGATGGCACCCTGATGATGAAACCCACCTCCCCCCCCCAGTTGCACCCCGTGGTGGCACAAGTCACGCAGCGCGTCGTAGAGCGCAGCCGCAGCACCCGCGCCACCTATATACAGACCACGGCGGCCTCGAAACGCCCGCAGCGTTACCGCGCTGGCATGGGTTGCGCCAACGTTGCCCACGCCTTTGCCGCCATGCCCGCAGTCGACAAGCTGGTGCTGCACCAAGAGCGCCAGCCCAACGTGGGCATCATTACGGCTTACAACGACATGCTGTCGGCGCACCAACCCTACGAAGGCTACCCAGCCCAATTGCGGGCTTGGGCACGCGAGATGGGCGCCACGGCCCAGGTTGCCGGGGGCGTGCCCGCTATGTGCGATGGTGTTACCCAAGGTTACGAAGGCATGGAGCTGTCGCTTTTTTCGCGCGATGTGATCGCTCTGGGCACCGCCGTGGGCCTGACGCACAACGTCTACGACGGGGCCTTGTTGCTCGGAATCTGCGACAAAATCGTGCCAGGATTGCTGATCGGGGCCTTGCAGTTCGGGCACCTGCCGATGCTGTTCGTGCCAGCTGGGCCTATGAGCTCTGGGTTATCCAACGACGAAAAGGCCAAGGTGCGCCAGCAGTATGCCCAAGGTTTGGTGGACAGAACCACCCTGCTGGCTGCCGAGGAGGCCGCGTACCACGGCCCCGGCACCTGCACGTTCTACGGTACCGCCAACTCCAACCAGATGCTGCTCGAAATCATGGGCCTGCAATTGCCGGGCTCCTCGTTCGTGCATCCGGGCACCGAACTGCGCCAGGCCCTGAGCCGCCACGCGATGCAACGGGTGCTGGAACTGGCGCGCTCTGAATCGCCGCAAACACTGGCCGACATCGTGAGCGAAAAAACCGTGGTCAACGGCATCATCGGCTTGCTGGCCACCGGGGGCTCGACCAACCACACCATCCACCTGGTGGCCATGGCACGAGCGGCTGGCATTCTTATCAACTGGGATGATTTTGACGAACTCTCCGATGTCATTCCATTGTTGACCCGCATTTACCCCAACGGCAAAGCCGATGTAAACCATTTTCATGCCGCTGGCGGCATGGGCTTCCTGATTGACCAACTGCTCGGCGCCGGGCTGCTGCACGAGGATGTGCAAACCGTTATGGGTTCGGGCCTGCACCGCTGCACCCTAGAGCCTTGGCTCGATTCCGGGCAACTGGCATGGCGCAAGGCAGCCAGCCAGTCGGCCGATGAGCAGGTCCTGCGCCCAGTCCAGCGCCCCTTCACCCCTGACGGCGGGCTCAAGCTGCTCAAAGGCAACCTTGGCCGCTCGGTGGTCAAATACTCGGCCGTGGCACCCGAACACCGGCGTGTGCGCGCTCCGGCACTGGTGCTCGATAGCCAGCAGGCTTTGCTTGATCTGTTCAAGGACAAGCAATTGGAGCGCGACTTCGTGGCTGTGCTGCGCTTTCAAGGCCCCCAAGCCAATGGCATGCCAGAGTTGCACAAGCTCACACCGGTATTGGGCAGCCTACTGGACCGCGGTTTTAAGGTGGCTTTGGTTACCGATGGTCGCATGTCGGGCGCTTCGGGCAAGGTACCGGCGGCCATCCACCTCAGCCCCGAGGCGTTGCTCGATGGGCCGATCGCCAAGGTGCGCGACGGCGACATGGTGCTGTTCGACTGCGAAGCGGGCTTGTTGCAAGTCGAGGTAGAAGCCACCGAGTGGAGCGCGCGCAGTGCTCAGCGCGCAGACTTGAGCAGCAGTGAACATGGATTTGGGCGCGAGCTTTTTGCGTTCTTCAGGCGCCAAGCTGGCTTGCCCGAATGTGGTGGCTCGGCCCTGTTTGGCAATCACTAAACGCAACCATGAGCTCCACCCACACCCCATCGGCAGCCGCAGCAGCATCAGAGGCTCTCGCAGCGCCTGAATCCTGGCACTACCCCCTGCCCCACTTTCACACCCGTTTGCTGCCCGTGGTGGCATTGTCCCGTGCCGAATATGCCATCCCGCTGGCCCATGCACTGCTCGAAGGCGGCATCGATGCCATCGAGATTACCCTGCGCACACCCGCGGCGCTGGCCAGCATCGAAATGCTGGCGCGCCAAGTGCCCGAGATGGTGGTGGGTGCTGGCACGGTGCTGCGTCCGGCCGACTTGGCTTCGGTGCGCAACGCCGGCGCCCGCTTTGCCCTCTCACCGGGCTGCACGCCATCCCTGCTGGCGGCTGCAATGGCCACGCCGCTGCCCTTTATCCCCGGAGTGGCCAGCGCCAGCGAAGCCATGTTGGCGCAGGAAGCCGGGTTTGGGTTACTCAAATGCTTCCCAGCCGTTCCCCTAGGGGGCGTGGGCTTGCTGAAGGCGTGGGCAGGCCCCTTGCCCGAGTTGCGCTTTTGCCCCACTGGCGGCATTGGGCTGGAGCAACTCGGTGCCTTTTTGGTCCTGCCCAATGTGGCGCTGGTGGGCGGCTCCTGGATCACCCCAGCGGCTGCACTAGACTTGGGCGATTGGGCTCACGTCACCAAACTGGCACGCCAAGCCAGCGCCGTGGCACGGGCTGCGGCATTGCCTGCCTTCATTGTTTCTTGACCCTATTTTTGACGCAGGAACCGCCTTGACGTCTCCCAATCCCTACAACCACTCCAGCTCACCCACCCGGCACCGCAGTTGGCAACGCTTGGAAGCCTTGGCCGCGCAGGGTCAGCCGCATTTGCGAGATTTGTTGCTCGCCGACGATGCCGTTGGGACTGAATGCGGCTCTCAATCACATCCTGGCACCTTGCGCGCCAAGCGCTTGCAACTGATGGCAGCGGGGTTGTGCCTCGACGCCCGGCACCAAGCTGTGACACTCGAGGTGCTCGACGCCTTGCTTGAACTGGCATCCGATTGCCAGATCGGCCCCCAAGCCCAAGCCCTGTACCGGGGCGAACCCATCAACGCCACCGAAGGCCGCGCCGTGCTGCATCCAGCCCTTCGCGGCGGCGCCATGCAGGCCCCGCCTTGGGGTGCAGATCAGGCGCAGCGCATCGAAGCCGAGTTGCACCGTTTTTTGTCGGCTGCCGAGCGCATCCGCAACGGCCTCTGGGTCGGCCATGAAGGGCAGCGCATCACCGATGTAGTCAATCTAGGCATTGGTGGCTCCGACCTTGGGCCGCGCATGGCGGTGGCCGCGCTCGAGCACCTAGCCAGTGCGCAAGTCCGGGTGCACTTCGTCTCCAACCCCGACGCCTGGGCCTTGCACCGCGTGCTGCGCACACTTGATGCGGCACGCACCGTGTTTATTGTGCAAAGCAAGACTTTTAGCACCCAAGAGACGCTCACGCTTGCGGCATCGGCGCGGCGCTGGCTGCACGAGCACGGCTTGCAGACGCCAGCAGAACAGGCCCCGCATCTGATCGCCGTAACAGCCGCTCCTGCCGTGGCGGCACAGCAGGGCTACCTGCCGCAGCACACCTACACCTTCTGGGACTGGGTGGGCGGGCGCTATTCGGTTTGGTCGGCCATCGGTCTGCCGGTGGCGATTGCCGTCGGGCCGTTGGCGTTCCGCGAATTTTTGCAAGGCGGTCATGCCATGGACCTGCATTTTTGGAATGCCAAGCCGCAACACAATATGCCGCTCCTGTTGGCTTTGCTAGGCATCTGGAACCGCAACTTCCTGCACTGCCCAAGCCATATGCTGGCCCCCTACCCAAGCCGGCTCGATGCCTTCACCCGCTTTGTGCAACAGATGGATATGGAGTCCAACGGCAAAAGCACCCACCTCGACGGCAACACGGTGCAAATCGATACTGGGCCTATCGTTTGGGGCGGACTGGGCATCGACGGCCAACACGCTTATTTTCAACTCTTGCACCAAGGCCGCCACCGGGTTCCAGTGGATTTCATCGGTGTCGAGCGCGAAGACACGCCCTTGCCGCTGGCAGCCGAACACCACCGGGTGGTGCTGCTCAACCAACGCGCCCAAGCCCTGGCGCTGGCCGTCGGTCGCGACCGCGCCGATACCGAAGCCGAACTGCGTGCTGGTGGGATGCCCGAACATCAGGTGCAGCGCCTGCTGCCGCACCGCACCTTTGCCGGCAACGTGCCCAGCAACACCCTGTGGCTGCCGGCGCTCACGCCGCACACGCTGGGGGCGCTGGTGGCGCTGTACGAGCACAAGGTGTTTTGCCAAGCCGCCATCTGGGGCATCAACCCCTATGATCAGTGGGGCGTGGAGCTGGGCAAGACGCTGGCCAAGGCCATGGAGCACGCCGCAGAGACCACCCCCCACCCACCGACTTAATCCAACGCGCAGCGCAGAGCACCCGATGGCCAAAAAAGACCAACCCCTGATCGACGACATCCGCTTGCTCGGCCGTCTGCTCGGCGACGTGATCCGCGAGCAGGAAGGAGCGCAGACCTTCGAGCTGATCGAGCAGATCCGCCAACTGTCTGTGGCTTTCAGGCGCGACGCCGACCAAGCCGCCGACCAACAGCTCAAAGCCCTGCTGCAAGCCTTGAGCGACGACCAAGCGGTGAGCGTGATCCGCGCCTTCACCTACTTCAGCCACTTGGCCAATCTGGCCGAAGACCGGCACCACATCCGCCGCCGCGCGGTGCACGAGCAGGCCGGGCGCATACAGCGCGGCAGCTTGGCGCACACCTGGGGCCGTTTGCAGCAAGCCGGCGTGGGCGCGGCACAACTGGCGCAGGCGCTGCAGACGGCGCATGTGGCGCCGGTGCTTACCGCGCACCCGACCGAGGTGCAGCGCAAAAGCATTCTGGACGCCGAGCGCGAACTGGCACGCCTGCTGGCCCAGCGCGACACCCTGACCCATGAGCGCAGCTTGGCCGACAACGAAGCGCAGATGCGCGCGCGCATCCTGCAGCTGTGGCACACCCGTTTGCTGCGCTTTACCAAACTGAGCGTGGCCGACGAGATCGAAAACGCGCTGGGCTACTACCAAAGCACCTTCATCCCCGAACTGCCCCGGCTCTACCGCAGCGTGGAAGCGGCGCTCGAGGGCCAGCGCGTGCCGCCGTTTTTGCGCCTAGGCCAGTGGATCGGGGGCGACCGCGACGGCAACCCCAACGTGACCGCAGCCACGCTCGAACTGGCGCTGCAGCGCCAAGCCGACCTGATTTTGCGCCACCACCTGACCGAGGTGCATTGGCTCGGCAGCGAGCTCTCGCTCTCGGCCATGCTGCTGCCCGTGCCCCCCGACATGCAGGCGCTGGCCGAGCGCTCGCCCGACACCAACGCGCACCGACTAGACGAACCCTACCGGCGCGCCCTCACCGGCATCTACGCCCGCTTGGCTGCCACCCTGACCGCGCTCACCGGCGGCCACGCCATGCGCCACGCCGTGGCCCCGCAGGACCCGTACCCCAACGCCGAGGCCTTTCTGGCCGATCTGCGCCTGATCGACACCGCTTTGAGCGCCCAGGGTTGCGCCGCGCTGGCCGAGGCGCGCCTGCGGCCGCTGCTGCGCACCGTCGAGGTGTTTGGCTTCCATTTGGCCACGCTGGACTTGCGCCAAAGCTCGGATCGGCACGAGGCCGCCTTGGCCGACTTGCTGGCGCAGGCACGCATCGAAGCCGATTACTGCGCCCTGCCCGAAGCCGCCAAACAGGCGCTGCTGCTGCGCCTGCTCAACGACGTGCGGCCGCTGCGCATCCCCGAAGCGCCCTACCAGCCGCACACCCTGAGCGAGCTGGCAATCTTCGAGGCCGCGCGCCAAGCGCGCCAGCGCTACGGCGCGGCCGCGATCCGCCACGCCATCATCAGCCACACCGAAAGCGTGAGCGACCTGCTCGAAGTGCTGCTGCTGCAAAAAGAAGTCGGGCTGCTGCACGGCACGCTCGACGCCCACGCGCGCGCCGAACTGATCGTGGTGCCGCTGTTCGAGACCATCACCGACCTGCGCCAAGCCAGCGCGATCATGCAGGACTACCTGCGCCTGCCCGGTATCGAGCCCATGCTGCGCCGCGCCGGCACGCTCGAGTATGGCGAGCAAGAGGTGATGCTGGGCTACTCCGACAGCAACAAAGACGGCGGCATCATCAGCAGCAACTGGGAGCTGTACCAAGCCGAAACGGCGCTGGCGGCGCTGTTCGATCGCCTAGCGGCCGAGTTCGGTGCGCCGATCCGGCTGCGCCTGTTCCATGGCCGCGGCGGCACCGTCGGGCGCGGCGGCGGCCCGAGCTACCAAGCCATTCTGGCCCAACCCCCGGGCACCGTGCGCGGCCAGATCCGCCTGACCGAGCAGGGCGAGGTGATCGGCTCCAAATACGCCAACCCTGACATCGGCCGGCGCAACCTCGAAACGCTGGTGGCCGCGACGCTCGAAGCCACCTTGCTGCCCGCCGAGCAGCCGGTGCCCGAGCGCTTTTTGCGCGCCGCCCAGCGCCTGTCTGACGCCAGCATGGCGGCCTACCGTGAACTGGTCTACGAAACACCCGGTTTTGCCGATTATTTTTTCAGCGCCACCCCGATTCGCGAAATCGCCGAACTGCACATCGGCTCGCGCCCGGCCTCGCGCAAAGCCAACCAGCGCATCGAAGACCTGCGCGCCATTCCTTGGAGCTTCAGCTGGGGCCAGTGCCGCCTGATGCTGCCGGGCTGGTACGGCTTGGGCAGCGCCATCGAGGCGCTGGGAGCCGAACTGGGCCAAGCGCAGGCCGAGCGCCTGCTGCGCCAGATGCACCAGCGCTGGCCGTTTTTCAGCACCCTGCTGTCGAACATCGACATGGTGCTGGCCAAGGCCGACCTGGCCCTGGCGCGCCGCTACGCCGAACTGCTGCCCGAGGCCGCGCTGCGCCAGCGCATCGTCGAGCGCATCGAGGCCGAATGGCAGCGCACCCAAGCGGCGCTCGCGCTCATCACCGGCCACAGCGAGCGCCTGGCCGACAACCCGGCGCTGGCGCGCTCGATCGAGCAGCGCTTCCCCTACATCGACCCGCTGCACCACCTGCAAGTCGAGCTGATCGCGCGCCACCGCAGCGGCAACACGGCGGAAAAGGTCAAGCGCGGCATCCACCTGACCATCAACGGCATCGCCGCCGGGCTGCGCAATACGGGTTGAACCCCAGACCCGCCCCATATCCAGCCCCACCTTGCAGAATCGCACCATGAACACGCCCAGCACACCCACCGCCCCCCACAGCCCCACGCTGGTGCTGCACCACCTCGAGCAGTCGCGCTCGCAGCGCGTGCTCTGGCTGCTGGAAGAGATGGGGCTGCCCTACGAGCTCAAAACCTACGCCCGCCAGCGCGGCAACCGGCTGGCGCCGCCCGAGCTCAAAGCGGTGCATCCGCTGGGCAAGTCGCCGGTGCTGGTGCACGGCAGCGAAGTCGTGGCCGAATCGGCTGCCATTCTGGAATACCTGGCCGAGACCTTTGCCGAGCGCGCCCAAGGGGACTTGGCGCAGCTCGTGCCCGCCCCCGGCACCCCCGAACACCGGCGCTGCCGCTTCTGGCTGCACTACGCCGAAGGCTCGCTGATGCCGTGGCTGCTGATGAAGCTGGTGTTCCAGATGCTGCCGCGCCAGCCCATGCCGTTTTTCGTGCGCCCGCTGGTGCAGCCGATCGTGCACTACATCTGCCAGCAGGTGCAGCTCAAGCTCATCGACCCCAACCTGCAACGCGCCCTGCCCTTCATCGAGCAAGAGCTCGCGCAGCGCCCCTGGTTCGCCGGAGAACACCTGAGCTTGGCCGACTTCCAAATGAGCTACCCCATCGAAGCCGCGCTCACGCGCCTAGGCGGCCCCCCCAGCAGCGCCAGCAAACAATGGCCGCACCTACACGCTTGGCTCGAGCGCGTGCACGCGCGCGCCGCCTACCAGCGCGCGCTGGCCAAGGGCGGGCCTGTGATGTGGTGAGGGTTTGAGCGCTCTGAGGCCCGCACCATGGATCAGTCTGCACTGAAGCGTTTGCTCGATGAACTGCTCGCCACTTGGGAAAACGAAGTGGTGGAGTTCAAGCAGGCGGGCCACGACTACGACACCGACAAGATTGGCGAGTATTTTTCTGCACTCAGCAATGAGGCGAATTTGCGGGGGCTTGAACGGGCTTGGTTGGTGCTTGGGGTTGCCAACAAAAGCAGGCAAGTGGTCGGCACAGATTACCGGCCCGAACCTGAGCGCCTGCAGAGCCTCAAATACCAGATTGCCCAATCCACCGAACCGAGCATCACACTGCGCAACATTTATGAGTTGCGTATTCCGCGTGGACGCGTGGTGTTGATGGAGGTGCCAGCCGCCCCCCGGGGAATGCCCATTGCATGGAAGGGGCACTACTACGCACGTGCTGGCGAAAGCCGTGCGCCGCTGGGGCTGGACAAGCTCGACGAGATTCGACAGCAAACCCTGAACACCGACTGGTCGGCACAACGGGTGCCGGGCGCCACCCTGGATGATCTTGATGAAGCGGCGTTGCGAAAAGCCCGCGAGTCGTTTGCCAAAAAGTATGCCAACCGCATCACGCTGGATGAAGTGTTGGGCTGGCCTGTGGCCACCTTTCTTGAGCGCGCTCGACTGACCCATGCCGGGCACCTCACCCGCGCCACTTTGCTCTTGCTGGGCAAAGCCGCATCTGCCTATTTGCTGTCGCCGCACCCGGCGCAGCTGACTTGGAGCCTCAGAGGCCAAGAACGGGCCTATGAGCATTTCGGGCTGCCCTTTCTGCTCAATACGACGCAGCTTTACCAGCGCATCCGCAACGTGCAGTTGCGCCTGTTGCCGCAAGACGAGTTGCTGCCCGTGGAGGTGCCCAAATACGACCAGAAGATTGTGCTGGAGGCCCTGCACAACTGCATTGCGCATCAGGACTACAGCCGTTGTGGGCGCATCGTGGTCACAGAACATCCGGCCACTTTGGTGTTTGAAAACGAAGGCAGCTTTTTTGAAGGGCAGCCGGGGGACTACATCGAGGGCACCAAGCTTGCGCGCCGTTACCGCAACCCGTTTCTGGCGCAGGCCATGGCCGAGCTGAACATGATCGACACCATGGGCTATGGCATTCGGGACATGTATGCCGGGCAAGCGCAGCGCTATTTCCCTTTGCCTGACTACGACCTGAGCGAGGCCAACGCGGTCAAGATGACGCTCTATGGCGGCGTGGTTGATCCGGCTTACAGCCGCCTACTGATCCAGAAGACGAATCTGCCGCTGGCCGATGTGCTGGCCCTAGACAGGGTGCAAAAGAAGTTGCCCATTCCTAGTGCAACCGCCGCACGCCTGAAGCGCAGCGGCTTGATCGAGGGGCGCAAGCCGAACCTGCATGTGTCGGCTGCGGTGGCCAAGGTCACGGCCAACCAAGCAGACTACATCCGTACACGAGCGCAGGACGACGAGTTCTACGCCAAGCTGCTCATGGACTACTTGGAAAAGTTTGGACAAGCCAGCCGCCAAGAAATAGACCAGCTTTTGCTGCCCAAACTCAGCGATGCGCTGGATCAGACCAAAAAGCTCAACAAGGTCAGCAACTTGCTCACCAAACTCAGACGCAAAGGCAGCATCGTGAACATGGGAAGTGACCGCGCCCCCCGATGGAAAGTTGCAGAGTAACAGGCATCAGTTGCAGAGTAAAAGCTGGGGTTCGGCTTGGTAGTTTCACAAAAAAACGATTCAAATCAACACTTTTAAAGTTCTCTGCAGACTCATAAAAAACGAAGCGTTGCAGAGTAAATGTAGACCAGCCGCGCCGCGCTACTGCGCCGCCGCGCGCAGCGTCTGCACCACCGGTGTGCGCAGCACGGCGCGCAGTCCGGCCCAGCCGGCGGCCAGCGCCAGCGCGGCCCCGGCCAGCGCGCCGGCGGCGGGCGTCCACAGCGCCGGCGTCCAGTCAAAGCCAAACACCCAGCGCGCCAGCGCCCAGTTGATGGCCAGCGCCGCCAATGCCGCCAGCAGCCCGGCCAGCAGGCCGATACCGGCCAATTCGGCCCGCTGCACGCGCCGCAGCAGAGCGGTTTGGGCGCCCAGGGCGCGCAAAATGGCGTACTCACGCTCGCGCTCGGCGCGTGTGGCGCCGATGGCGGCAAACAGCACCACCAGCCCAGCGGCGAGCGCAAAGGCAAACAAAAACTCCACCGCGCGGCTGACTTGCGCGAGCACCTGCTGCAGCTGCGCCAGCGTGGCGCTCAGGTCAATCAGCGTGATGTTGGGGTAATCGCGCACGAGCTCGGCGTCGAAGCCGGCTGCGACGGGGGCGCGAAAGGCGCTCAGGTAGGTCACGGGCACCTCGGGCAGTTGTGACACCGGGAACAGCACAAAAAAGTTGGCGCGCATCGACGACCAATCGACTTCGCGCAAGCTGCTGATGCGCGCCTGCACCGGCACGCCGGCGATCTCGAACGTGAGCCGGTCGCCCAGTTGCAGGCCTAGGTCTTCGGCTAGGCCGTCTTCCACGCTGATGCTGCCTGGCTCCTCGGGCTGCCAGCGCCCGGCGACGATGGCGTTGTGGCTGGGCGGCTGCGCGCTGTGCGAGAGGTTGAACTCGCGCTCGGCCAAGCGGCGGCCGCGGTCGGTGGGCAGCGCCGCTAGGTCTATGGGCTGGTCGTTGATGGCCACCAGCCGGCCGCGAAACATCGGGTACCAGTCGAAGCGCTCGAGGCCCTGCGCGCGCAAGCTGGCCTGAAAGGCCTCGGCTTGGTCGGGCTGGATGTTGATGGCAAAGCGGTTCGGGGCATCGGGCGGTGTGGCTTGCTGCCAGCTGCTGATGAGGTCGGTGCGCAGCAGCACCAGCAGCAGCAGGGCCATCAGCCCGATGGCCAGGGCGCTGATTTGCAGCACCGCATACGCTGGCCGGGCCGCGATCTGGCGCGTGGCTAGGCGCAGCCAAGTCGGGGCCGTGGCTTCGTTGACCCAGCGCCGCAGCAGGCGCACCGCGCCAAAGCTGGCCGCAGCAAACAGCGCCGCCGCCAGCGCCACGCCACCCAACGCGATCAGGCCCAGCCTTAGGTCTGGGCTCACGGCCAACAGCAAGGCGGCAAACCCCAGCCCACCCAACAGCAACACACCGAGCGAGGCCGGCTTGATGCCGCCGACTTCGCGCCGAATCACGCGCAGCGGCGGCACCTGCGCCAGCTGCAGCACCGGCGGCAGCCCAAAGGCGAGCATCAGCGTCAGGCCCACCCCTAGGCCAAACAGCGCCGGCCAGGCGCTGGGTGGCGGCAGCTCGGCGCGCAGCAGCTCGGCCAGCAAGAGCACGAAGCCGTGGTGCAACAGATAGCCCAGCAGCACCCCGATCACGCCCGCCAACAGACCGACGAGCACGAACGACAGCGCATAGGCGCGCGCCATGGTGGCCTGCGACAGACCGAGCACGCGCAGCATGGCGCAGCTGTCGAGGTGGCGCGTGGCATAGACCCGCGCCGCAATCGACACCGCCACCGCACACAGCAGCGCCGCCAGCAGCGCCACCAGCCCCAAGAACTGCTCGGCGCGCTCCAGCGTTTGTTGCAGCTCGGGGCGCCCGGCCTCGAACGATTCGAGCTGCGCCCCGCGCACGCCGCTGCGCTCGAGCTCGGTTTGCGCCCAAGCGGTGTATTGCTGCACGGCTGCGTCGGGCCCGGCCAGCACCAGCCGGTAGCTCACCCGGCTGGCCGGTTGCAGCAGCCCAGTGGCGGTTAAATCGCTTTGGTGCAGCAGCACCCGCGGCTGCAGGCTCATGAAGCCGCCGCCGCGGTCGGGCTCGAGCACGATCAGGCGTTCGATCGTCAGGCGGCTGTCGCCCAACCACAGCGCCTGCCCCACTTGCACCCCCAGCCCGGCCAGCAGGGCCGGATCGACCCAGACCGTGCCCGGGCGCGGCACCTCGGTGGTGGCCTGCCCGGCATCGCCCGGCGCCAGGCCCACCAGCAGCTGGCCGCGCAGCGGGTAGTTGTCTTGCACCGCCTTGAGCGCCACCAGCCGGGCGGCGCCGCCTTGGGCGTCGTCGGCGCGCGCCATGGTCGGAAAGCCCAGGTGCTGCGTCAGCTCCAGACCCAGCGCCTGCGCCTGCTGCACGAAGGCGGCGGGCAAGGGTTGGTCGCTGCGCACCACCGCGTCGCCGCCCAGCAGATGGCGCGCATCGCGCTGCAAACCCTGCTGCAGCCGGTCGGCAAAAAAGCCTACCGCCGTGAGCGCCGACACCGCCAAGGCCACGGCCAGCAACAGCAGGTGCAGCTCGCCGGCGCGGGCGTCGCGGCGCAGCGCGCGCCAGCCTATGGCCCAAAAGGAGGCGGGGCGGGTGGCGGGTGGCTGAGCGGGCTTGGGCAAAGGCTCAGAAGCAGGGGCAGGGGCTTGGGGGTTCATGAGCCCCAGAGCCTAACCCAAAGCGCATACCCGAGGGGCAAGCGAGGCTGCAGAGGAATCGACTAGTCGCCTCCAAACAACGCCTGCCAGCGGGGGGTGCTGGAGCAGTAGCCGGGGGGGGTGGTTGCCGGGGTGGTTGCTAGAGAGGGTGGTTGCTAGGCTGATCGCCAAGGTGGTTGCCAAGCTGCTTGCCAAGCTGCTTGCCGCGGCGGGCAGCCTAGCCCCGCTGCGCCCTCTCCTCTTCTTGCAGCCGCAGCAGGCGGCGCTGCACCTTGCCGCTGCTGGTCATGGGCAGGGCGTCGATGAACTCGATCTCTTTGGGGTACTCGTAGGGCGCTAGCCGCTGCCTGACGTGCGCTTGCAGCTCGGCCACCAGCGCCGGGTCGAACGCTTGCTCCGGGTTGATGCAGCGCGCGCGCTGCTGCGCCGCCTCGTGCGCCAGCACCAAGTAGGCCTTGACCAAGGCGCCGCGCTGCGCGTCGGGTTTGGGCACCACGGCGGCGTAGAGCACGGCGGGGTGCTTGATCAGGCAGTTCTCGATCTCACCCGGCCCGATGCGGTATCCGGCCGACTTGAACATGTCGTCGGCGCGACCTTGGTACCACAGGTAGCCGTCGGCGTCGCGCACGGCCAAGTCGCCGGTGCGGCACCAGCTCGAGGCCGGGTCGGCGCTGAACTTGGCGCGCGTGGCCCCGGGGTTGTTCCAGTAGCCCAGAAAGAACACCGGGTCGGGCACGCCGTGCCGGTCCAGCCGGTGCACCGCCACCTCGCCGATCTCCCCTTGGGCGCATTCGTGGCCTTGCTCGTCGAGCAGCGCCACCCGGTGGCCGGGGTAGGCGCGGCCCATGCTGCCGGGGCGCGCCGGCCACAGGCGCGCGCAGTTGCCCACCACGTAGTTGATTTCGGTCTGGCCAAACATCTCGTTGAGCGTCACGCCGAGCTGCTGGCGGCAGTAGTCGAACACCGCATCGCCCACCGCTTCGCCCGCGCTCATGATGGCCTGCAGGCGCAGCCGGTAGAGCTGGCGCGGCTGTGGGCAGTCTTTCATCATGGCCTTGAGCGCGGTCGGGAACAAAAAGGTGTGCGTGACGCGGTGCCGTTGCAGCAGCGCAAAGGCCGTCGCCGCCGCAAAGCGCCCGTTCCAAGCCACGATCGGGCGGCCAAAATACAGCGTCGGCAACAAGGCATCGAGCAAGCCCCCGGTCCAAGCCCAGTCGGCCGGGCTCCAGAACACCGCCTGCGAGGGCGTGCTGGCCCCGTGGGGGTCAAAGCCAAACCAGTTCTGGCTGCAAATGAAGCCGCTCAGGTTGCCGATCAGGGCCCGGTGCGGGATCAGCGCGCCCTTGGGGTTGCCGGTGGTGCCGCTGGTGTAGATCAGCAGCGCCGGGTCTTCGGCGCGGGTGTGCACCAGCGCGCATTCGGCGCTCGCCGCCTCCTGGACCGCAGCCCAGTCGATGACCTCGGGGTCTAGCGCCCCAGTCAGGCCCAGCACGTGGCGCAGCGCCGGGCACTGGGCGCGCAAAGCCTGCACCAGCGCGCCGCTGTGCTGGTCCACCAGCGCCACGCTGGCGGCGCTGTCTTGCAGCCGATACTCCAGTGCCTCGGGGCCAAACAGCTGCGACAGCGGCACCGCCACCGCCCCCAGCTGCAGCACCGCGATGTAGGCGACGGCGGTCTCGAAGCGCTGCGGCAGCGCGATCGCCACCCGCTCGCCGCGCCGCACCCCGAGCAAGCGCAAGCCGTTCGAGAGCCGATTCGCGGCCTGCTGCAGCTCGGCGTAGCTGTGGTGGCGCGGCTGGGCGCAGTCGGGGCCGTCGGCGATCACGGCGGTCTCGCTGGCGGTCTGCGCCTGCTCGGCCCAGCGCCGCGAGCAGGCTTGGGCGATGTTGAAAAACTCCGGCACCTGCCAGTGAAAATCGGCGTGCACGGCGGCGTAGGAATCGGTTTGGGGCGGCTGTTTGGCCGCTCGGGTCGTAGTCGATTGCTCGGGTTTTGTGCGTGGCTTGTCCGCTGTTTGACACCTAGGCATGGCTGGTCTCCTGATAATCCCTGCAATGTACTCAATCCGCCACCCCAGCCACAGCCTGTATTTGCCCCTGCGTGGGTTCCGCCACCACCTGCGCCAGTGGGGCCAGCACCGGCCGGACGCCACGCCGCTGCTGCTGTTGCACGGCTGGATGGATGTCTCGGCCTCGTGGCAGTTCATGGTCGATGCCCTGCCCCCTGCTTGGTTGGCCGAGCGCCTGATCGTTGCCCCAGACTGGCGCGGCTTTGGCCACTCGCGCCCGCTGGAGTGCGCCACCGCCTCCGACCCGCTCGCCTACGGCAGCGCCGACCACTACCAGTTTGCCGACTATCTGGCCGACCTCGACGCCCTGATCGCGCACCTCAACGCCGAGCTGGGCCGCCCCGCCGGGGCTGCCTTCGACGTGGTGGGCCACAGCATGGGAGGCAACGTGGCCATGCTCTACGCCGGCGTGAGGCCGGCGCTGGTGCGCCGCCTGGTGAACGTGGAAGGCTTTGGCATGCCAGCCAGCCAGCCCGAGCAAGCCCCGCAGCGCTACGCGCGCTGGCTCGATGAAATCGACGCACTGCGCCAGGGCACGCTGGCGCTCAAAAGCTACACCGGCGCGCAAGCCGTGGCGCAGCGCTTGCGCAAAACCAACCCCCGCCTCGCACCCGAGAAATCCGACTGGTTGGCCAGCCATTGGGCCGCGCCCGACGCCAGCGGCCAGTGGCAGGTGCTGGGCCATGCGGCGCACAAAATCGTCAACCCGCACCTGTACCGGGCCGACGAGGTGCTGGCGGTTTGGCGCTGCATCCGCGCTCCGCTGCTGGTGGTCGAGGCCCAAGCCGACAGCCTAGGCCAGTGGTACCGCCAAGGCGAATACACCCGCGACCAGTTCCACCAGCGCCTGCAAGCCGCGCAGCCCCAGTGCCGCATCGAGCAGTTGCCCGACGCCGGCCACATGCTGCACCACGACCAACCGGCGGCCTTGGCCGCTTTGTTGCAGGCATTTTTTGCCGATGGGGCCTGAGAGGGCAGCCTGCGGAGGCCTTTGGCGCGGCAGCGGCGCTTGCCGCATGAGAAAATGCGCGTTTTACCCGAATGCCCACGCCACCGATCATGGATGCCGAACAACAAAACGCCCTCTCTGCCCTGCTTGCCGACCTGAGCGCGCGCACGCTCGAGCTGCGGAGGTATCTTTGACTACGATGCCAAAGCCCTGAAACTGTCCGAAGTCGAAAGCGCGCTCGAAGACCCGACGGTCTGGAACAACCCCAAGCGCGCCCAAGAGCTGGGCAAAGAAAAACGCAGCCTCGAGAACGTGGTGCACGTGCTGGACCAAATCGGGCGCGATCTGGCCGACCACTCCGAGCTGTTCGAGCTCGCCGCCGCCGACGCCGACACCGAGGCCCTAGCCACTATCGAAGCCGAAGCGGCGGGCTTGCGCGCCCAAGTCGAGCAACTCGAATTCCGGCGCATGTTCAACCAGCCCGCTGACCCGCTCAACTGCTTCCTCGACATCCAGGCCGGCGCCGGCGGCACCGAGGCCTGCGACTGGGCCAGCATGTTGCTGCGCCAGTACCTGCGCTACGCCGAGCGCAAGGGCTTTACCACCACGATCGAAGACGAAACCGCGGGCGACAGCGCCGGCATCAAGGGCGCCAGCATCAAGATCGAGGGCGACTACGCCTTTGGCCTGCTGCGCAGCGAAACCGGCGTTCACCGACTGGTGCGCAAAAGCCCCTTCGACTCTTCGGGCGGGCGCCACACCTCGTTCGCCTCGGTGTTCGTTTACCCTGAAATCGACGACTCGATCGAGATCGACATCAACCCCGCCGACGTGCGCACCGACACCTACCGCGCCAGCGGCGCCGGCGGCCAGCACATCAACAAAACCGATTCGGCCGTGCGCTTGACGCACCTCCCCACCGGCATCGTGGTGCAATGCCAAGACAGCCGCAGCCAGCACAGCAACCGCGACCTGGCTTGGCAGCGGCTGCGCTCGCGCCTCTACGACCACGAGATGCGCAAACGCATGGAAGCGCAGCAAAAGCTCGAAGACAGCAAGACCGACGTCGGCTGGGGCCACCAGATCCGCTCCTACGTGCTCGATCAGAGCCGCATCAAAGACCTGCGCACCAACGTCGAAATCTCGAACACCCAAAAAGTGCTCGACGGCGACCTAGACCCCTTCATCGAAGCCGCGCTCAAACAAGGCGTCTAAAAAACTCAGCGTCGAATAGACTGATCTGCCCCCAACTGCTGTCCCCATTGCGGCCTCAACTGCCCCCCAAAGAAAGCCACCATGACCCTGCGTGAAGGCCTTGCCACCGTGGTGCTGCGCCACGACTACACCGCCCCGGCCTACCTGATCGACCGCGTCGATCTGAGCCTGGACCTCGACCCGGTCAAAACCCGCGTGCTCAACCGCATGCAATTGCGGCGCAACCCGGCCGTGACGCCGCAGCCGCTGCGCCTCGACGGCACCGACCTGAACCTGGCGCGGGTGCTGCTCAACGGCGCTGGCTGCAGCTTCAGGCTCGACGCCGGCCAACTGGTGCTGGAAAACCTGCCCGCCGGCCCCGATCCCTTCGAGCTCGAAATTTTCACCACCTGCTGCCCAGAGAAAAACACCCACCTGATGGGCCTGTACCTGAGCCAAGGCACCTTTTTCACCCAGTGCGAGGCCGAGGGCTTTCGCCGCATCAGCTACTTCCTCGATCGGCCCGACGTCATGGCGCGGTATCGCGTCACGTTGCGCGCCCACCAAGCCGCCTACCCGGTGCTGCTGTCCAACGGCAACCTGGTCGAGCACGGCGCGCTCGAAGGCGGGCGCCACTACGCGGTCTGGGACGACCCGCACCCCAAGCCCAGCTACCTGTTCGCCCTGGTGGCGGGCAAGCTGGTGCAGCGCGAGCAAAAAATCATCAGCCGCAGTGGGAAGCCGCACACGCTGCAGATTTATGTGCGCGCCGGCGACCTCGACAAAACCGAGCACGCCATGCAGTCGCTCATGGCCGCCATCGCTTGGGACGAGGCGCGCTTTGGCCTGCCGTTGGACCTCGAGCGCTTCATGATCGTGGCCACCAGCGACTTCAACATGGGCGCGATGGAGAACAAGGGCCTCAACATCTTCAACACCAAATACGTGCTCGCCAGCCCGGCCAGCGCCACCGACGCCGACTACGCCCACGTCGAGAGCGTGGTCGCGCACGAGTACCTGCACAACTGGAGCGGCAACCGCGTCACCTGCCGCGACTGGTTCCAGCTCAGCCTCAAAGAGGGGCTGACGGTGTTCCGGGATCAAGAATTCAGCCAGGACATGGCCGCCAGCGCCTCGGCGCGCGCGGTCAAGCGCATCGAAGACGTGCGCGTGCTGCGCAGCAGTCAGTTTGCCGAAGACGCCGGCCCGATGGCGCACCCGGTGCGCCCCGACCAATACGCCGAGATCAACAATTTCTACACCCTCACGGTCTATGAAAAAGGGGCCGAGGTGGTGCGCATGATGCAGACCCTGGTCAGCGACGCGGCGCTCGACCCGCTCGGGCGCGCTGGTTTTGCGCGCGGCCTCAAGCTCTATTTCGAGCGCCACGACGGCCAAGCCGTGACCTGCGACGACTTTGCCCAGGCCATGGCCGACGCCAACCCCGGCAGCGCGCTGGCCACGCAGCTCGAAGCCTTCAAGCGCTGGTACGCCCAAGCCGGCACCCCACGGGTGCAGGCCAACGCCCAGTTCGACCCGGCCCTGGGCCAGTACACGCTCGAGCTGCGCCAGCACTGCCCGGCCACGCCGGGCCAGCCGCACAAAGAGCCGTTCGTGATCCCGGTGGCGCTCGGGCTGCTGGCCGCCGATGGCCGCGCCCTGCCCCTGCAGCTCGAAGGCGAAAGCCAGGCCACAGGCACCAGCCGCACCCTGGTGTTGAGCGCGCCGGTGCAGCGCTTCGTGTTCACCGGGCTGGTGGGCCTGGAGCACGCCCCCATTCCCTCGCTGCTGCGCAGCTTTAGCGCCCCGGTGATTTTGCACACCGAGCTCGACGCCGATGCGCTGCGCACCCTGCTGGCGCACGACAGCGACGCCTTCAACCGCTGGGAAGCCGGCCAGCTGCTCATGCTGCGCCAGATGCTGGCCGCCCTGCACGCCAGCGGCCCGGTGCGCCCCGATGTGCTCGATGCGGCCACGCTCGAGGCCTTGCGCGCCGTGCTGCGCCACCCCGAGCTCGATCCGGCCTTCAAAGCGCTGCTGCTCACCGCCCCCAGCGAGGCCTACTTGGCCGAGCAGGTGCAGCAAGTGGACCCGCCGCGCATCCATGCCGTGCGCCTGAGCGTGCGCAGCCAGCTCGCGCAAGCGCTCCATGCCGACTGGGTCTGGGCCTTCGAGGCCCACCCCACCGAAGGCGCCTACCGTCCCGATGCGGTCTCAAGCGCCCGCCGCGACTTGACCGGGCTGGCGCTGAATATGTTGTGCCTAGCCGCGCGCGCCAGCGGCGACGCGGTCTGGCCCGGCAAAGCCTACCAGCGCTGCAAAGACGCCGCCCACATGACCGAGCTGCACCAGTCGCTGCAAGCGCTGCTGCACAGCGGCCATGCGCTGGCCGAACCGGCGCTCGAGCGCATGCACCAGCGCCACCGGCACGACGATCTGGTGTTGGACAAATGGTTTGCCCTGCAAGCCAGCGCCCCGGATTTTGACGGCACCCTGCTGGCGCGCGTGCAAGCGCTGCTGCACCACCCCGACTTCAAACTGCGCAACCCGAACCGCGCGCGCAGCCTGATCGGCAGCTTTTGCCACGCCAACCCGGCCGCCCTGCACCGCCCGGACGGCGCCGGTTACGCCTTCTGGCGCGCGCGCGTACTCGAAATCGACGCCTTCAACCCGCAGGTGGCGGCGCGGCTGGCGCGCGCCATCGAGCGCTGGCAGCCGCTGGTCGAACCCTACCGCAGCGCGGCGCGCAAGGCGCTGTCGGATGTGGCGCAGCACCCCGGCCTGAGCCCCGATGTGCTCGAAATCGTCACCCGCGCCTTGGCCGCAGAGGCTTAAACTCAGGCTGCCAAACCGCCCGCCCATCCCACCCAAACCAAGCTGCGCCATGAGCCCTCGCACCTCCCTCACCCGCTACCTGATCGAGCAACAGCGCGTACACGGCAGCATCCCGCCTGAGCTGCGGCTGCTGATCGAGGTGGTGGCGCGCGCCTGCAAGCGCATCGCCATCAGCGTCAACAAAGGCGCGCTGGGCGAGGTGCTGGGCAGCGCCGGCAGCGAAAACGTGCAGGGCGAGGTGCAAAAAAAGCTCGACCTGATCGCCAACGAGGTGCTGATCGAGGCCAACGAATGGGGCGGCCACCTCGCGGCCATGGCTTCCGAAGAGATGGACGGCATCTACGCCGTGCCCAACCGCTACCCCAAAGGCGAATACCTGCTGCTGTTCGACCCGCTCGACGGCTCGAGCAACATCGACGTCAACGTCAGCATCGGCACCATTTTTTCGGTGCTCCGCCGCCACAACGACGACCCGCTGCGCATCGAGCCGGTGGCCGAATCCGACTTCCTGCAACCCGGCGCGCAACAGGTGGCGGCGGGCTACTGCATCTACGGCCCGCAGACCACGCTGGTGCTCACCGTGGGCAACGGCGTGGCCCTGTTCACCCTCGAGCGCGAACAGGGCTCGTGGGTGCTGACCCAAGACGGCGTGCAGATTCCGCCCGAGACCAAAGAATTCGCCATCAACATGAGCAACATGCGCCACTGGGACGCACCCGTGCGGCGCTACATCGACGAATGCCTGCAAGGCCGCGAAGGCCCGCGCGGCAAAGACTTCAACATGCGCTGGGTGGCCTCGATGGTGGCCGACGTGCACCGCATCCTGTGCCGCGGCGGTGTGTTTTTGTACCCTTGGGACAAGCGCGAACCCGACAAACCCGGCAAACTGCGCCTGCTCTACGAGGCCAACCCGATGGGCTGGATCGTCGAGCAAGCCGGCGGCGCCGCCAGCACCGGGCGCGGGCGCATCCTCGACCTGGTACCGCACAGCCTGCACCAGCGCGTGAGCGTGATCTTGGGTTCGCGCAACGAAGTCGAGCGCATCGAGCGCTGCCACCTCGAGCATGCGACCGCTGCGCCGCCGCCGGTCACGCTTGCTTAAAATGGCCCGCGCCATTGCCCTGTCTGCCCCCGCCACCCTTCACACGCCACACCCCATGTCCATCTTTGCCCGCCCGCACTACCGCTCCGACGCCACCGAGTTTCTGGACGCGCTCAAAGGCCGCCAGCCCGAGCTCGAGGCGCAACAGCGCCAAGGCCGCGCCTTGCTGTGGGACAAGCCAGTTGACCGCCAATTCTGGCAGCAGGCCAACGCCGCCAAGGTGGCGCAAAAGCCCTACGTCTATCAAACCGAGCCCACGCTCAAAGGCTGAGCCTGCAGGCCTTGTAGGCGTTGCCGGCCCTGCAGCAGCACCTAGGGGCCCTTCAGCTGGGTCGTCCGCGCACCGATGAGCCTTGCACCCAGCGACAGCACCGCGCTCGCGCGCCTCTACGGCGAACCGCTGTTTGCGCTGCCGCCCGACTTGTACATCCCGCCCGATGCCTTGGCGGTGTTCCTCGACGCCTTCGAGGGGCCGCTGGATCTGCTGCTGTACCTGATTCGCAGGCAAAACTTCAACATCCTCGACATTCCGATGGCCCAGCTCACGCGCCAGTATCTGGGCTACGTCGAGCAGGTGCGCGCGCACAACCTCGAGCTGGCCGGCGAATACCTGCTCATGGCGGCGCTGCTGATCGAGATCAAATCGCGCCTGCTGCTGCCGCCCAAACGCAGCAGCCCCGAAGCCGAAACCGCAGACCCGCGCGCCGAACTGGTGCGCCGGTTGCTGGAATACGAACAGGTCAAGCTGGCGGCACAGCGCATCGAGGCCCTGCCGCAGCACGGGCGCGACTTCTGGTACGCCCAAGCCACTCTGGCTGCAGCCGCGCCCGCCGCCCCGGTCTGGCCCAGCGTCGATGCCGCCGAGCTGGCGCAAGCCTGGGTCGCCCTGCTGCAGCGCGCGCGCCTAGTGCAAAGCCACCGCATCGAGCGCCCGCAGTTGAGCGTGCGCGCCTTCATGAGCCAGTTGCTGCGCCAGCTGCAGCCGCGCCGCTTTGCCGAATTTGGCGAACTGCTCGAACCCGCGCGAGGTGTTGCGGCGCTGATCGTGAGCTTCATCGCGCTGCTCGAACTCAGCCGCGAAGGGCTGGTCGAGCTCACCCAAGCCAGCGCCTATGCGCCCATTTACGTGCGCTTGAGCCCGAGCAGCCACACCGGCCCGGACACTGTGTAACATCCACCCCCTGCCCCACACTGCGCCAGACCGCACCATGACCCAGCCCCCACCACCCGCCGGCGCCGCCACGCTCGCCTTCGACGTGCTGATCGTCGGCAGCGGCTTGGCCGGCTTGGCCACCGCGCTGCTGCTGCCCAGCCACTTGCGCATCGCCATCCTGACCAAGCGCACCATCGAAGACGGCTCCAGCGGTTGGGCGCAAGGCGGCATCGCCGCCGTGCTGGCCGCCGACGACAGCTTCCAAGCCCACATCGACGACACCTTGGTGGCCGGCGCGGGCTTGTGCGACCTGGCTGCCACCCGCTTCACGGTCGAGAACGCGCCTGCGGCCATCGACTGGCTGCGCCAGATGGGCACGCGCTTCACCCTGCACGAGGGCGGGCTGCACCTGACGCGCGAGGGCGGCCACAGCCACCGGCGCATCGTGCACGCCGCCGACGCCACCGGCGCTGCGGTGCAGCAAACGCTGATCGAGCGCGTGCGCGCCGCCCCCAACATCCACGTGTTCCAGACCCACAACCTGGTGGACTTGATCCTGAGCGACCGCCACGCCACCACGCCCACTTGGCCCAGCCGGCGCTGCCTGGGCGCCTACGCCTTTGACGAAAGCGCCGACGAGGTGCAGGCCTTCGTGGCCCCGCACACCGTGCTGTGCACCGGCGGCGCGGGCAAAGTCTATTTGTACACCTCGAACCCCGACACCGCCACCGGCGACGGCATCGCCGCCGCCTGGCGCGCCGGCTGCCGCGTGGCCAACATGGAGTTCATCCAGTTCCACCCCACCTGCCTGTACCACCCAAAAGCCAAAAGCTTTTTGATCAGCGAAGCGGTGCGCGGCGAAGGCGGCCGGCTGCTGCTGCCCGCGGCGCACGGTGGGCGCCGCTTCATGCCCGATCACGACCCGCGCGCCGAACTGGCCCCGCGCGACGTGGTGGCGCGCGCCATCGACTTCGAGATGAAAAAACACGGCCTGGACTGCGTCTATCTCGACATCTCGCACCAGAGCCCGGCGTTTTTGCAGGAGCACTTCCCCAACATCTTGGCGCGCTGTGCCGAGCTGGGCATCGACATCACGCGCGAGCCGATCCCGGTGGTGCCGGCGGCCCACTACACCTGCGGCGGTGTGCTCACCGATTTGCGCGCGCGCACCGACCTGGCTGGCCTGTACGCCGTGGGTGAAGCCAGCTGCACCGGGTTGCACGGTGCCAACCGGCTGGCCAGCAACTCGCTGCTCGAATGCCTGGTGTTTGCCCGCGCCGCCGTGGACGACATCGTGGCCGCGCCCACCACCGCCCTGCCCCCAGTGCGCCCGTGGGACACCAGCCGCGTCAGCGACGCCGACGAACAGGTGGTGATCGCCCACAACTGGGACGAACTGCGCCGCTTTATGTGGGACTACGTCGGCATCGTGCGCACCGACAAGCGGCTCGAGCGCGCCGCGCGCCGCATCGCGCTGCTGCGCACCGAAATTCTGGAGTTCTACCGCAGCTTTCACCTCACGCGCGACCTGCTGGAGCTGCGCAACTTGGTCGAAGTGGCCGATTTGATCGTGCGCAGCGCCCAAGCGCGCCACGAAAGCCGCGGCCTGCACTACAGCCTAGACCACCCGCACACCCTAGCGGAGGCGCGACCCACCGTGCTCGACCCAGCCGCCCGAGCGCGCAGCTAGTGCACCGGGCCTAAGCCCCGCTGCCTGTTTGGGTGGGGCGTGGCTTAGGCGGCTGGAGCGGTTTTCGCGGTTTAGGCAGGCATGCGTGCACTCGCCCACCAGCCTCTTTAGGCTCTTAAAGCGCCTGCGTAGCCACGTGGTGGCGCAAGGCGGTTTGGCGGTTGTGCTCATCGACAAACACCAGTTGCGGCTCGTGGCGGGCGATGTGGTCTTCGTGCACCTGCGCGTAGGCGGCGATGATCACCAGATCGCCCACCGCCGCCCGGCGCGCCGCCGAGCCGTTGAGCGAGATCATGCCGCTGCCGCGCTCGCCCTTGATAGCGTAGGTGACCAAGCGCTCGCCGTTGTTGACGTTCCAGATGTGGATCTGCTCGTTCTCGCACAGGTTGGCGGCTTCGAGCAGGTTTTCGTCGATGGCGCACGAGCCCTCGTAGTGCAGCTCGCAGTGGGTGACGGCGGCGCGGTGGATTTTGGATTTGAGCAGGGTGCGAAACATGGGATACAACTCCGTGTGGCGCGGTAAATGGCCACAAAACCGGCGCGATTGTGACAGAAAGCGCGCCGCTTGCGTCAGCCTAGGCGGTTGAGCCCAGCCTCTTTAGTCCACCCGCTGCAACGGGATATAAACCTCGCCCCCGGCCTGCCTGAAGGCCTGCGACTGCTGCTGCAGCCCGTGCTCGAGCGCCTGCCCTTCGGTCACGCCTTGGGCGGCGGCGTAGTCGCGCACCTCTTGGGTGATCTTCATGCTGCAAAAATGCGGCCCGCACATCGAACAAAAATGCGCAACCTTGGCCGAATCCTTGGGCAGGGTTTCGTCGTGGAACTCGCGCGCTTTGTCCGGATCCAGCCCGAGATTGAACTGGTCCGCCCAGCGAAACTCGAAGCGCGCCTTGCTCAGAGCGTTGTCGCGGATCTGCGCCCCCGGGTGCCCCTTGGCCAAGTCGGCGGCGTGGGCCGCGAGCTTGTAGGTGATGATGCCCTCTTTCACGTCCTGCTTGTTGGGCAGGCCCAGGTGCTCTTTGGGTGTGACGTAGCACAGCATGGCGGTACCGTACCAGCCGATGGTGGCCGCGCCGATGCCGCTGGTGATGTGGTCGTAGCCGGGCGCGATGTCGGTGGTCAGCGGCCCGAGCGTGTAAAACGGCGCCTCGGCGCACTGCTCGAGCTGCAAGTCCATGTTTTCTTTGATGAGCTGCATCGGCACATGGCCTGGGCCCTCGATCATCACCTGCACATCGTGCTTCCACGCCACTTGCGTGAGCTCACCCAAGGTGCGCAGCTCGCTCAGTTGCGCGGCGTCGTTGGCGTCGTAGATGCTGCCCGGGCGCAGGCCGTCGCCTAGGCTAAAGGCCACGTCGTAGGCCTTCATGATGTCGCAGATGTCCTCGAAGTGGGTGTAGAGGAAGCTCTCGCGGTGGTGCGCCAGGCACCACTTGGCCATGATCGAGCCGCCTCGGCTGACGATGCCAGTCAGGCGCTCGGCGGTCAGGGGTACGTAGCGCAGCAGCACGCCGGCGTGGATGGTGAAGTAATCGACCCCCTGCTCGGCCTGTTCGATCAGGGTGTCGCGGAAAATCTCCCAGCTCAGCTCCTCGGCCTTGCCGCCCACCTTTTCCAGCGCCTGGTAGATCGGCACCGTGCCGATGGGCACCGGGCTGTTGCGCACGATCCACTCGCGCGTTTCGTGGATGTTTTTGCCGGTGGACAGGTCCATCACCGTGTCGCCGCCCCAGCGGATGGCCCAGGTCATTTTGTCCACTTCTTCGCTGATCGACGAGCCCAGCGCCGAGTTGCCGATGTTGGCGTTGATCTTGACCAGAAAGTTGCGCCCGATGACCATCGGCTCGCTCTCGGGGTGGTTGATGTTGGCCGGGATGATGGCGCGCCCGCGCGCGACTTCGCTGCGCACGAACTCGGGCGTGATCTCCGCCGGCAGGCTGGCGCCAAAGGCCTGCCCCGGGTGCTGGCGCAGCATCATGTCTGCCATGCGCTGGCCCTTGGGGCCGCTGCGGCGCAGGCTGTCGATGTACTGCTGGCGATTCAGGTTTTCGCGGATGGCGACAAACTCCATCTCGGGCGTGATCAGGCCGCGCCGGGCGTAGTGCATCTGCGACACGTTGGCGCCGGCGCGCGCGCGCCGCGGCTGGCGTTGCAAGCCCGGAAAGCGCAGCGCATCGAGCCGCTGGTCGGCGGCGCGTTCGCGCCCAAAGGCGCTGCTCAGGCCACTCAGCACCTCGGTGTCGGCGCGCTCCTCGATCCAGCGCTGGCGCAGCGCCGGCAGGCCACTGCGGATGTCGATGGCCGCCGCCGGGTCGCCGTAGGGGCCGGAACAGTCGTAAACAAAGACCGGCGGGTTGGCCTCGGCCCCAAACGAGGCCGGGGTGTCGGACTGGCTGATGGCGCGCATGGGCACCTGCACATCGGGGCGCGAGCCCTGCACGTAAATTTTGCGCGAATTGGGCAGTGGCGCGATCGCCGCTTGGTCCACTTGGGCGGCACTGGCAAGGAAGGGTTCGGCAGGTGCGTTCATGGGTAGGGGATCGGTGTTCTAGAAAAATGTGCAAACGCTGGGTAGAACGCTATTATCGAAGCCCGGGAGCGACCGCTGCAACTAAGGGCCTTTGCTGCACAGGATCTAACCCCTGCCGCCAATCCACCTGCTGCCAGTCAGGCTGCTGCCGCTCAGGCGGCGCCCAAGTGCGGCACCAGCGCCCCGGCGTCGTTGCCGGCCTTTTGTGCCGCGGTGAAGGCCAGCATGCGTTCGATCGGAAGGCGCGCGCGCTCGATCAGCGCGGCCGGCACCTCGATGGCGCCACTGCCGCTTTGCAGCGCCTGCGCCACCCCGGCCAGGCTGTTCATGGCCATCCAAGGGCAGTGGGCGCAGCTCTTGCAGGTGGCGCTGTCGCCGGCGGTGGGCGCTTCGATGAAGGTTTTGCCGGGGTTGAGGGTGCGCAGCTTATGCAGCATGCCTTTGTCGGTCGCCACGATGAACTCGCTGGCCTCGAACTGCTGCGCGGCGCGCAAAATGGCGCTGGTCGAACCCACTGCATGGGCCAGCGCCACCACGTCGGCCGGGCTCTCGGGGTGCACCAGCACCTTGGCCTGCGGGTGCTCGCGCATCAGCGCTTGCAGCTCGGTGGCCTTGAACTCGTCGTGCACGATGCACGAGCCCTTCCACATCAGCATGTCGGCGCCGGTTTCGCGCTCGATGTAGGCCCCTAGGTGCTTGTCCGGGGCCCAGAGGATTTTGTGCCCACGCGCCTTGAGCGCGCGCACGATGTCGAGCGCGCAGCTCGAGGTCACCAGCCAGTCGGCACGCGCCTTCACCGCTGCGCTGGTGTTGGCATAGACCACCACCGTGCGCTCGGGGTGCTGGTCGCAAAAGGCGGCAAATTCATCGATCGGGCAACCCAGGTCGAGCGAACAGGTGGCCTCGAGGTCCGGCATGAGCACGGTTTTTTCGGGCGACAGCAGCTTGGCGGTCTCGCCCATGAAGCGCACGCCGCTCACCACCAAGGTCTGGGCCGCATGGTCGCGGCCAAAGCGCGCCATCTCTAGGCTGTCGCTCACCAAGCCGCCGGTTTCCTCGGCCAAATCCTGCAAGTCGGGGTGCACGTAGTAGTGCGACACCATAACGGCGTTGCGTTCGTGCAACCACTGCCGAATCTGCGCCTTAAGGGCCAAGCGCTCCTCTGGCGCGGGCTCGACCGGCACCCGCGCCCAAGCGTGGCGTGTGCTGCAAGCGGGTTGTTCGAAATCGACTGCGATGCGTTGTTCCATGAGCGGCGATTGTCCTACAGTCCACTCGTTGGCAGCGTCTCAGTGCCCTTAGCCCTTGGTGCCGCCGCTTTGCAGGCGCTTTTTGGCCTCGGCCAAGCGCTCTGCCTTGCGCTGCTCGTCGGCCTTCATGGCCATGCGCGTGGTGCGGCCCGACAAGTCAGACCACAGCCACCACAGCGCCGCCAGCGCAAAGGGGCTCAACACCCACCACCAGCTCCAATGCGCCACCGGCTCCACCCCGGCCAGTTTCAAACCGAGTAAAAGCAGCGCCAGTATCAGCAGATACATGTTCAACTCCTGTAACTTGGGTGGTATCGATTGCAACCAGACGTAATTGCACCATTTAAAGACTGCGGTTACGGATAAAATCGCACCTACCAACTTCCCCCGAATTATCCACCCTAGGAGCATCCCATGAAACGCACCTTGTTCGCCCTAGCCGCCGCCACCTTGGTTACGCTGCCTGCCGTCACCGTCCCGGTGCTGGCCGACGAGGCCGCCTTCGCCCGCGCCAGCGGTTGCATGGCCTGTCACGCCGTCGATCGGCGCATGGTCGGCCCCTCGTTTCGCGACATTTCAGCCCGCTACGCCGGCCAAGCCGACGCTGTGGCGCGCATGACGACCAAGATTCAGCGCGGCGGCTCGGGTGTCTGGGGCCCGGTGCCCATGCCAGCCAACCCGCGCCTGAGCGAAGCCGACGCGCGCCGCCTAGCCACCTGGTCGCTCAGCCACCGCTGAACTGCGGCCACGCGGCACCCTCCAGCAGCCGCTGGTTTTGGCGCAAACGAAAAAAGGGGGCCCTGTGGCCTAGTCGTTGGCTTAAAGTGTTGACGTTCTAGAAGGGCTTGATTGCGACGCCTCCGTAAGCTTGCTGGCTACGGAGGCGGTTTTTCATGCCCAAGCCAAGACCTGGCCGTAGTGGTTTTCAGCGAGAGGCCTCCGATGGAGAGCCCACCAATGCCTTTTTTTATCTCGGGCTCAGCTCATCAAGGGCAGGTGGGACTTCCCTATCTTAGTGCGCGCCGGCGCCTTGGGCTGTACCACCTCTGCGAAGCCTTCTGCCTGCAGCACGGGCTCCAGGGAAGGAAAACTCCATGCCTTGCTCAGTCGCAGGCTGTTCATGCCTTCGTTCCAGGCCTTCAACATGCGAGGGCCCACCAGTCCAAACGACTCGTAGTCCCGACTCGCCCGTACGACCTCTGTGGAAACATCCACCATCGCCTCGCAGAGGCGCTCAACCCGTTGGCCGACCTCCGCCGGCTTCAGGCTGCAGCGTGTCTGGAGGTAGACCTCCAAGGCCTTGCCTGGGCGCCACGTGCTGCGTCCACCTACGGACATCCCGGGAGGGTTGTCGCAGTAGTCGTCGTAGACGGAAATGGTCAGCATGTCATAGACCGGCGCCAGGCGCACGTCCGAGAGGCCTGAATACAGCAGGGCAATATTCTTGGTGTGGCAGTCCGCATTGCGCAGCGCATAGGTGAGCAACAGCAGATTACCGAGGTCGGACAAGGCCTGGCCTTGGTTCTGCACCGGCGTGACATCCTTGATGCGGTTGGCCACCTTCTCCCAGGTTGACTCATACTTTTGCTCGGGGCGCAGCGCCAGCAAGCTGCACAAATCCTCCATGCCGAGCCGCGTGATTCCGTCCTCGGCATAGTCAAAGCGATGTACCGCCAGGGCTTGCCCGTCCTGCGAGACCTCCGTCCGGGCCGCGTGGCCGAACGCGCGATGGGCCACCTGCATGCAAAAGTGCTCGTTGAGCGCCACACCAGGCAGGCGAGAGGTGGTTCCCTTGATGATGTACTTGTCTGTGGGCAGCGTGGCTTTGTTGTAGTCCTTCAGAAACCCCGCGGTGTTGGGTGCCAGGAACTTGGGCACCACGCCCGAGACACCGGAGGCTGCAAAGCGCCGCACCAGGCGCTCAAAGGCCGCCTCAGAGTTGTCGCCCCTCAGGATGTCGCCCAGATCGAACGCCAAGGGCTCGGCCCGGGGGTCAGCGCCAGGCGGCGCCAGCTTGACCCGCCCTATGGCATTGCGGCCGACAAACGAAAGAAGGTTCAAAGGGGATGCCCCTACGTTAGGACCCAATTGCTCCTGCAGCACGGAGAGCAGGTAGCCCTCAGGCAGGTTCATCCTGAACAGCGGATGGAGCTCCGGATAGACGTAGGACTTGGTGCGCACGGGCATGAGCAGGGAAATGAACTGCTCCTCGGCAACACCGGGGTGGTAGGTGAGCACGTGCTCGAAGTTGTCTGTGGACTCCAACGTGGCCACAGGTTCGTCGTGCACGAAGACAGTGAGCTTCACGGGCGGCGTTCTGCGGGGGCGGCAGTGCCGCTACGGGCCACCTCTGAGCCCTCCAGCCGGCGCTGGGCCAGAGCGTCGTCGAGCGTGAACCGCGGCTTGGCCGCACTGACGGTCAACCCATAGCCCAGAACTTCCAGGAGGCGAAGCAGCTTCCTGGAACCAAATTCCGAGACATTGCCCTTTTCGAACCGGGCCAGCGTCGACTGAGCGAGGCCACACAAGGCACCAAGCTCTTTTTGGGTCAGGCCTTTGTCACGGCGCAACCGGGCCACTTCTTGGCCTAGGTCGGACAGGCTTGACAAGTGCTGCATTTGTTATCTTTCAAAGTGTCGGTCAGGCTCCAGTTTAATAGCACATGCGCCATAAATTCAACAGGGCAGGCACATTGCTTCCGACCGTAAGCTCAACTTAAAAACCAGTTAGGCAACGCGGCTTCGCGCACTCATAAGATAACAAACATGTCATAGAAAGGCAAGCAAAGTTGCTCGGTTGACTGAGAGCGACTTCAAAAACCCATGCCATATAAAGCATGTTTTGCGGCCCGTTGCAGGGTTCAATGCACACAAAAAAGCTCCCAGAACGCAAGGCTAGCCGTTGGCTTAGAGTGCTGACGTTCTGGAAGGGCTTGATGGCGACGCCTCCGCAGCTTGCTGGCTATGGAGGCGTTTTTCATGGTCAAGCTAAGACCTGGGCGCCGCGGCTTTCAGCAAGAACCCCCTCGGATGCAGAGCCCACCCTAGTTCCTTGCCGGGCATACAGACCTCATTGGTCACCTGGCGACTGCCCGAGGCCGCACGTATGCTGAAAAAATCTCCGGAAGAAAAATGCCCTATAAAACGAGGAGTCGCATAGGGCAAACCAGGAGCCTACGAGGTAGGCATCAACACTTTACGCCAACGCCTAGCCCTGTGGCCCCCTTTTGCATTTGGGGCCTTGCGGCCCCCTCGGGTTTCGGGCAGCGCACAAGGTCTGCCCACCCCAAAAGCGCGCACCCAAGTCCGGGCGCGCGCCAGCCCGATCAGTTGCTCTTGGCCAACTGCTCCAGAATGTGCGGGTTCTCCAGCGTCGAGGTGTCTTGGGTCACCGCCTCGCCCTTGGCCAGCGAGCGCAGCAGGCGGCGCATGATCTTGCCCGAGCGCGTTTTGGGCAGGTTTTCGCCAAAGCGGATCTCTTTGGGTTTGGCGATCGGGCCGATCTCTTTGGCCACCCAGTTGCGCAGCTCGGTGGCCAGCGCCTTGGCTTCGTCGCCGGTGGGCACCGGGCGCTTGAGCACCACAAAGGCCACGATGGCCTCGCCGGTCAGGTCGTCCGGGCGGCCCACCACGGCGGCTTCGGCCACCAGGTCGGTCTTGCCCACCAGGGCCGATTCGATTTCCATCGTGCCCATGCGGTGCCCCGAGACGTTGAGCACGTCGTCGATGCGGCCGGTGATGCGAAAGTAGCCCCGGTCTTCGGAGCGCACGGCGCCGTCGCCAGCCAAGTAGTAGCCCTTGAGCTCTTCGGGGAAGTAGCTCTTCTTGAAGCGCTGCGGGTCGCCCCAGATGGTGCGAATCATCGACGGCCAAGGCTTCTTGACCACCAGAATGCCGCCTTGGCCGTTGGCCACGTCGTTGCCCATTTCATCGACGATGGCGGTGCTGATGCCCGGCAGCGGCAGCGTGCACGAACCCGGCACCAGCGGCGTGGCACCCGGCAACGGGGTGATCATGTGGCCGCCGGTCTCGGTCTGCCAGAAGGTATCCACTACCGGGCAGCGCTCGCCGCCGATGTTGCGGTAGTACCACATCCAAGCTTCGGGGTTGATCGGCTCGCCCACCGAGCCCAGAAGGCGCAGGCTGGTGAGGTCCCAGTTTTTGGGGTGCACCTTGGCGTCGGTTTCGGCGGCCTTGATGAGCGAGCGGATCGCCGTGGGCGCGGTGTAGAAGATGGTGCAGCGGTGTTTTTCGATCGTCTGCCAGAAGCGCCCGGCGTGCGGGAACGTGGGCACGCCCTCGAACACGATCTGCGTCGCCCCCGCAGCCAGCGGCCCGTAGGCGACGTAACTGTGGCCGGTGACCCAGCCGATGTCGGCGGTGCACCAGAACACGTCGTTGGGCTGGAGGTCAAAAGTCCAGTCCATGGTCTGCCTGGCCCACAGCAGGTAGCCGCCGGTGCTGTGCTGCACACCCTTGGGCTTGCCGGTCGAGCCCGAGGTGTAGAGGATGAACAGCGGGTGCTCGGCGCCCACCATTTCGGGCGCGCAGACGCTGGACTGCGCCGCCATCACTTCGTGCATCAGCACATCGCGCCCGGCCACTAGGTTGCAGGGGCTGGCGGTGCGCTGGAACACGACCACGTTTTTGATCGAATCACAGCCGCCCAAGGCGAGGCCTTCATCGACGATGGCTTTGAGCGGCAGCTCTTTGCCGCCGCGCATCTGGTAGTTGGCGGTGATCACGGCCACGGCGCCGGCGTCTTGGATGCGCTCTTGCAGCGCCTTGGCCGAAAAGCCGCCGAACACCACGCTGTGCGTGGCGCCGATGCGCACGCAGGCCTGCATCGCCACCACGCCCTCGATCGTCATGGGCATGTAGATCACCACGCGGTCGCCTTTTTGCACCCCCATGGCCTTGAGCGCGTTGGCAAATTGGCTCACTTTGGCCAGCAACTCCTTGTACGTGACCTTGGTCACGGTGCCGTCGTCGGCCTCGAAGATGATGGCGGTTTTGTGCTCGGTCGGGGTGCCGATGTGGCGGTCGAGGCAATTGGCCGAGGCGTTGAGCTCGCCGTCTTGGAACCATTTGTAAAAAGGCTTGTTCGATTCATCGAGCACCTGGGTGAAGGGCTTGTGCCAGACCAGCTGCTCGCGGGCCAGACGGGCCCAAAAGCCTTCGTAGTCGCGTTCGGCTTCGGCACACAAGGCGTGGTAGGCCTCCATGCCAGACACACGCGCGGCGGCGACGGTGGAGGCACTGGGCTCAAACACGCGGTTTTCGACCAAGGTGGACTGAACGGCAGACGACGATACAGACATGAAAAGCTCCTCTGTTGGGTGAAATCGGCAACCTATGACTGTGCGCAAGCTCTCTGACGAGGCTCTTACATCCTACATCATCACCAGAAAGCCGCCGACACGCATATACCCGAATTATTTACACTCGGGCTCTTAGCCCAAAATTTTTAACCAGTAACTACACCATGACCACCATCCGCCAGCAAGACCTGATCGACTCGATCGCCGACGCCTTTCAGTACATCAGTTTCTACCACCCGCTCGACTACATCCAAGCGCTGGGCCGGGCTTGGGAGCGCGAGCAAGGGGCGGCGGCCAAAGACGCCATCGCCCAGATCCTGAGCAACTCGCGCCTGAGCGCCGAGGGGCACCGCCCGATCTGCCAAGACACCGGCATCGCCGTGGTGTTCATCAAGGTGGGCATGAACGTGCGCTGGAGCGACGCCACCCTGAGCCTGCACGAGATGATCAACGAAGGCGTGCGCCGCGCTTACCTGAACCCGGACAACCCGCTGCGCGCCTCGGTGCTGGCCGACCCGGCCGGGGCGCGCAAAAACACGCGCGACAACACGCCGGCGGTGGTGCACTACGAAATCGTGCCCGGCGACCAGGTGGAGGTGACCTGTGCCGCCAAGGGCGGCGGCTCCGAGAACAAGTCCAGGTTCGCCATGCTCAACCCCTCCGACTCGATCGTGGACTGGGTGCTCAAAACCGTGCCCGGCATGGGTTCCGGCTGGTGCCCGCCGGGGATTTTGGGCTTGGGGCTAGGCGGCACGCCCGAAAAAGCCATGCTGCTGGCCAAAGAGTCGCTCATGGCCCCGGTGGACATCGACCTGCTGTTCGAGCGCCAGCGCGCCGGAGCGGCGCTGACGCGCTTGGAGGCGCTGCGGCTGGAGCTGTACGAGAAGGTCAACGCGCTGGGCATCGGCGCCCAAGGGCTGGGCGGGCTGACCACGGTGCTGGACGTGAAAATCCTTGATTACCCGACCCACGCCGCCTCGCTGCCGGTGGCCCTGATCCCCAACTGCGCCGCCACCCGGCACGTGCATTTTTACCTCGACGGCAGCGGCCCGGCCCGACTCGAGCCACCGCGTCTGGCCGATTGGCCGGCGGTGACTTGGACGCCAGATGTGCAGACGGCCAAGCGGGTGCAGCTCGACACCCTGAGCCCGGCCGAGGTCGCGAGCTGGAAGGCGGGCGACAAGCTGCTGCTCAACGGCAAGATGCTCACCGGGCGCGACGCCGCGCACAAGCGCATTGCCGACCTGCTGGCCAAGGGCGAGCCGCTGCCGGTGGATTTCCGCAACCGCGTGATCTACTACGTGGGGCCGGTGGACCCGGTGCGCGATGAAGTGGTGGGCCCGGCCGGCCCGACCACCGCCTCGCGCATGGACCCGTTCACGCGCACGATGCTGGAGCAGACCGGCCTGATCGCCATGATCGGAAAATCGGAGCGCGGCCCGGTGGCGGTGCAGGCGATCAAAGACAACCGCAGCGCCTACCTGATGGCCGTGGGCGGCGCCGCCTACCTGGTGGCCAAGGCGATCAAATCGGCCAAGGTGGTGGGTTTTGCCGACCTTGGGATGGAAGCGATCTACGAGTTTGAGGTGCAGGACATGCCGGTGACGGTGGCGGTGGACAGCAGTGGCGACAACGTGCACGAAAGCGGCCCAGCCGAATGGCGCCAGCGCATCGCCAGTGGCGAGTTCAAGGGCATTGCGCTGGCAGCGGGTTAAGCCCCAGCGCGGGCTCTGGCGTCGGCCTTAGGGCGCGCCAGAGCCCGCGCAAAGGCCGTGCGCGTCGGCAGCTCAAGCACCCCCCGGGGGGGTTAGTGCAAATGGCGCGGCTTGCGCGGCCCGCCATGCCCGCCGGCTGGGCCCGAACCGCGCGGCGGGCGGCCCAGCTGCATCGAGCTCACCAGCGAGTCGAAGCGGCTGCCAAACAGGCGGTCGATCGAGGCCACCACGTCACTGAGCTCGGACGCGTCGAAGTGGCGCTCCATCAGGTTGACCACGTCTTGCACCAGCAAGTCGCGCTGCACCTGCATGATGGCCGCCGGTGTGGGGCCCACAAAGCAGAGCACGAAGTCGTCGCGCGCCTCTTCGTCTTCCGGCGCTTCTTCTTCGTCGAACTCAATGTCGTAGAACGAGACCTCAAGCGCGGCCCCGGCAGCGGCGATTTCATTCAGGCCCATGCAGGCTTCGTCGATGGCGAGGCGAAAATCCTCGTCGCCCTCGACCGTCCAGCAAATCTGCAACAAGCGCTCTTTGGCCTCGAAGCGGATGCCGGGCTCTTCTTCGTACTGGCTGGCTGCGGCATCGACCAGCGAGCGCGCGCCCACGTACTTCCACAGCGGCTTGAGCGCGTCCTGAATCTGTGGGTAGTCCACCTCCTCGCGCAGGGGAACGTCGCCGTGGACGTGGATCTCGAACGCAGGGGCGTTTTGGCTCATGATGGTGCTCACAGTTGAATGGGGTATGCACGCAAAACCCGCAGCGCTTCCCCATCCATGATCTAAAAGCCCGATTGTAAATCCCCATGCTCCGGCTGGTGCAGCCTGCTGGTTTGGACTGCGTGCTTGGCGCCACCCATGCCCGCTGTGCGCTCATGCAGGCAGCGGGCTTGCCACGGGCGCAAAGCTTGGTAAAGTCGGGCTTGGCTTCACTCTAACTCACGAACAATCCCATGGCACGCACGGTTCACTGCATCAAACTCGGCACCGATTCCGAAGGCCTCGACTTCCCACCCTACCCGGGCGAGCTGGGCAAACGCATTTACGAGCAGGTCAGCAAACAGGCTTGGGCCGACTGGATCCGGCACCAAACCATGCTGGTGAACGAAAACCGCCTCAACTTGGCCGACCTGCGGGCGCGCCAATACCTGGCGCGGCAGATGGAGCAGCATTTTTTTGGTGCTGGGGCCGACCAAGCCGCCGGCTACGTGCCGCCAAGCGGCCCATGATGCGCACCGCTGCCGGCGGCTGCCGCCACCGGCCGCTGCGGTTTGGTAGCCTGCCCCTTGCAAACCCACGCCGCCTCGGTTGAGGGCGCCGGCCACGCGCTGGTGCTGGGTGCCGGCTTGGCCGGCTCGGCCGCCGCCTACAGCCTAGCGCAGCGCGGCTGGCGTGTCGAGGTGCTCGACGCCGCCAGTGCCCCCGCTGCTGGCGCCTCGGGCCTGCCCGCAGGCCTGATCGCCCCCCACGTGTCGCCAGACGATGCGCTTCTGTCGCGCATCAGCCGCGCCGGGCTGCGCGCCACCTTGCAGCGCGTGGCGGCGCTGTTGCCCCAAGGGCAAGACTGGGCCCCCAGCGGCGCACTCGAGCACCGGGTGAAGCACAAACGCGCCCTGCCGCCGGCCACACCTGAAACTCCGCGCTGCGGCGACGACTGGAGCTTGGAGGCCAGCCCGGGACAAATCGAAGCCGCTGGGCTGGCCGACCTCGATGCACCGGCCAGTGCGCTCTGGCACCCGAGTGCGGCTTGGCTGCGCCCGGCGCAACTGGTGCGCGCGCAGCTGGCGCACGAGCGCATTGTGTGGCGCGGCGGCGCGGCCGTGGCTCGCCTGCAGCGCACTAGCACAGGCTGGGCGCTGCTCGACGCCCGCGGGCACACGCTGGCGCAGGCCCCGCATGTGGTGCTGGCGGCGGGTTTTGCGGTGCGGGCGCTGCTGGAACACTTGCATACCGGCCCCGAGGCCACTGGTTGCACCCTGCCCCTGCAAGCCTTGCGCGGACAAGTCAGCTGGGGGCTGCTCAGCGACCTGCCGGCTGCCGCACGCGCTGCCCTGCCCCCGTGGCCGGTGCATGGTTACGGCAGCTTTTTGCAGGGCATGAGCGGCCCCAACGACGCGCCAATGTGGATCGTGGGCTCGACCTTTGATCGCGGCAACACCACCGC
Source organism: Serpentinimonas maccroryi (assembly GCF_000828915.1). Taxonomy (NCBI): domain Bacteria; kingdom Pseudomonadati; phylum Pseudomonadota; class Betaproteobacteria; order Burkholderiales; family Comamonadaceae; genus Serpentinimonas; species Serpentinimonas maccroryi. The sequence goes on from NZ_AP014569.1 coordinate 1,138,689, forward strand.
AGCCGTGACCGCGGCCGACCACGCCGCCAATCAAGCGCGCCTGCAGCGCCTGCTGCCGCGCTTGGGCGCGCAGATGCCAAGCGCTTTTGCAACTGCCCAAGGCTGGGCGGCGGTGCGCTGCACCCTGCCCGACCGGCTGCCCGCCGTGGGGGCGCTGGATGGCACACGCTGGCCTGGCCTGCATGTGCTCACGGGTCTGGGCGCGCGCGGCCTGACGCTGTCGGTACTGGCCGGCGAGGTGCTGGCCGCGCAGCTGCACGGCGAACCGTGGCCGCTGCCCGCACGCCTAGCGCAGGCGCTGCTGGCGCAACGCTTCGTGCGCGGCGGCCAGCCAGAGCGCGGCGCGGCCCCTGCAACGCATCAATCGCCGTAACGCACCTGCACGTACTGCCCGGGCGCACTGCCCAGCGCCGGGTCGTGCACCGGGGCGCGCGCCGGGACGCGTTGGCCGCTACCTTGCGCCTTAAACCATTCATCCCAAGCCGGCCACCAGCTGCCTTCGTGGCGCGGGGCTTGCTCTAGCCACTCATCCGGGGTGCGCCAGGTCTGGTGCAAGGGGCTGCTCAGCAACTGGTAATGGCGTCGCGGCCGCCCCGGCTCCGAAACGATGCCCGCGTTGTGCCCACCGCTGGTCAGGGCAAAAGTGACCTCGGCCGACACCAGGCGGTGAATCTTATAGACCGAGCGCCACGGCGCCACGTGGTCTTTGAGGGTGCCCACGGCAAACACCGGCACCCGGATGTCGCGCAGCGAAATCGGTCGCCCCAAGTAGAGGTAGTGGCCCTCGGCGAGGTCGTTGTTCAAGTAACAGGAGCGCAGGTACTGGCTGTGCATCAGGGCCGGCAAGCGCGTCACGTCGGCGTTCCAGACCATGAGGTCGTTGGGCAGATCTTCTTGGCCCAGCAGCCAGCGCCGGGTTTTGCTGGACCAGACCAAGTCGCGCGCATGCAGAAACTGAAACGAAGCCGCCATCTGCTGACCGGTCAGGAAGCCTTTGCTGGCCATCATGTCTTCGAGCAGGCGCACTTGGGCTTCGTCGATCAGCACGCCCATCTCGCCCGGGTCGGTGAAATCGACTTCGGCCGCCAACAAGCTCAGCGAAGCCAGCGGTGATGCGGCCGATTCGGGGTTTTGGCTCGACAGCACCGCGTCACCGCCACCGAGCGCGCCTGCAGCCATGGCGGCAAAGGTTCCCCCCAGACAATAACCCACCAGATGCACTGGTGCTTGGCACTGCCCATGCACGTGGTCGAGCGCCGCCAGCACGCCCTCGCTCACGTAGTCGTCCATGCCAAGCAAGGCATCGCTGGCATCCGGGTTGCGCCACGAAGCGATGTACACCGTGTGCCCTTGGCCCACCAGCCAGCGCACCATCGAGTTGTGCGGCGACAGGTCCAAGATGTAGTACTTCATGATGCACGAGGGGATGATCAGCACCGGCTCGGCCTGCACCTCGGTCGTGCTGGGGCGGTACTGGATCAGCTCGATCAGGCCGTTGCGCAGCACCACCTCGCCGTCGGTCATGGCCAAGCCCTGGCCCGGCGCCAGATCCACCTGGGATGCATGACGGGGCTGCATGCCTTGGCTGCGGCGCAGGTCGTCGAGCGCAAGGTTGACGCCCTGCAACAAGGTCTGGCCACGGCTCTGCCACGCTGCCTGGAGCGCCTGCGGGTTGGTGGGCAAAAAGTTGCTGGGCGAGAGCAGATCAAACAATTGGCTGCCGTAAAAACGCATCTGGTGGCGCGAGTGATCCTGCATCCCGCGCAGGTTGCAGGCATCGAGCCACCACTGCTCGCCCAGTTTGTTGGCGCTGGCCAAGGGCCGCCAAGGCCAGCTTTGCCACTCGGGAGCGGCGTAGCGGCTGTCTTCTTCGATCTGTTCGCTCAGGCTGTCGGGTGTGGCCGCCGCTTGGGCCTCGGGCGTCGTCGCCGCTGGGGTCTCTGGCGTCGCCGCTGGGGTGGCGGCGTTCAAGTGTGGCATCAGCGCCTGCACCGCGTCCTGCGACCAGCGCATGCCCGACTCGAGCGCACGGCGCGCCAACCGCGCCTGCGAACCCGGCGAAGAGGCCAAGTGCAGCGCCCAGTCGGTCCAAGAGAGCGTGAGCGAGATGGGCGAAATGCCCGAAGACCAACGCGCCATCTGCGCCATCATGTGGCTGTCGATGTCGTAGGCGCTGCGGCTGGCGGGCGAGACCGAGCGGCTTTTGCGGCGCTCCAAGGTGCTGGCAGGTTGTAGGGCGGCGTTTTCTTTGCGGTCTGTGGTGTTCATGGTTGTTAAGTTAAGGCAAAAAAATGACTGCGCCGTGACCAACTTTTATGGCGCCAAGCACAGAGGGTAGGGAAGCAAGTCCAGCTTTATTCTTTTTTGCTATGCTTCAATAAATAAACAGTAGTTTGCAAATATTAAGCAGAGTCCTACAGTCGGGCTCTTTCGGGACCACCTCGACTCTACCGCTTTTAGCCACCCGCATGTACGCCCACACCGATTTTGACCGCCAGTTCATCCGCCAGCGTGCGGCCCAGTTCCGCGACCAGTGGCAGCGCCACCGCGACGGCGCCTTGTCCGACGAAGCCTTTAGGCCGCTGCGGCTGCAAAACGGCTGGTACATCCAGCGCCACGCCCCCATGCTGCGCGTCGCCGTGCCCTACGGCGAGCTGTCCAGCACGCAGGTGCGGGCGCTGGCGCAGATCGCACGCGTCTATGACCAACCCGGCGCTGCCGTGTTCCAAGGCGCGGTGGCGGCGCAAAACCGGCTCGGTGCGGTGCAGCTGCGCGACGGCCGCGCCATCGCCAGCCGCCTGCCCACCGGCTACGGCCACTTCACCACGCGCCAAAACGTGCAGTTCAACTGGATCGCGCTCGAGCACGCACCCGAGGTCATGGAGCTGCTGGCCAGCGTGGACATGCACGGCATCCAGACCAGCGGCAACTGCATCCGCAACATCAGCACCGACGCGCTGGCCGGCATTGCCCCCGACGAAGTGGCCGATCCGCGCCCCTTCGCCGAAATTTTGCGCCAGTGGAGCACGCTGCACCCCGAGTTCGCTTTTCTGCCGCGCAAGTTCAAGGTGGCCATCGTCGGCGCGCGCGAAGACCGGGCCGCGCTGCACTGGCACGACGTCGGGCTGCAACTATGGCGCAACGCGGCCGGCGAGCTGGGCTTCAAGGTGTTGGTGGGCGGCGGCATGGGGCGCACACCGGTGATCGCCAGCACGATCTGCGACTTTTTGCCCTGGGACCAGCTGCTCAACTACATGGAAGCGCTGGTGCGCATCTACAACGCTTGGGGCCGGCGCGATAATATGTACAAATCGCGCATCAAAATTTTGGTGCGCGCCCAAGGCCAGCGCTTTTTTGACGAAGTCCAGGCCGAGTACGACCGCATCGTGGCGCAAGACGGCGCCCCGCACACCATCAGCGCGGCTGAGCTGCAGCGCGTCAGCGCCGGTTTTGCCCCCCCTGCGCGCCCAAGCAGCCGCCCCTGCACCGACGAGCGCATGGCGCGCCTGCTGCGCCTGAGCACCGAAGACGACCTCGAATTCGAGCGCTGGCTGCAGCGCAACGTGCACGCGCACCAAAACCCCGAGCTGCGCGCCGTCACACTCGCCTTCAAGCGCCTGGGCCAAGCCCCGGGCGATGCCAGCGCCAGCCAGCTCGAGGCCGTGGCCGAGCTGGCCGAACGCTTCAGCGCCGGCGAGGTGCGCGTCACGCACCAGCAAAACCTGCTGCTGCCCTGGGTGCGCTGCGACGAGCTGACCGAGCTCTGGCGTGCGGCGCGGCGCCTGGGGCTGGCGCAGCCCCATATCGGGCTGCTCACCGACCTCATCGCCTGCCCCGGCGGCGACTTCTGCGACCTGGCCAACGCGCGCTCGCTGACCATCGCCGAGGCCCTGCTGCAGCGCTACCAAGACCTCGACGAGCTGCACGACCTTGGGCCCATCGACCTGCACCTGAGCGGCTGCATCAACTCCTGCGGCCACCACCACAGCGGCCACATCGGCATCTTGGGTGTGGATAAAGACGGCCAGGAGTGGTACCAGATCAGCCTGGGCGGATCGGATGGCAGCACGCTCAGCGGCGCGCCCACGCCCGGCAAGGTGCTGGGGCCGTCTTTCACCTCCAGCGAGGTCTGCGACGCGATCGAGGCCATTCTGGAGGCCTACCAAGAGCTGCGCGCACCGGGCGAGCGCTTCGTGCACACCCTGCAGCGCCTAGGGCACGAGCCCTTCAAGGCCGCCGCCAACGCGGTGCGCGTGGCCACTGCGCGGTGGCAGGAGCACGCGGCCGCACACGCCCAAGCCGCCCACCCGAACCCGGACAGCCCCGCTTTGCGCCGCACCGCCGTGGCGCTTTGAGCGGATTAGGCGCACTCAGCACCCCCGACTTCAATCTATTGCCCATGAAACTCCTCACGCCAACCGAGGCCGCCGCGGCCGCGCCCAGCCCCGCCGGCAGCGTGCTCACGCTGGCCCCCGATTTCGAGCTGTGGGCCGCGCACCTTGCGCAAACGCTCGACCTAAGCGCCGTGCAGCGCATCGACCTACAGTTCCCCAAATTCACCGACGGCCGCGCCTACAGCCAGGCGGTGCTGCTGCGCCGGCGCTGCGGCTACTGCGGCCTGCTGCGCGCCACCGGCGAGGTGCTGATCGACCAGTTGCTGCAATTGCAGCGCTGCGGCTTCGACGAAGCCCTGCTGCGCGCCGACCAAGACCCGGCGCACGGGCAGCGCCTGCTGCAACAGTTTGGCAGCTTTTACCAGGGCGACGCGCTGCAACCGCGGCCGCACTTTGCCCGCGCTGCCGTCACCGCCTACGCTGCAACCACCGCCACCACCACCGGAGCCCCCGCATGATGAACGCCCAGCAGGTGCAGCCGCACTTTGCCCGCGCTGCCCTGCAGCAGGCCCAGCCGAGCGCCGATTACCAGGCCAAGCTGGCGCGCAGCCGCGCCCTGCTGCAACAAGCGGCCAGCGAGCACCAGCCGCTGGTGCAGGCCTCCAGCCTTGGGGCCGAAGACGTGGTCATCCGGCACCTGATCGACACCCTGAGTCTACCGATCCCGCTGTTTGTGCTCGACACCGGTGCCCTGCACCCCGAGACGCTGGCGCTGCTGGCGCGCACCGAGGCGCGGGCGGCACAGCCGGATGCACAACCGGTGCGCGTCTATAAACCGCAGCCCGGCGTGGCCGAAGCCTTCGTGGCGCGCGAGGGCCCGGATGCCATGCGCCGCAGCGTGGCCCTGCGCCAAGCCTGCTGCGCCATCCGCAAAGTCGAGCCGCTGCGCCGGGCGCTGCACGGCCAGCGCGCTTGGATCACCGGTTTGCGGCGCGAACAATCGGCCCAGCGCGCCGAGGTGCCCGCGATCGACCGCAGCGACCTCGACCCCGCACGCGCCGACCGGCCCAGCGCGGGGCTGATCCAGATCAACCCGCTGGCCGACTGGAGCTGGGGCGAGGTCTGGCACCACATCGCCCTGCACGGGCTGGACTACAACCCGCTGCACGACCGCTTCTACCCCAGCATCGGCTGCGCGCCCTGCACCCGCGCCGTGAGCGTGGGCGAAGATTTGCGCGCCGGGCGCTGGTGGTGGGAACAAGACAGCGCCAAAGAATGCGGCCTGCACCAAAGGAGCCACCCATGAACGCACGCATCCCCCTTCCCCAGCCTGGCCCCAGCGCCGCGCCCCAGCTCGACAACAGCCAGCTCGACGCGCTCGAGGAAGAAACCATCTTCATCCTGCGCGAAGTCGCCGCCGTGTTTGAGCGCCCGGCACTGCTGTTCTCGGGCGGCAAAGACTCGCTGGTGCTGCTGCGCTGCGCCGAAAAAGCCTTTGGCCGCGGCCGCCTGCCCTACCCGCTGCTGATGATCGACACCGGCCACAACTTCCCCGAGGTGCTGGCCTTCCGAGACCAGCGCGCGCGCGAACTGGGGGCCGAGCTGATCGTGCGCCGGGTTGAAGATTCGATGGCGCGCGGCAGCGTGCGCTTGGCGCACCCGGGCCAGAGCCGCAACGCGCACCAGTCGGTCACGCTGCTGGAAGCGATCGACGAATTTCGCTTCGACGCCCTAATCGGCGGCGCCCGGCGCGACGAAGAAAAAGCGCGCGCCAAAGAGCGCCTCTTCAGCCACCGCGACGCCTTTGGCCAGTGGCAGCCCAAGGCGCAGCGCCCTGAGCTTTGGCAGCTCTACAACACCCGGCTGCAACCGGGCGAGCACTTCCGCGTGTTCCCGATCAGCAACTGGACCGAGATCGACGTCTGGCAATACATCGAGCGCGAGCGCATCGCCCTGCCCAGCCTGTACTACGCGCACCTGCGCCCGGTGGTGCAACGGCGCGGCCTGCTGGTGCCGGTGACCGAGCTCACCCCGCCCAAGCCCGGCGAGACCGTCGAACATTTGAGCGTGCGCTTTCGCACCGTGGGCGACATCACCTGCACCTGCCCGGTGGCCAGCAGCGCCAGCACGGCCGGGCAGATCGTCGCCGAAACCCTCAACGCCCAGTTGAGCGAACGCGGCGCCACGCGCATGGACGACCAGACCAGCGAAGCCTCGATGGAAAAACGCAAACTCGAAGGGTATTTTTAATATGGACGCGTTGCGCTTCATCACCTGCGGCTCGGTTGACGACGGCAAGAGCACGCTCATCGGCCGCCTGCTGCTCGACAGCAAAGCGGTGCTGCAAGACCACTTGGCCGGCATCGCGCACAGCAGCCCCAGCCACGCGCACGATGAGGCCGATGCGGGCGCACAGCTCGACCTCGCGCGCCTGACCGACGGCCTGATGGCCGAGCGCGAGCAAGGCATCACCATCGACGTCGCCTACCGCTACTTCAGCAGCGAGCGGCGCAAGTTCATCATCGGCGACGCCCCCGGGCACGAGCAATACACGCGCAACATGGTCACCGCCGCCTCCAGCGCCGACGCCGCTGTGCTGCTGGTCGATGCCACCAAACTCGACTGGCAGCGCCCCGACTTGGTGCTGCTTGCGCAAACGCGCCGCCACGCCCTGTTGTGCCACCTGCTGCGCGTGCCCAGCTTGGTGTTTGCCGTCAACAAGCTCGACGCCGTGGCCGATGCCGCGCTGGCCTTTGCCCACATCCGCGCTGCTTTGCTGCGCTTTGCCGAGCAAGCCGGGCTGGCGGCGCAGGCCGTGCTGCCGATCTCCGCGCTCAAGGGCTGGAGCGTGGTCGATCGCGGCCACGGCCACGACGGCTGGTGCGGCTACCACGGCCCGACGCTGCTCGAGGTGCTCGAGCAACTGCCCAACACCGCCCCCGCGCCCGAGGCCGCACTGGCGTTCCCGGTGCAATGGGTGGAAAAACCCGGCGCCACCGATGTGGATGCGGTCGAGCTGCCTGCGGCTGGGGCGGCCCCGGCGCACGGGCGGCGCGTCTTATGGGGCCGGGTTGCGGCCGGGCGCGTTCAAGCCGGCGACGAGGTGCAAGTATTCCCCAGCGGCCAGCGCGCGCGCGTGGTGCAGGTGCTGAACCGCTGCCGCCAGCCCCAAGCCGTGGCGGCCGGGCACAGCGCCGGCGTGCTGCTCGAGCGCGAACTCGACGTCTCGCGCGGCGACTGGTTGCTGGCCAGCCCCGTCACCGCCAGCCCCGTCACCGCCAGCCCCGGCGCTGACGCCACCAGCGCTACAGCCGAAGCCCCAGCCAGCCCCTACCCAGCGCGCCACAGTCTAAGCGCCACCCTGGCCTGGCTCGATGACGAACCCCTGCAACCCGGGCGCCTGTACTGGGCGCTGCACCAGCACCGCTGGGTCAAGGCCAAGGTCACGCGGGTGCTGCACCGACTCGACATCCACACGCTGGAGCAACAAAGCGCCGATCGGCTCGAGGCCAACGGCATCGGCCGTGTCGAGTTGCAACTGCAAGCGCCGCTGCCGGCGCATGCCTACGCCCAGTCGCGCGCGCTCGGGGCCTTGATTTTGGTGGACAGCGCCAGCCACCGCACCGCCGCCGCCGTGCTACTGGATTGACCACCCCCCTAACAGGCGAACCCCGAAGCCCTAAAATCCGAACTTTCGCCCTTCCCCGTCCTTTAGCCCGCGCCCCGAGCCACCGAGTCACCGAGCCATGACCCACGTAGTTACCGAAGCCTGCATTGCCTGCAAATACACCGACTGCGTCGATGTCTGCCCCGTGGATTGCTTCCGCGAAGGCCCCAACTTCCTCACCATCGACCCCGACGAGTGCATCGACTGCGCCGTCTGCATCCCCGAGTGCCCGGTGAGCGCCATCTACCCCGAGGAAGACGTGCCCAACGACCAGCAGCATATGATCGCCCTCAATGCCGAACTGGCGCGCCTGCCAGGCTGGAAAAGCATCACCAAGCGCAAGTCACCGCTGCCCGACGCCGATGACCACAAAGACATGACCGGCAAGCTGCCTCTGCTCAAACGCTGACAACTCCCCTTGGCCGCCACGCCACCGCCCATCGAAACCGAGGCTCTGATCATCGGGGCCGGGCCGGCTGGGCTATTTTTGGCCTTTCAGCTCGGGCTGCAAGAGGTCGCCTGCCACCTGGTCGATGTGCTGCCCGAACCCGGCGGCCAGTGCGCCGCGCTCTACCCCGACAAACCGATCTACGACCTGCCCGGCCTGCCGGTGTGTAGCGGCCGTGAGCTCGCCGAGCGCCTGCTGCAGCAGCTGCGCCCCTTCAACCCGCCGCTGCACCTGGGCCAGCTCGTGAGCAGCGTGCAGCGCCAGCCCGACGGGCGCTGGCTGGTGCGCAGCAATGGGCAGAACAACGGGCCAAACAACATTCAGGCGTGGCTGGCGCCGACGGTGTTCATCGCCGCCGGCGTCGGCGCCTTTGTGCCACGCAAAGAAACCCTGCCCGAGCTCGAACCCTTCGAGCACCGCACGCCAGCGCAAGTCTGCTACCACGACCTGCCCCCCGAGGCCGCACTGGCCACCGCCAAGCACATCGTGGTGCACGGGGGCGACGCGGCTGCGGTGGAACTGGCGCTGGAGTTGGCGCAGGAGTCAGCACAGCATGCGACCCACAGCCGCATCACCCTGTTGCACCGCAGCGAGCGCTTGCAGATCGAGCCCCCACTCCAAGCCGCCCTAGACCGAGCGCTGGCCGCGCAGACGCTGCAGCTCGTGCTCGGCCAGCCGGTGGGCCTCGTTTGCGGTGCGGACGCAGATCCGGCAGGGGCGGCGCTGCAAGCCCTGCTGCTGGACACCCCCGGCGGCGGCCAAGCCACCCTGCCCTGCGACCTGCTGCTGCCGCGCTTGGGCCTGAGCCCCAAACTCGGGCCGCTGGCCGACTGGGGCCTGGCGCTGCAGCGCAAGCTTTTGCCAGTGGACAGCGCCACCATGGCCACCGCCGAACCCGGCCTGTACGCCGTGGGCGACATCAACCACTACCCCGGCAAACGCAAACTCATCGTCTGTGCCTTCCACGAAGCCACCCTCGCCGCCTTCGCCGCCGCCGCCCAACTGCGCCCCGGCCAACGCCAACTGCTGCAATACACCACCACCAGCCCGCGCCTGCAGCAGTTGTTGGGGGTGGGGGGGGTGGGGGGGCGGTAGCTGCGAGCAGCTTACTGGCGGCGCCCCCAGCGCTGCCCCAGCACAGGGCACACAGCACACCAGCCAAACTTTGAACAAAGCTGATTACTGTTTTTGCACAAGAGCATTACCCGACTGAGCACCCCCACCTTCCACGGCACGAGAGCTGTTAGCTTGAAGATGGGTTTTTAGAGCGTTTTTAACGATCTACTAGAAAAACCACCCATCTGACTGCCTTCTAGCAGGTATCATCTGAACCATAACAACAACCCACCAGACCTTGCGATGGATGGCATACTGAACCACGAAGCGCGTCACGCTCAAGTTGGGCGAGTGCTGGGCAGCGGACAAGCTTAAAGGTACGCTATGACCTGCGTGGTCAGTTATTCAGAAACATCTTAAGTCGCCAAGCATGGCTTGACTAGGAGAACCTGTATGTCAAGAGAGCCAGACCATACACCTGAATCTGGTGCGCCAGTAAATTCCGACGTTTCTGCCGTTTCTGAGGCAACGCCGCCCACAGTGCGGTTGCAGATCAGTGCGGCCAAGAAGCTGAACCTTGCAGATTTCCAGAACGCGGTACCGGTTTTACACGAACTGGTCATTGTCAATGGGACCTCTACACCGATCAGCGAGTTGAGCGTTCACCTCGTTTCCGAGCCACCGTTTGTAAAGCCTCGCGCCTGGAACGTGGAGTTGGTGGCTGCAGGCGAGAGCTATCACCTGAGTGATCTCGACGTGCAGCTGGATGGTGCCCTCTTTTCGCGCTTGACAGAAGCCGAACTGGCTTCGCTGCATTTGGATCTGCGCAGCCGCCAGCAAGGAAATGAAGTCATCGCGCACCTAGACTGCGCGGTAGAACTGCTGCCTCGCAATCAATGGGGTGGCATTGACTATCTGCCAGAAATGCTGGCGGCGTTCGTTCAGCCAAACGACCCCGCCATCGACCGTTTGCTCAAAGGTGCGGCGCTGGCATTGCAGGCAGGTGGCAAGTCTGGCTCTATCGACGGCTACACACATGGCCTGAAGCGGGCATGGGAGTTGGCGTCTGGTATTTGGGCCGCTGTGCTTCAGCGCAAGCTCAACTACGCACTTCCTCCCGCCAATTTCGAACACATTGGACAGAAGATTCGAAGCCCTACACAGGTGATCGATGGCGGCTTGGCCACATGCCTAGATCTTGCGTTGCTATTCGCTGCATGCCTAGAGCAGGCGCACCTCAACCCCTTGCTGGTGTGCACCCGTGGGCACGCATTTGTCGGTGTGTGGCTCCGCGATGAGGAGTTTTCCACTTCTGTAGTCGATGACATCACAGCAGTGAGGAATCGGTTGAAGCTACAGGAAATGCTGGTTTTTGAATCGACTCTCGCGGCACAGGGCCAAGCTGTGGGCTTTAGCCGGGCCATCGCACACGCCAACCGGCAATTGTCTGAAGAGGAACAGGAAAAGAAAGAAAATAAGTTTCAACTGGTCATCGACGTGAAACGCGCGCGTAGGTCGCGCATCAAGCCGCTCGCGCAAGCGCAAGCCGTCGCAGATGCCATGCCTGTTGAGGTTGAACCAGAGACAGCGATCGGCGTTGAAGATGCCCCAGACCTGCCCGACGAAGCGATCACCGATACGTCGTTGTCTGAATTGGATCCCAACGACAGACTGGCTCGGTGGCAACGCAAACTGCTCGATCTTTCGCTCAGAAACACACTGCTAAACTTCAAGCAGGGCAAAAAAGCATTGCTGCTTGAGGTGCCAGCACCGGCCTTGGAAGACACCCTTGCCCAAGGGCAAGCCATCAAGCTCCTGCCCAGCCCACTACTGATGCAGGGCTCAGACCCTCGAAGCCAGCAGCTGCACGAGGCAAGAAGCCTTGAAGACCTGCCCAAGGCGCATGCACTTGACGCCCTGAAACGCCGCGAAGTCTTTATCAAGCTCGAAAATAGAGAACTGGAAGAACGCCTAGTTGAGCTGTATCGGGGTGCACGCAACGCGATGCAGGAAGGTGGTTCCAACACGCTCTTCATCGCGCTCGGCTTCCTGGTCTGGACCCGTTCCGACAAGCCAGAATCACAGGTCAAAGCGCCCTTGATCCTGCTCCCCATCACCCTGAACCGCAAAAGTGCACGATCGGGATTTAGTTTGCAAGATCATGAAGATGATGCGCTGCTCAATCCGACGCTGGTCGAGATGCTGCGGCAGGACTTCCAACTGGAGTTGGGCATTGTAGCTGGCGCCCTGCCACGAGACGAATCCGGTCTGGACATTGTAAGCATCTGGAATCGCGTGCGCAGCGCCATCAAAGACATCAACGGTTGGGAAGTCAGCGAAGACGTGGTCTTATCCATGTTCTCCTTTGCCAAGTATTTGATGTGGAAAGACTTATCGGATCGCACCGCCGACTTACGACAGTCTCCGGTGGTAGCGCACTTGCTCGATACGCCGCGCGAACCCTACCCTTCCAGCACGCCTTTTCCCGAGACTAGCAGGCTAGACGCCGACTACACGCCGCAGCAGGTGTTCAGCCCACTCCCTGCAGATTCGTCGCAACTGTCCGCAGTCATGGCGGCGGCCAGAGGCAAAGATTTTGTGTTGATCGGACCACCAGGCACCGGCAAGAGCCAGACCATTGCCAACCTGATCGCGCAGTGTCTGGCTGAAAACAAGCGCGTACTTTTTGTGGCCGAAAAAATCGCTGCACTGGATGTTGTATATCGCCGCCTGCGCGATGTGGGGCTCGGGGAGTTCTGTCTCGAATTGCATTCAAACAAGAGCCGCAAGCTCGACGTATTGGGCCAGTTGCAGAAATCGTGGGAGTCCCAAGGTGAAGTGGACGTTGCCACTTGGGAAGCCAAAGCCAGCCAATTAGGCCAAGTGCGCGAGCAACTGTCAACCTATGTTGCGCGACTGCACCACCGGCACAACAACGGCTGGACGATCTTCAAAGCCATCGGCTGTGTCGTCGGTGGCGATGCGCTGCCTGATCTGCGATTTAGCTGGGCCTCTCCCCGTGCGCACGACGAAGCGGCACTGGTTGAACTGCGCGTTCTGGCTGGTAGGTTGCAAGCCAATGCAGCTGCGGTTAACCCAGATCAATTATTGACGGGCGCTTTGGTACCGGTTTATGTCACAGACTGGTCCGCCAAGTGGCAGCAGAAAATGGTCCGGTCTGCACAGACGCTGCAGACCATATGCCTTGATTTCCAAGCTGCAGCGCAAACCCTCGGGCATTTGCTCGGCATGGAATGGCCTGCGCTGCATCTTCAAGCACGGTCGGCACTTGGTGTGCTCGCCCAAGCCTTGCCGCAGGCAGCGGATCAAGATTGGAGTTTCTGCGCACTGCCGGACGCTGAGCACATCTGCGCCGCCTTAAAAACCGGCAACGAACTGCTTGGCCAGCACCGGGAAATATCTTCGCAGATGAGCCCCCCTTGGACTGCAGATCTGCAAACCCGTATGCATCATGCACTCGACCTTCTGGACAAGTACCGCAAGATGCATGCGGAACTCGGAACACCTTGGCCACCTGACGTCAGCACTGAAATTGAACACGGTGTGCAATTGATCGAGGAAATTAATCAATTGCGCGCGAGCCTTTCCGTGAAGTACGGCGCCGCTGTGGGTCAGATAAACGTGTCGCAGTTGCATCGCGATTGGGTCAAGGCCGAAAAGGCGTTCCAGCCCATGTCTTGGTTAGGCAAGCGCAAAGTACGTAAAGTGCTAGAGGGTTTCATCGAGGGCGCCGGCGAACCACGTGTCGCCGACGACCTGTCTGCGCTTGTGCGAATCAAGAGCCTGCATGAGAATGTCCAGCAACTGAACCCAGGTTCGGCCGCCGAAGGCTTGTGGACTGGCATCAAGACGCGGGTTGATCACGCCCGCAGCGCCTTGAAAGCCAATACAGCTCTGCAAGCGGCACGTATGCACAAACCCTTTACGCTCGATGGTTTAGATGCTGCATCCGAGGGGTGCTGTGGCGAGCGTTGGACACGCGAGGTTCAACGTCTAAAATTCTTGCTTGACCTAGACAACCACTTGACCGAGTACGCTTCGCTCACGGAGTGCAGTCTAGGGCTTTGGCAAGGGCACAACACCGATTCTGAAGCACTTCGCTTGGCGCTCGCATTTGAACGCGAACGGTTGACCTTGCAGCAACGCGGTCTGTTGCAAACACCACATCTGGGAGTGGCCGAAGGCCGATGCGGTTCCGACCTGCAACAACAGCATGAATGGTTGCAAAGGCGCGGCAACGTGGAGGCGCGCCTGCTTAACATGACAGCTCTGGCCTCCGACTGCCCTGACGTTTGGAAAGCCCTTGATACCGATAGCGCAAGTATCGAACGCGCGCTGAAGTTCCATGCCTTGCTAAAAACTGCCCTGGGCAGCCTTGGCTTTGATTCATCCGCCAACGCTGTGGCGCTACGCGCTGTGCATCAGGTGCTGGCTACGCGCCGCTGTGAACTGGGTGAATCAGGTGCGATCAGTCAGGCCTGCCTCAAGGTCGCTTCAACGCTGCCACACCTCAGCAGTGCAGCCGAACAATTCTTCCACAACGCTGAGCAACCAGATGCAGTCCGCCGCATGTTTGCTAACCATACGCCTGTAGAGTTGGCCGAAACGTCTGCGCAACTGGATGCGCATCACCACGGCCTGCACGCATGGTGCGCATGGCGCCACGCCCAGCATGATGCACGCAATGCAGGTCTCGGGGCATTGGTGGACGCCATCGATACGGGTGATGTAACACCTGCTCAGGCACCCACTGCATTCGAAGTCAATTACGCCCGTTGGTGGCTCGCAGAAGCGGTGGATGAGGACGATGTTCTGAAACGCTTTGTCTGTGCTGAGCACGAGTTGCGCATTCAGGAATTCCGTGCTTTGGATGACGAGTTTACCCAAGTGACCCGCGCCTGGATTCGCGCCAAACTGTGCGCCAACCTGCCGGCCAGCGACAGCATCCAACGCAACAGCCAGTGGGGCATCCTGCGCCACGAGATCACCAAGAAAAAGAAACACAAGCCACTGCGCCAACTGTTACAAGAGATACCGTCGGTGGTGTTGCGCTTGACACCGTGCTTGCTCATGAGCCCGCTCTCAATCGCGCAGTATCTTTCGGCGGAAGCTAAAAACTTCGACTTGGTGGTATTTGACGAGGCATCGCAAATCCCGGTGTGGGACGCCATCGGCGCCATGGCCCGTGGCAAACAGGTGGTGATGGTGGGTGACCCGAAACAACTGCCACCCACCAACTTCTTTGGCCGCAGCGATGGCTCCGATGATGACGACGGCGTAGTGGAAGGCGATTTGGAGAGCATTCTGGACGAATGCTTAGGTGCCAGCCTGCCCATGTGCAACTTGACTTGGCACTACCGCTCGCGCCACGAAAGCTTAATTGCCTTCAGCAATAACCGATATTACGGAGGTGGACTAGTCACATTTCCGTCGCCTGTTACCGACGACCAAGCCGTCAGCTTTAACCCTGTGAAGGGGATCTATGAAAAAGGCGGTGCCCGCATTAACCAACCAGAAGCTAAAGCCTTGGTGGCCGATCTGGTTAGCCGCCTCAAGAGCCTGGGTTTCCGAGAATCTGGCCTGACCATAGGCGTAGTTACGTTTAACTCTGAGCAGCAAACTCTGATAGAAAACATGCTTGATGCTGAGCGCCGCAAAGACCCAAGCCTAGAGCCCTATTTTTCCGAAACGGAGCTCGAGCCGGTGTTCGTGAAGAATCTAGAGAGTGTGCAAGGTGACGAGCGCGACATTATGTACTTCTCTATCACCTACGGGCCAGACATGACCGGTGCCGTGTCGATGAATTTCGGCCCGCTAAATCGCGACGGCGGCGAACGGCGCCTGAATGTGGCGGTAACGCGCGCCCGACACGAACTGCGTGTGTACTCTAGCCTGCGTGGCGATCAAATGGATTTGTCTCGCACCAAAGCAAGCGGCGTGCGCGACCTCAAACACTTTCTTGAGTTTGCTGAATACGGGCCGCGTGCACTGGCAGAAGCGCACCGAGGCAGCCAAGGCGACTTCGAAAGCCCATTTGAAGCAAGCGTGGCAGCATCGCTGGAGCGCAAGGGCTGGCAGGTGCACGCTCAAATCGGTGCTTCGAAGTTTCGCGTGGACTTGGGCGTGGTACATCCGGATTTTGCCGGCCGTTATTTGGCGGGGCTTGAATGCGACGGTGCCACCTACCACCGCTCTGCCACTGCACGCGACCGCGACAAGTTGCGCGAACAGGTGCTGCAAGGCTTAGGATGGAAAATCGTGCGCATCTGGTCTACCGACTGGTGGGTGAACCCAGGAGGTACGCTAGAACGTGTGCATGCAGCCCTAGCGAAATTGCTTAAAGAAGACCGTGTTCACCAAACCAGAATGGAAGCAGTGTCGCCAAACGCGGTTGCGCTTGCTCCAAGCGACGCCGAGGGAAAGCTCAGACTTGATGTGGCCGAGGTGGCCGATGCAGCCCCCATTTGTACGGCAGCATTCATGCCCACGCAAGCCGTTGAACACCAACCGAAGGCTGTTGACGCATTCTCCCTGAATCCGTGACCTGAACCCCACAAACCCAACGTTTTTCGATTATAATCAACGCACTACCAACATCCCACCGCGCACCCAGCAGGTGCAAGCGCCGCAAATGACTGACCCAGTCGAGTTCGTTGTCAAAAAGCTGCCCTACGACTTGTCCAGCCACGGTGGCTTGGCCTTGGTGGGGCGCTTGTTCAAGCGCATCAACCTGCCGGCCATGGTCGATCCCCAGTATCCCGTGCGTGCCGGAATTGCCAACAGCGACATCCTCAAGTGCTATGTGGCCATGCTCACCTTGGGCAAGAACGACTTCGAAGCCGTCGAAGCCTTTCGCAAGCAGCGCTTTGCCCACCAAGCCTTGGGCCTGCGCGCCGTGCCCTCCAGCGCCACCTTGCGCCAGCGCTTCGATGCCATGGGCTGCGAGTGGAGCGTACTGGCCGACTCGATCAACCGCGCCCTGCTGGGCTTGCACATCGATGGCGCAGCGATCGACTTCGGGGCCCTGCCCAGCGGCCACCTGCCACTGGACATCGACACCTTCGTCATGGATCAGAGCGACAGCGCCAAAGAAGGCGTGTCCTACACCTACGCCGGAGTCGATGGCTACTGCCCCATCGCCCTGTACCTGGGCACCCGCGGCTACTGTCTGGAGCTTGATCTGCGTCCGGGCAGCCAGCACAGCGCGCGCGAGAGCGAATACAACATCGAACGGGCCCTGAGCACCGCCTGTGCGGTGGCCCAAGCGCCCTTGCTGCTGCGCGCCGACTCGGGCTTTTGCTCGCAGCACCTGATAGCGCGCACACAAGAACAAGCGGCCAAGCTGGGGCGCCAAGTCGATCTGCTGATCAAATGGAATCCGCGCGCCGCGCCGGTGGAGCAGATTGCCGCCCAGCGCTGCGCCGATGCCCACACCGTCTGGAACCCGCTTCGAGCCGGCAAGCGCGAATGCCTGTGGAGCGAAGCGCTGCTTGGCATTGAAACCCAAGCAGAAAGCAGCCGCGCACTGCGCCGCGTCTATCGTCTGACCGAGCGCACGCTGGACAAGCGGGGCCAGCCCTTGCTCTTTCCCGAGTACGTGCTGGAAGGCTGGAGCACCACGCTGGGGCCGGAGGTGGCACACGAGCAGGTCATCGCCCTGTACCGTGACCACGCCACGCACGAGCAGTTTCATGCCGAGTTCAAGACCGACATGGACTTGAACCGACTGCCCTCGGGCAAGTTTGCCACCAACCACCTGGTGTGTGCGCTGGCCGCGCTGGCCATGAACCTGTTGCGCATCGTGGGGCAGTACACGCTGCACGAGAGCGACAGCCCGATGCGCAAGACCGCGCTGCGCCGGCGCATCAAGACCGTGATGCAAGAGCTGATGTACAAGGCCGCGCGCGTCATCAGCCATGCGCGGGGCTGGGCATTGGGCATCTCGGGCTCGGACTCGGGCTTTGCGGTGTTTGAGCGTGCCTTTGGCAAGATGAAGGCAGCTTAAGGTTGCTGGCTGGGTCAGATCGGGCTCAGCGAACTCACGGATTGCGAAAAACGCGGGGTTCTGCGGGGCTAAGGCTGCGCTGGTGGTGGCGAAAGCGGGCGAAAACACGGTTAGATGGGCTTGCAAGCGCCTTGTGCGGGGTGTTTGTGAGCGCCGATGGGTCTTCGCGCGGCCCGCTGGGCGGGAAAAGTGCGAGAAATCTCAGTTTGGGGCGGCGGTTGGGCGGGCATGTCGTGATGCGGGGATTGAGGTCACGGATTCAGGTTCTCAAAAGCGGTTTGCGCCCTGCCGGTTTCCTCGCCGTCAATGCTTGGTCTTTGGGCCGCAGATACTAAAAATGAACGACGCTACCAGGCATCACAGCCTTGCGACGCGGTAGGAGCCGCTGGACTTTCTGCCAACTTTTTTCACGAACCAAGCTACGCCGCTGTGTTGCAACCAATGGTGGAATGGGTAGTGCAGCACGAGGGGCCGGTGCTGGATGCAGTGTTGGCGCGGCGCATTGCCCGGGCACATGGTTTTCAGCGCACTGGAAGCCGGATTCAGGAGCGGGTTGAGCAGATTGCCCGCAGGCTCTTCAGGACTACTGTCGAGGCTGCTGGCACGTTCTATTGGCCACATGGTGTGGATTTAAGTTCCGAGTTCGCTTTCAGACAGCCCTCAGATGAAGACAGCGTGCGCGGTGTCGAAGAGATCTGTGAGGCAGAGCTTCGGTCACTAACGCGGCTTGTGCTGCACAGAGGACACTCCGGGCAAGATGCTCTGCTCGCCATGGCTCGCGCGCTTGGCATACAGAGGCTTCGGGAAGCCAGCAAAGTACGCTTGGAGGCTCTACTAATTAAGGCTTTTGCGCCCAGCCAGCAAGAAAAATGGCTTACAGAGCGTGATCCCCCTGACTCGCTGACTTGAAATATCGGGGCCAAACAACAACTCTTCCGCCACCAGTACCAGCCCCCCACCTTTGCAAGGCTGTTAACTGCATTTCAGAAACATTGAACATTATCACCCAACATCAATATTTCGGGTAAGCGGATTAAATGGTTGATCTTACCTTTGCATGAGAGTGAGACAGACCGGCATCTCATCGGATTATCTGGTTGATGCTTCACCTACTGCTGGTGCATGTTTCCTTCGCTAATTCCAGCAAGAACCCCACACGCCTCAACTTCCCGGTCATCGTTGCAACTCGCTCTCAGTGAAACGAGTTGTTTCTCAAGCGCTTGCAGAGCGGTTATCTGCGACCGCACATGAGAGATGTGATCATCGAGCAAGGCGTTGACGGCGGTACAAGGCTGATGAGGGTCGTCCTGATAGCTCTGTAGTTCGTGAATCTCAGCCAGTGACAGGCCCAGGATTCTGCAGCGACGGATGAAGGCCAGCCCCTCACCATGCTTCTCGGTATAGACACGGTAACCGTTCTCCTGCCGACCAGGCGGCGGCAACAAGCCCTGCTGTTCATAGAAGCGGATCGTCTGTGTTTCGACCCCTACCAACTGCGCCAACTGACCAATGCGCATCAGCCTCCTCCCCAACGGATTCTTTACTCTATTGACCTTATAGTAGCTTTATAGTTTAAAATGGTACCACAACATTGTTCAAGTGGAGTCGTATCATGAGCAAATCCTGTGGTGGCGCCTGTGGCGGTGATGCAACGTCCGCAGCGGATACCGATATACAGGCCTCCTCCGAGGCGCCAGGGAGATGGGTCAGTGTTTATGCCGTGCCGAAGATGGACTGTCCATCAGAAGAACGAATGATTCGCCTAGCCCTGAACGGCTTTGAGGAGATTCGGGCACTGTCCTTCGACTTGTCGAACCGCCGGTTGAAGGTCGTGCATGACGGCGAGGCTGAGCCCATTACCGCGAAACTGGCGACCTTGGGGCTAGGCGCCTCTCTTCAGGAAACCGTCATTGCCGACCCAGAGACGATCAAGGCCGCTGAGAGCTCGGCAGTCTCTGCTACGCAGGAGTCAGGCACTCTGCGCGTGTTGCTCGGTATCAATGCGATCATGTTCGTGGTGGGAATGACTGCCGGTCTGATCGCCCAGTCTACCGGCCTGATCGCTGATTCCCTGGATATGTTTGCCGATGCAGCCGTCTATGGCCTGGCTCTCTATGCCGTAGGGCGCAGTGCGAAAATGCAGGTACGTGCCGCGCATCTGGCAGGGGTACTGCAACTGATTTTGGCTATCGGCGTACTCGTCGAGGTGGTGCGACGCTTTGTTTTCGGTAGTGAGCCTGAATGGCTGGTGATGATAGCCATCGCCTTCGTCTCATTGATTGCCAATACCGCCTGTCTGCTGCTCATATCCAAACATCGGGAGGGCGGGGCGCACATGAAGGCAAGCTGGATATTCTCGGCCAACGACGTGGTGATCAACCTGGGGGTCATCACCGCCGGCGCTCTGGTCGCGTGGACCGGGTCCAATTATCCGGATCTGATTATCGGCACCATCGTGGGGGTCATTGTACTTAACGGTGCTAGACGCATTTTGGCGTTGAAGGGTTAAATAATGCTCATTATTGGCAAAAAGCTCTCGCCGTATGCCCTATTGTCCATATCGGGCCTGCTGGCAGCGTCTGATCAGGCCGTAAAATGGCTGGTGCAACAATCAATGGCATATGGCGAGTCTATTTCAGTGACCTCATTCTTTAACTGGGTACACGTATGGAATACCGGTGCCGCATTCAGTCTTTTTGCGAATGGTGGAGGCTGGCAGCGCTACTTTTTTATCGGAATCGCGGTAGTGGTCTCGATTTTTCTGATCAAGCTGATCCTTGAAAATCGTCATAAAGGAGAAGCCATCGCTTACAGTCTTATCCTCGGTGGCGCCATGGGCAACCTGATTGACCGGGTCTTTCGCGGCTATGTTGTGGATTCCTTTGATTTCTATTGGCGAGACTGGCATTGGCCGGCCTTCAACCTGGCTGATATTGCAATTGTCCTCGGTGCCTTACTTTTCGTTTCCAGCAGCTTGTTGGGTAAAAAAGCAAACACCAATGCCGAGCCGGATGGATCTGACTGACACCTACGCCTATACAACACCATGACCGAACTTCCCGACAACATCCTTCACCTGCCGCAATACCAAGTACTGGGCTGCAAATCAACCGACGACGAAATGCACTTCCAGGTGGACGTGCCCGATCCCATCGCCTGCGAGGAATGCGGCGTGCAGGGTGAGTTCGTACGGTTCGGCAAGCGTGACGTTCCCTATCGTGATCTGCCCATCCACGGCAAGCGGGTCACTCTCTGGGTGGTCCGCCGCCGATACACCTGCCGGGCCTGCAAGACAACATTCAGGCCCCAGCTGCCGGAGATGGTGGACGGATTCCGTATGACACTGCGGCTGCATGAGTACGTGGAGAAGGAATCCTTCAACCACCCCTACACCTTTGTGGCGGCACAGACCGGCCTGGACGAGAAGACGGTGCGCGACATCTTCAACGCCCGCGCCGAGTTGCTGGGGCGCTGGCACCGCTTCGAGACGCCCCGCATCCTGGGCATTGACGAGCTATACCTGAACAAGCGCTACCGCTGCATTCTGACCAACATTGAGGAGCGAACCCTGCTCGACCTTCTGGCCACCCGCCGCCAGGACGTGGTGACCAACTACCTAATGAAGCTGAAAGACCGGCAGAAGGTCGAGATCGTCAGCATGGACATGTGGAACCCCTACCGGGCAGCGGTCAAGGCTGTGCTGCCCCAGGCCCGTATCGTGGTCGATAAGTTCCATGTGGTGCGCATGGCCAACGATGCCCTAGAGAGAGTGCGCAAGGGCCTCAGAAAGGAGCTGAAACCGTCCCAGAGCCGGACTCTCAAGGGAGACCGGAAAATCCTGCTGAAACGCGCTCACGAAGTCTCAGACCGGGAGCGCCTCATCATGGAGACCTGGACAGGCGCGTTCCCGCAACTGCTGGCCGCCTACGAGCACAAGGAGCGCTTCTACGGCATCTGGGACGCCACCACACGGCTCCAGGCAGAAGCCGCCCTGGACGAGTGGATAGCCACCATCCCGAAGGGCCAAAAGGAAGTCTGGAGCGATCTGGTCAGGGCAGTGGGAAACTGGCGCGAAGAGACCATGACCTACTTCGAGACGGACATGCCCGTCACCAACGCTTACACGGAGTCCATCAACCGACTGGCCAAGGACAAGAACCGTGAAGGGCGCGGTTACTCCTTCGAGGTGATGCGGGCACGAATGCTCTACACCACGAAGCACAAGAAGAAGGCACCGACTGCGAAGGTCTCTCCTTTCTACAAGAAAACCATCGGTTACGGACTGCCGGACTTCGCAGAGGAACTCAACTACGGAGTCGATCTATCAACCATCTGAGGGTGGTATCAGATTGATGGGGTGAAGGTGCCCCATCAACCATTAAATCCGTATACCCAATATTTCCAACTCCAAGCGATCCGGTTCGAATTGGAACTGGGTAGCGCAGCGGTTTTCATAGGTCCAAACAATTCGGGCAAGACCACCGCATTGCAAGCCTTGGCGCTGTGGGATTTTGGATGGCTGCGCTGGGTCGAAAAAAGGGGCAAAAGTTCACCGGCGGAGCGCTAAGGCGTAACTATCAACCGCCGTGACCTGTATGCCCTTCCTGTACCGAGGGACCCAAGGTGCTATGCGCAGCCCATCGGGCACATCTCAAACAGCAAGCGCCTAGCTTGGGTTTCTGCGGCTTCAACCCCAAAACAGCAAGCAATCGCGGCCCTGCACCAGCAGCTGCACGCTGCGGCCCACGGGCAGCAGCACTTTGGTGGGCACGTGGCCAAAGGGCAACCCGGTGAGCACGGGCACGCTCACTTGGTTGCGCAGCCACTGCACCACGCTGGCGAGCTTGAAGCCGCGGTCGTGCGGGGTGAGCTGAAAGCGGTTGAAGGCGCCCAGCACGATGGCGCGTTGGCGCTGCAACACGCCGCTGTGCAGCAGCTGGCTGAGCATGCGCTCGATGCGGTAGGGGTGCTCACCCACGTCTTCGAGGAACAGGATGCCGCCTTCTACTGCGGGCAGGTAGGGCGTGCCCGCGAGGCCGCTGAAGATCGACAGGTTGCCGCCCCACAGCGGCGCGGCCTCGATGGTCCAGCCCTGGTCTGCAGCGGCATGAGCCAGCTCGGGGTGGGCGCGCAGGTCGGCCGGGGGCAATCGCCAGCCAGCGCCCTCGCCTACCCCGGCGCACAAATCATCGAAGCAGGCTTGCATGATTTCGTCGGGTGGCTCGGGGGTGGCCCAGTCTTCGAGCAGGGCCGGCCCAGACCAGGTGCAGCCCCCGGTTTGCGCCAGCAGCGCCAGTTGCAGGGCGGTGAAGTCGCTCAAGCCCACCCAGGCGCTGCCGCGCTCGACGGAGCTTTGTATGGCGGCGTAGGGCAAGTGGGGCAGCAGCCGGGTGAGGCCGTAACCGCCCCGGGTGGTGAGGACGATCTCGGCGCCGCTGGCGGCGGCGCGCCCGATGGCGGCTAGGCGGGTGGCGTCGTCACCGGCGAAGCGCTGCCAGGTGCTGAGCGCATCTGGGTCGATCTCGACTTGGTGGCCTAGGGCCTGCAGCCTTTTTACGGCGCGCTTGAAGCCGGCGCGGTCGCGCACCGCCCCGCTGGGGGAATACAGGTAGATGTGACTCATGACGCGGGATTATGCGCCCGAGCCTGCGTGGCCCCAAGCCTGCAGCGCCGCCCGGTGCCCGGCATCGGGGTATGGCAAGGTAGGCCAATCGGGGGGTAAAAGCGGGCACGGCGTGGGCTCGAGTTCGGCCGCTGCGATCGGCAGGCGATCGCTAATGCGCAACGCCCCAGACGGCCGATCTGGGCTGTGCGCGCCCACTTCTGGGTCAGGTTGATGGGTCTGCCCAGTGGCTATGAATGCTTGGGCTAGCGCCTGCGCCAGTGCCACCTGCCCGGGCGCATAGCGCAGCTGCAGGGGCGCTGCCGCGCCGGTGGGCAGGCAGCCGCTGTGCTGCAGCAGCTGCAGCAAAACTTGGGCGTGCTGGGCCAAGCTGTGCCAATGCGCCCGCTTGGGCTTGTCGCTCTGGCCAAAGCCGATGAGGTCGGGCACCAGCACGCGGCTGGCCTGCGCCTGCAGCGCAGCCATGCTGCCGGCCCACTGCGGCCACCAGCCGGTGGGCCCGTGCAGCAGCAGCCACACCGGCGCCGCCGAGTCAGCCCCCGGCAGATCGAGCAGGTGCAGGCGCAAACCGCCCAGGGCGGGCAAGTCGGCCACCCAACGCTGGCATGCGCGCCACTGCGGCCACAGCTTCCACACGGGTTCAAAGGCGGCCTCCGGCGTGCGCAGTGCGTCTTGGCGCAGCGGTTGCTGGGTGGCACGCGCTTGGCTGCGGCGCTGGGAAAAAAAATCCTGCAGCAGTGCCGCGCATTCATCTGCACGCACGCCGCCTTGCACCGCAGTGTGGTGGTTGAGCGCAGCGATGGCAAACAGATCGAGCACCGAACCGGCGGCCCCGGTTTTGGGTTCGGGCGCACCGTACACCAGCCGGCGCAACCGCGCGTGCAGCATGGCTTGGGCACACATAGCGCAGGGCTCGAGCGTGACGTAGAGCGTGCAGCCATCGAGCCGGTAGTTGCCCAGCGCCTGCGCGCCTTGGCGCAAGGCCAGCAGCTCGGCGTGGGCGCTGGGGTCGCACAGGCCGATGGGCTGGTTGTGCGCCGCCGCCACTGGCTGCGACGCCCCCGGCCGCACCAGCACCGCGCCCACCGGCACCTCGCCCAGCGCGGCGCCACGGCGCGCCTGTTGCAAGGCCAGGCCCATGTAGTGCAGGTCTGCGGGCTCCGGTTGCGTGTCGTCCACCGCGCCCAGCACCGCTCAAGCCCCGAGCAGTGGGCAGCCGGGTTGGCTGGCGGCGAGCTTGCGGTTGATGATGTCGGCCCCTTGTTTGGACAGGTAGTGCGCCACGGTTTCGACGCGGATTTTGACCGAGCCGGCCGGCTTGGTCGAGTCGAGGTCTTGGAAGGAAAAGAACAGCGTACCCGAGCGCTCGACGATGGACTGCACCGGCGAGTAGGTGGGCTGGTCCATGCCGCACTCGTAGCTGGCCAGCCGCACCACGGCGGCGATCCAGGGCATGCGCGCCGCCACCTTGGCGCCCCACAAAATCTCGTTGGTGTTGCCGCTGTACGACGAAGGCCAGACGTCGCGGATGTCGAGCGGCGAGCGGATGTGGCCGGCGGCGATGTCGGGGTCGAACATCCAGTGCAGCAGGTCGGCGTCGATGGGCAGGTACTGGGCCCACAGCACCGGGTAGCCGTGCGCTTGCAGATCGACTTCGATCTCGTGGCCGATGCCGGGGTCCATGTGGTAGGGCCGCGCCACCACCAAGATGCAGGGGCGCTGCTCGCGCGCGCACCACTCCAAGATCTCGCGCGCCTTGGTGCGCAGGCGCTGGTTGTAGGCGTCTAGACTGCGGTAGCCCATCTGCACCGCTTCCGTGGTTTCGGCCAGCGTCAGGCCCGGCAGGGCATCGCGCATGCCCTCATAGAGCTGTTTGGGCACCACCGGCGGGTCGGCCAGCGAGACAAAGGGCGTGACGTGCAGCACCCGCGCTTCGGCAAAGGCGTCGCGCTCTTTGATGAAGCCGGCCTTGATGTTTTCCGAGGCCGCCATGACGCGCGGACAGGTGAGCGAGGCATCCACGTACCCATCGAGGTACGAGGGCACGGAATGGATCATGGGCGAGAACAGGATGTCGATCTTGCGTTTGCTGCGCGCCAACAGCTCGCCGTAGTGCCCCGAGATGCACTTGACCGGGTAGCAGCAGTCCACCGTGCCTCGCCCCTTGGCGTAGGTGCGCGCCTGTTCCTCCGAGGTATCGGATGAAAATTCGATGCGCCGCGGGTCGATCCCTAGGGCCTCCAGAAACCCAAACCAAAACTGGTGTGTGCTCCAGATGTTGAGTACGCGCGGAATTCCGATGCGCAGCTTGGCGCGCGCCTGGCGCTGTGCCGCCAGATCGGCTTCAGTCGGCGCTGGCTGGAACAAGCTCCTCTTTGGCGCGTTTGAAGGCGCCTTCACGAACCAGTTCAGCAATGTTCGGGTAGGCACGTCGCGCTTCCTCCAGTTGATCTTTAACGACTTTCATCTCTTTCACGTCTTCGAGCAAGCCCTTGGGGCAGGTGTTGCCGCTGATGACGCGCTCCCAGCCCGCCTCGACCGGCACCTTGCTCCACGGCCGCCCGGCGGCGCCGGGTATTTGCACGTCGATGAAGGTGCGCCGGCAGTTGACCGGGCACCAGTGGCAGACGGTGTCTTCGTTGGTGGTGGCTTTGTACTCGAGCGACTCGATCAGATCATAGCCGCGAAACCGCGTTTGCTGGCCGCCCTTGAACCAGTCGAGCGCGCACAGCGCGGCCCCGATGGCCCCGGCCTCGCCCGAGTAGGGGTGCACCACCACGTCGGCAGTGGGCACCTTGGCATGGATGAAATCGACTTGCGCTTTCACCACCGCCAGGTTGCGGTGCGTGCCGCCCTGGAGCACGAACTTGCGCCCGACCGCCGCCAGGTTTTGGATCTGCCCGGCATAGACCCAGACGTTGAGCGGCAGCACCGCCGCCAGCGCCGCCATGATCTCTTCGCGCGCCCAGCCCTTGCGCTGCTGATTCACGATGTCGGACTGCAAGAACACGCCGCAGCCCATGGCCAGCGCCGGAATCGAGCGCGCCTGGAAGGCGTTTTGCGCGTAGTCTTCGAGCGGGATGCGGTAGCGCTCGGCCACCCCCTGCAAAAAAGCCCCATTGCCCGAGGAACACTGCGAGTTGAGCCGGAAATCGGCCACGGTGCCCTGGCGCAGCAGCATGATTTTTACATCGGTGCCGCCCACGTCGCAGATCACGTCGGCGTCGGGGATGTAGTGCAGCGCGGCGGTGGCGTGGGCCACGGTCTCGACCACGGCCATGTCGGAGCCGACGATGTCTTTGAGCAGGTCTTTGCCGTAGCCGGTCAGGCCTAGGGCGCCGATGCGCTCGAAACCGGCGGCGCGCACCTGGCGCATCAGCCCCTTGGCGTCTTCGATCGGGTTGCCGTTGGAGGGCACGTAACAGCTGGCCAGCACCTCGCCGCTCTGCGACAGCACCACGGCCTTGGCGGTGGTGCTGCCAAAGTCGCAACCCAAAATCACCGTTTGCTCGGTCAGGCTGGCGGCCGCTGCGGCCGACGGCACCCCGCGCTGGGTTTGGCCGTAGTTTTGCATGAAGCGCTCGAGCTCGGCGGCGCTGGCGGTCAGGCCCTTGGCGCCTTCGCGCGCTTTTTGCTCGTGTTGGCCCTCGCTGATCCACCAGCGCAGGCGCTCGGTGCCGCTGTAGATGCCGACCGTGGCCGGTTCGGTGCGCCCGATTTCAATGCAACCGATGCAGGCGTAGTAGAGCGCCTCGGAGGGCACCAAAATCAGCGATTCGGGGCTGGAGCCCTCGGGCAAGGCAACGCGGCGCTCGTTCCAGAGCTTGGCCAGGTGGTGGCGCCACGCCTCTTGCAAGCCCTTGAAGAACAGGTTGGGGCCGCCCAGCAGCAGCACGTGCGGCGTGGGCACGTTGCCCTTGGTGAGGGTGGCCAGGTTTTGATAGACCACGGCCTCGAACAGGCTGGCGATGATTTCGGGCACCGGCACGCCGCTCTTGACCAGCGTGTTGGCGTCGGTTTCGGCGAAGATGCCGCATTTTGAGCTGATTTTGTGCAAATCCAGCCCGGTGTAGCCCATCTGCGCCAGCTCATCGGGCGCCACCTTGAGCTTGCGCGCGGTTTTTTCGATGAAGGTGCCGGTGCCGCCGCTGCACGCCGACTGCATGAACACCTGCTTCGATTTGCCGTCGCCGCTGGGGCTGAAGAACAGGGTCTTCATGTCTTCGCCGCCGATTTCGGAGACGAAGTTGACTTCCGGGTGCAGCTTTTCTACTGCCGCCGAGACCGCCACCACCTCTTGCACGAACTTGGCCCCCAGCAAGGGGGCGATCAGGCCGGCGCCGGAGCCGGTGATCAGGATGCGATCGACCCCGGGCGCGAAGCCGCATTCGGCCTCGACGCGCTGCAAAAACTCCAGCACCTTTTCGGCCTGTTTGGTGTCGTGGCGCTGGTAGTCTTGCCACAGCACGGCGCCGCTGCCGTCGTCGAGCAGCGCTTTGACGGTGGTGGAGCCCACGTCGAGGCCGAGCCGCTTCATGCGCGCACCCCGGGCAAGCCCTTGAGGTGGGCGATGTGCAGCGCCAAGTTGGCCGCCGTGCCAGCCACACCGTAGTGCGGCACCCGGTAGGTGGCGCGCGACAGTTCGGGCCGCGCCGCTACTTCGGCCGCCAACTGGGCTTCGGTGAGGCCGATGCGTTGCAGCACCGAATCGAACTCGCGCACGGCGCGTTTTTTGGCCTCGGTCAAGATCATCTGGCAGCGCGACAGCGCGTGCACCTCGGCGTCGCCCTTGATCTCGATCGGCGCATAGAGCAGATCGGGGTACTTGCCCTGCACCGCCGCCATGGCGCCGATGCTCATGGTGTTGGGCATGCAGGCGTAGGGCGAGAGCTCGCAGGTCATGTGCGCCTTTTTGTGCAGGTGCGCCCATAGCGCCTTGCCGATGAGCATGTCGCCCTCACCGCCGCTCAAGCGCTTGTGGAAATACGGCGCCGCCAGATCGCGCAGCACGGTCTGCTCGGGCAGGGCGTGGGGCACATCGCCCAGCGCGTGGCGCATGCGGTTGTAGGTCCAGCGCAGCAAGGTCTGGATGGCGGCGTAGGTGGCGTTTTGGCGCCGCGCACCGGGTTCGATGCCGAAGCGCTCTTCGGCTTTCTGGCGCCCGAAGCGCAGCAGGTAGTCGAGCCAGATGGCGACCGGGGCCGGATAGACCTCGGCGCCTTCGCTCTCGAGCCAGCTGTGGATGTTGTAGTTGGCGTCGCCCTCGACCGTTTGCAGGTAGAACTCGCCGGTGATTTTGACCAGCGGCTTGACGCGCAGCCGATCGACCTCGATGGCGTCGAAGCGCCGCCGCACCTCACGCAGGGCGTTGACGAAATACGGCGTGGCGAAGTGCCACACCAGCGGGCCCCATTTCTTGCCGCGCTCGGGGCGCTCGCGCATGGTCTGGTACAAATATTCGATCGACTCGCGCGCCACGCGCGAGGTTTCGCCGGGGTTTTTCTCGTAAGGACGGACCTGGTATTCGAGGTCTTGCACCACGTCGGCCAGCAACACGCCCCAGACCGCACCCAAGGTAAAGGCCGGATTGAGCTCCAGCCCGCCGCCGTGCGCCGGCCCTTGATCGACCTTGGTTTGCTCGAGCAAAAACAGGCGAAACGACTCCAGCCCCACGTTGCGCAGCGCCAGCTCATAGCTCTGGTGGTACTGGCCGAAGCGGCAGGCGCCGCAAGCCCCGGCGGTGATGTAGATGTATTCTTGGTTGACGCGCTCGGCCCCGATGCGCTTGGTCTCGCCGCTCAAAAAGTTGGCCAGATTGCCGGTGACGAAGCTGGTGGGGCAGCACTGGCCGATGTCGGCCACTTCGCGCCCAGTGAGCAAGTCGGCACGGGTCGGGTTGGGTAGCACCTGCACCCGGTAGCCGAGGTTTTCCATGCCGCCTTGCATCAGGCGCTCGGCGCGCCAGTGCAGGCCGCCAAACAAAATCGTGACCTTGTCGCGCTCTTCGCGCGTGAAAGGCCGGGGTTTGTAGGCGCGGTAGTGGCCGCTGGCCGACCCCTGGCTGGGTGGCGACGCCGACGGCCCCAAGGGCGGCAAGCCCTGCGGGGCTCGCTTAACGACGGTTGGGTTAGGGTGTTCAGTGACGACCCGAATTTGTTGCAGTGCGGACAAACCGCGCGATGCTTCGCTGACGCTCATAACCAATCCTTTCGATGCATGGAACCGAACCGAACCGAACCCAAATCCGCGCAAAATTTCGTCGGGCCAATTTTGCAGCATTCGGCTAACTGAAAACGCTAAACCGTAAAAATGCTGTGGTTATCGCTCGCAATGGGCGTGGAGAAAGTCCAGCTCAGATGGGTAAGTCGACTACAAGCTCGAGCTTTTACAACACGAGCGTGCATGCTCTAGCTGAGTGAGCACGCCCGGTCGGTTGCGGTTCCGGGATTGGGTTGAAAATTTGGCGGTTACAGCACCTCAAATACCCCAGCCGCGCCCATGCCGCCGCCGATGCACATGGTTACGCACACCCGTTTGGCGCCGCGCCGCTTGCCCTCGATCAGCGCGTGGCCGGTCAGGCGCTGGCCCGAGACGCCGTAGGGGTGGCCGAGCGCGATCGCGCCGCCGTTGACGTTGAGCCGCTCGTTGGGGATGCCGAGCCGGTCGCGGCAATAAAGCACCTGCACGGCAAAGGCTTCGTTGAGCTCCCACAGTTCGATGTCATCGACCTTGAGGCCCAATTTGGCCAGCACCTTGGGCACGGCAAACACCGGGCCGATGCCCATTTCGTCGGGCTCGCACCCGGCCACGGCAAAGCCGAGGAAGCGGCCCAGCGGCTGCAAGCCCTGTTTTTGCACCAGGCTTTCGTGCATCAGCACGCAGGCGCCGGCGCCGTCGCTGAACTGGCTGGCGTTGCCGGCGGCCACCACGCCACCGGGCAGCGCCGGTTTGATGCCGCTGATGCCCTCGCGCGTGGTGCCAGCGCGCAGGCCTTCGTCTAGGCTCACGCTGACGGTGCGCGTGATCAGGCCCAGGGTTTTGTCGGCCACGCCGGCGCGCACCTCGATGGGCGCGATCTCGTCGGCAAAGCGCCCTGCGGCCTGTGCGGCGCAGGCTTTTTGCTGGCTGGCGGCACCGTATTCGTCCATCGCCTCGCGCCCGATGCCGTAGCGCTGCGCCACCTGTTCGGCGGTTTGCAGCATGCTCCAGTAGATCGCCGGTTTGGCCTGCTGGAGCGCCGGGTCGATCAGCATGTGCTGGTTCATTTCCTGCTGCACGCACGAAATGCTCTCGACACCCCCGGCGACATAGACCTCGCCCTCGCCGGCGATGATGCGCTGCGCCGCCAGCGCGATGGTTTGCAGGCCCGAGGAGCAAAAGCGGTTCACCGTGAGGCCGGAGGTGCTCACCGGGCAACCGGCGGCGAGCGCGATCTGGCGCGCGATGTTCATGCCGGTGGCCCCTTCGGGGTTGGCACAGCCCATGATCACGTCTTCGACCGCGGCCGGATCGATGCCGGCGCGGGCAATGGCATGGCGCACCGCATGGCCGCCCAGCGTGGCCCCATGGGTGAGGTTGAAAGACCCTTTCCAGCTTTTGGCCAGCGGGGTGCGTGCGGTGGATACGATGAGGGCGTGGCTCATGGGCTGATGCTCCAGATTGGGTTGCGGCTTTCGACCGTTGATTTGCCGGTGAATTGACCGGTGATTTAGCCGGTGAACGTGCGGCCTTCGGCGAGCAGGCGCTCGATCAACGGGGCGGGCTGCCAAAAGGCGCTGTCGTCGTAGGGGTTGCGGGCAAAGCGGCGCATGGCTTGCACCACGTTGCACAGGCCGTACTGGTCGGCGTAGTGCATCGGGCCGCCGCGCCAGACCGGGAAGCCGTAGCCGGTGAGGTACACCATGTCGATATCGCCGGCCTTGGCGGCGATGCCCTCTTGCAGCAGGTGCGCGCCTTCGTTGACCAGCGCAAACACCATGCGCTGCACGATTTCTTCGTCGTCGATGGCGCGCGGCTTGCGCCCCAGGCTCTGGCAATGCTGGGCGAGCAGTTGCTGCACCAGCGGGCTGGGGATGGGGTCGCGCTTGCCCGGGGCGTAGTCGTACCAGCCGGCGCCGGTTTTTTGGCCAAAACGCCCGAGTTCGCACAGCAAATCGGCGGTTTTGCTGTAGCGCACCTCGGGCTTTTCCACGTAGCGGCGCTTGCGGATGGCCCAGCCGATGTCGTTGCCGGCCAGATCGCCGACGCGAAACGGCCCCATGGCAAATCCGAACTGCTCTAGGGCCCGATCGACCTGCTGCGGCGTGCAGCCCTCGTCGAGCAGGAAGCCGGCTTGGCGCACGTATTGCTCGAGCATGCGGTTGCCGATGAAGCCGTCGCACACGCCCGAGACCACGCAGGTTTTTTTGATCGTCTTGCCCAGCGCCATGACGGTGGCCAGCACGTCGTGGGCGGTTTGTGCGCCGCGCACCACTTCGAGCAGCTTCATCACGTTGGCGGGGCTAAAGAAGTGCAGCCCGACCACGTCTTGCGGGCGCCGGGTGAAGCCGGCGATGCGGTTGAGGTCCAGCGTCGAGGTGTTGGAGGCCAAAATGGCGCCGGGCTTCATGACCGCATCGAGCTGTTTGAACACTTGCTCCTTGACGCCCATGTCCTCGAACACGGCTTCGATCACCAGATCGGCGTCGGCCAAGTCGGCGTAGCTCAGGGTGCTGCGCAGCAATGCGAGGCGCTGATCGAGCTTGTCCTGCTTGAGCTTGCCCTTGCTGACTTGGGCCTGGTAGTTTTTGTGGATGGTGGCCAGCCCGCGATCGAGCGCGGCCTGCTGCTGCTCGAGCAACACCACTGGGATGCCGGCGTTGAGGAAGTTCATGGCGATGCCGCCGCCCATGGTGCCGGCCCCGATGACGGCCACCGAGCGGATGGGGCGCGTCGGGGTGTCGGCGGGCACGTCGGCGATTTTGCTGGCGGCGCGCTCGGCCGCGAACACGTGGCGCAGCGCCATGCTCTCGGGCGTGTGCATCAGGTTGACGAACATTTCGCGCTCCAGCGCCAGCCCGTCTTCAAAGGGCTTGTGTGTGGCCAGCTCCACGGCGTCGATGCACTTGAGCGGAGCCGGGTAGCGCGGCGCCATGCCCTTGGCCATGTTGCGCGCAAACTGGAAATAGGCCGCGCCCTGCGGGTGCTGGCACGGCAGATCGCGCACCCGTGGCAGCGGCGTGCCGTCGGCGTGGCGCTGCGCCACCTCGTGCGCCAGCGCCAGCGCTTCGTCGAGCAGCGTGTCGTTCGAGGCGGCGATGCGGTCGAACAGCTTTTGCCCTGGCAACTGGGCCAGCAGCTCGCTGGCCACCGGTTCACCGCTGACGATCAGGTTCAACGCCGGCTCTACGCCCAAGGCGCGCGGCAGGCGCTGGGTGCCGCCGGCGCCGGGAATCAGGCCCAGCTTGACTTCGGGCAGCGCCATGCGCGTGCCCGGGGCGGCGATGCGGTAGTGGCAACCCAGCGCCAGCTCCAACCCGCCGCCCATGCAGATGCCGTGCAGGGCCGCTAGCACCGGCTTGGGCGAGGACTCGCAGGCGCGGATCAGGCCGTGCAGATTGGGCTCTTGGTAGGCCTTGGGGGAGCCGAACTCTTTGATGTCGGCGCCGCTGGAAAACAGCTTGCCGGCCCCGGCGAGCACGATGGCCTGCACCGAAGGGTCGTCCTGCGCCCGCTGCAGCGCCTGCACCGCGGCGCGGCGCGTGGCCAGCCCCATGCCGTTCATGGGCGGGTTGTCGAGCGTGATCACGGCCACTGCGCCGTGGGTTTGGTAATGCGCGGTCATGCGGTCTCCTGTAGGGGGGTGGCAAGGCAGCTGCGGGCGGCAAAAAAGCACGACCGTTCGCTCGCTGGAGATTTTACAAAGGCGTGGGGGCGGCGCCTAGTGGCGGCTGTCGCCGGTTTGTCAGGCGCAGCGGCTAGACCTCGAGCCACTCGCGGCGGATGTAGCGGTTTTCTTGCAGGGCGGCCGGGGTGTCGTCGAACACGATGCTGCCGTGGCCCATGACCAGCGCGCGATCCGAAATCTGCAAGGCGATGGTCAGCTTTTGCTCGATCAGCAGCACCGACACGCGCCGGGCCTTGAGGGTTTGCAAAAACGCCGCCACCTGCTCGACGATCTTGGGCGCCAGGCCCTCGGTGGGCTCGTCGATGATGATCAGCTCCGGGTCGCCCATGAGGGTGCGGCACAGGGTCAGCATCTGCTGCTCGCCACCCGACAGCACCCCGGCCTCGGTGTGCTCGCGCTCTTTGAGGCGCGGGAACATGGCGTACATGTCGTCGAAGCTCCAGCTGTTTTTGCTGCGGCCACTTTTGACGCCCAGCAGCAGGTTTTGCTGCACCGTGAGCTTGGGGAAAATGTCGCGGCTCTCGGGCACGTAGCCGATGCCTAGGTGCGCCACCTCGTAGGGTTTGCGCCCGCCGATGCGCTGGCCCTTCCAGACGATGCTGCCCTCGGTATCGACCAGCCCCATGATGGCCTTGGCCGTGGTCGAGCGCCCGGAACCGTTGCGCCCCAGCAGGGCCACGATTTCACCCGGCGCAACCTTGAACTGCACCCCATGCAGGATGTGGCTTTTGCCGTAAAAGGCGTGTAGGTTGTCGATTTCCAGCATGTTTGCTCTCTGCGCCTTTTAGTGCGCGGCGGCCAGCACCGAGCCCAGGTAGGCCTCTTGCACCCGCGGGTTGGCGCGCACCGCCTCGGGGGTGTCGAAGGCGATCAGCTCGCCATAGACCAGCACCGCGATCTTGTCGGCGAGGCCAAACACCACGCCCATGTCGTGCTCGACCGTGAGCAGGGTCTTGCCCTCCGTGACTTCGCGGATCAGGTCGATGAAGCGCTTGGTCTCGCTTTTGCTCATGCCCGCCGTGGGCTCGTCGAGCAAGACCACGCCGGCGCCCCCGGCGATGGTGACGCCGATCTCGAGCGCGCGCTGCTCGGCGTAGCTCAGGTTCATGGCCAAGGTGTCGCGTTTCTTTTCCAGCCGCATAAGGTGCAGCAGCGCATCGACGCGCTCGATCACGTCTTCGAGGTCGGCCAGAAACTTGAGGAAGGTGTAGCGGTAGCCCAGGCTCCAGAGCACGGCGCAGCGCAGGTTCTCGAACACGCTGAGCTTGGGGAACAGGTTGGTGATCTGGAAGCTGCGGCTCAGGCCCATGCGGTTGATGGCGTAGGCTGGTTTGCCGTCGATGCGCTGGCCGTTGAGCCAGATTTCGCCGCTGCTGGGCCCAAAGCGCCCGCTCATCAGGTTGAACAGGGTCGATTTGCCGGCCCCGTTGGGACCGATGATGGCCACCCGCTCCCCAGCGGCCACGGCCAGATCGACGCCACGGATGATCTCGGTTTTGCCAAAGCGCTTGCACACGCCCTTGAGCTCGATCGCATACGGTGCGGCGCTGCTCATGTGGTCTCCCGGCGTTTGATTTCTTTTTCGATGTCGGTCTGGATCGCGGCCCACTGCTGGCTGAAGCTGCGCCTACAGAGCTCGAACAGGCCAAAACTGGTGAGCGCCACGAACACGGCCCCGAACCAGACATCGAGATCGAGCGTGTTGAGCGACATGCCCAAGAACGGCACCACATCACCCATGGCGGTGCCCAGTTGCAGGTGGTAGATCATCTCGATCAGCGCCCCCATGCTAACCAGCAGCGCCAGCGCCGTGGCCCCGAGCCCAAGGTAGCTGGCCCAGAGCTCGCCCAAGCGGCCAAACATGGCCAAGCGCAGGTTCATCATGATCAGCCCGGCGATGCCGCCCGGTGCGTACATCACCATGAAGACGAAGATCAGCCCGAGGTAGAGCATCCAGGCCTTGGTGATTTCGGAGAACATCACGAACGCCAGCACCATTAGGATGCCGCCGATGATGGGGCCAAAGAAAAAGGTCACGCCGCCCAGAAAGGCAAACAGCAGGTAGGAGCCCGAGCGGATCGGGCCCACCACCTCGGAGGTGACGATCTCGAACAACACCGCCGCCATGCCGCCTGCGATGCCGGCAAAGAAGCCGGCGATCATGAACACCAGGTAGCGCACGGTTTGCGGGTCGTAGCCGATGAACTCGACCCGCTCCGGGTTGTCGCGCACCGCGTTGATGATGCGCCCCAGCGGCGTGCGGGTGTAGGCAAACATCAGCGCCACGCACAGGAAGGTGTACACCGCGATCAGGTAATAGACCTCGATCAGGGGCCCGAAACTGATGCCCCAAAACGGCTCCCCGATCACGCGGTCGGCCGAGACCCCGGCTTCACCGCCAAAGAAGATGAAAAACACCATCGAGGCGATGAAGATCAGCTCACCCACCCCGAGCGTGATCATGGCGAAAGCGGTGCCGGCTTTTTTGGTCGTCACGTAGCCAAACAGCAAGGCGAAAAACAGCCCGGCAAAGCCGCCGATCAAGGGAATCAGGGCCACCGCCGGTACCGGCAAACCGGCATCGCCCAGCAGCAGCAGCGCATGCATGGCCACATAAGTGCCCAGCCCGGCATAGACGGCGTGGCCAAAGCTGAGCATGCCGCCCTGCCCCAGCAACATGTTGAACGACAAGCAGGCGATGATGGCGATGCCCATCTGCGCCATCATGCTGATGGCAATGCTGCTGTCGAACACCAGTGGCGCCAACAGCAGCACCAAGGCAAAGAGCGACCAGATGAACCAGCGCCCGACATTGATGGGCCGGAATTGATAATACTTTGTGGCGGTCATGGGCTGCGGTCTTTCAGTGGTCGCGGTTGCCGAGCAAACCGTGTGGTCTGAAGATCAGCACCAGCACCAGCAGCAAAAAGGGCAGCAGCGGGGCCGCCTTGGACAGTGTGAACCGCATGAGCTCGTGCGCTTGCGCCTCGGCCGACAGCGCCACCCCCATGGCCAGCAACATGCTGCCCAGCGATTGGTCGATCGCCACCGCAAAGGTCTGCATGACGCCGATCAGCAGCGAAGCCAAAAAGGCCCCCGCCAGCGAGCCCAGCCCGCCCACCACCACCACCACGAACACGATCGCCCCGAGCGTGAGCGCCATCGCCGGTTCGGTGACGAAGGTGCTGCCCCCCATCACCCCCGCCAGCCCGGCCAACCCGGTGCCGGCGCCAAACACCAGCATGAACACGCGCGGCACATTGTGCCCCAGCGCCTCCACCATTTCGGGGTGCTTCAGGGCCGCCTGAATCACCAGCCCGACCCGGGTGCGCGTGATCAGCAGCCAGAGCGAGACCAGCATCAGCAGCGCCACGCCCATGATGAAGGCGCGCGTGGCTGGAAACAGCGAACAGATCGCTGTCCCGAGCGGCTGGCACTGCTCCAGCGCGGCCCGGCCCCAGGCAAACCCGAGGCTGCCGTCGGGCTGGCTGAGCAGCGTAAAGGCCGAGCCCTGCAGCAGCTCGGGCGGCCGGAACTCGACCGCGATCCGGCCCCAGATCAGCTGCACCAGCTCCAAGATGATGTACGACAAGCCGAACGTGACCATCAACTCGGGCACGTGCCCGTACTTGTGCACCTTGCGCAGGCTGTACTTCTCGAACAAGGCCCCGAGCAGCCCCACCAACAGCGGCACCAGCAACAGCGCGGCCCAAAAGCCCACGATCTGCGAGACCGCAAAGCCCATGTAGGCCCCGACCATATAGAAGCTGGCGTGGGCGAAGTTGAGCACGCCCATCATGCTGAAGATCAGCGTCAGGCCCGAACTGAGCATGAACAGCAGCAGCCCAAAGCTGATGCCGTTCAGCAACGAGATGATGAAGAACTCCATCGGCGCGCTTTCCGGATCAAACCGGGGCGGCCGGGCGTTGCATGGCGCAGCTCGTCGGGGTGCTGGCCACGTAGGCGTCGAAGCGGCGCACCAAGGCCAGCGTCATGCCGGTGTTCTCGGGGCTGTAGGGGTGCTGGGCATCGACGCGCTGCCAGCGCGTCAGAAACAGCGGCTGCTGCAACTGGTGGTCGGCGCGGCGCATTTCCACCGGGCCGCTGAAGCTGTTGAAGCGCAGCCCCGACATCGCGTGCGCCACCCGCACCGCGTTGGTCGAGCGCGCGTTTTGCATCGCCACCCCGAGCGCGTTCAGGATGTGGATGATCGAGCCGGTATAAAAATCGTCGTTGAAACGCTGGCGGAACTCGTTCATCCAGGTCTGCATCTGGCCGCCCATGTTGTAGTGGTTGTAGGCGATCTGGTACACGCGGCCTTCGGAGGCGGTGCCCAGCGCCGTCGGGGTGCCGGTGACGCCGGCGTAGTAGGTGAAAAAGCGGCCGCGGTAGCCGGCGTCGTTGGCGGCGCGAATGAGCAGCGTGAGGTCTGAGCCCCAGTTGCCGGTGATCACCGAATCGGCACCCGAGGCCATGATTTTGGCCACGTAGGGGGCAAAATCGCGCACCTGCGCCAGCGGGTGCAAGTCTTCGCCGACGATCTGGATGTCGGGCCGCTTGCGTGCCAGCATCTCTTTGGCAAAGCGCGCCACCTGGTGCCCGTGGGCGTAGTTCTGGTTGATCAGGAACACGCGCCGGATGGTGGGCTCGCCGCGGATGAAGGTGGTGAGCGCCTCCATCTTCATGGAGGTGTCGGCGTCGAAGCGGAAGTGCCAGAAACTGCAGCGGCTGTTGGTCAGATCCGGGTCCACCGCCGAGTGGTTCAAAAACACCACTTCTTGGCCCGGGTTGCGGCTGTTGTGGCGGTTCACGGCCTCGATGATGGCCCCGGCGATGCCCGAGCTGTTGCCTTGCGAGATGAAGCGGATGCCGCGGCCGATCGCCGCCTGCATGGCGGTGAGGGTTTCGGAGGCGCTGAGCTTGTTGTCAAAGCCCTCGATCTCGAAACGCACCCCGGCCGGGTTGCCGGCGCCGCTGAATTTTTCGGCAAAAAACTGAAAACTGCGCAGCTGGTTGATCCCCACCGGCCCCATCAGACCGGATTGCGGGTCGATCAGGGCGATGCGCACGGTTTCGCCGCGCTGCGCCCACGCCGGTACGGCGGGCAAGGCGCTGGTGAGCAAGGCGGCGGCGGTGAGTTCGCGGCGAGTCAGCTTCATGGGTTTGTCTCCTGTTGGTGGGGTTGTCGCCCATGCAGCTTAGCCACTTATGGGCTCAAACGCTCTAAGGGATTGCCCTAGCTGCTATCGCTTTGGTGACTGTGCCCCCCGCCGCTCATAATCCCGGCAGCCGGTAATCGCGCAACTGCTCCCTTAGCTTCATTTTTTGCATTTTTCCGGTGGCGCCCAGCGGGATCGACTCCAAAAAGATGACGTCGTCGGGGACCTGCCATTTGGCGATCTTGCCGGCGTAGAAGTCGAGCAGTTGCTCGCGCGTCAGCTCCTGCCCGGGCTTTTTGACCACCACCACCACCGGGCGCTCGTCCCACTTGGGGTGCGGCACGCCCACGCAAGCGGCCATCAGCACCGCCGGGTGCGCCATGGCGATGTTCTCGACGTCGATGGAGCCGATCCACTCGCCACCAGACTTGATCACGTCTTTGCTGCGGTCGGTGATCTGCATGAAGCCGTCGGCGTCGATGGTGGCCACGTCGCCGGTGGGGAACCAGCCGTCGAGCAGCGGCGGCGGGCCTTCGCCACGAAAATAATCGCGCACCACCCACGGCCCTTTGACCAGCAGCTCGCCCGCCGAACGCCCGTCCCAAGGCAGCTCGTGGCCGTGGGCATCGACGACCTTCATGTCGATGCCAAAGATCGCCCGCCCCTGCTTGAGGCGGATCTGCATCTGCTCGTCTTCGGGCAGGCTCAGGTGCTGGTTTTTGAGCGTGCACAGGGTGCCCAACGGGCTGAGCTCGGTCATGCCCCAAGCGTGCAGCACCTCGATGCCGTAGCGCTCCCTGAAAGCGCGGATCATGGCCGGCGGGCAGGCCGAGCCGCCGATCACGGTGCGCTGCAGCTGCGGCAGCTTCAGATCGTGCTGCCCCATGTGCGTGAGCAGCATCTGCCACACCGTGGGCACACCGGCGGCAAAGCTCACGCCCTCGCTGGCCAGCAGCTCATAGACCGATTTGCCGTCGAGCGCCGGGCCGGGCAGCACCAGCTTGCAGCCGACCGCGCAAGCCGAATAGGGTATGCCCCAGGCGTTGACGTGAAACATGGGCACCACCGGCAGCACGCTGTCGCGCGCGCTCAGGCACATCACGTCGGGCAAGGCAGAGGCGTAGGCGTGCAGGATGGTCGATTGGTGGCTGTAGAGCACGCCCTTGGGGTTGCCGGTGGTGCCGCTGGTGTAGCACAGGCTGGAGGCGCTGCGCTCATCGAAGCGCGGCCAGTTGTAGCTGCCGCTGTGGCCCTCGATCCAGCTCTCGTAGCTGGTTAACGCGGGCACCTGCTCAACCCCGGGCAAGCTGGCCAGCGCGGCTGGGTCGCACAAGGCCACCCACAGGCGCACGCTCGGGCATTGGGCGGCGATGGCCTGCACGATGGGCCAAAAGGTGAGGTCGAAGCACAGCACCTGGTCTTGGGCGTGGTTGACGATCCAAGCGATCTGCTGCGGCAGCAGGCGCGGGTTGATGGTGTGCAGCACGCGCCCAGAGCCGCTGACGCCGAAATACAGCTCAAAATGGCGGTAGCCGTTCCAAGCCAGCGAGGCCACGCGCTCGCCTTGCTCGAGGCCCAGCGCGTCGATGGCTTGCGCCAACTGGCGCGAACGCTGCGCTGCCACGGCGTAGCTGCTGCGGTGGATGTCGCCCTCGACCCGGCGCGAGACGATTTCGACCTCGCCGTGGTGTCGGGCCGCGTGTTCAATCAGGTCTGAAATCAGCAGGGGTTGCTCTTGCATCAGGCCAAGCATGGTTTGTGTCTCCGGTGGGTTGTCATGGCGCTATCTTAGTCGCGGCTCATCCCCACCGGCAACGGGGCCTAGCCGCGCAGGAGACAATGCCGGCATGGAATTGCAAAGCAGCCGCTTCGAGTCGCTGGGCGCGGCCTTTTACACCCGGCTCGGGCCGCAGCCCTTGGCCGACCCGTATTGGGTGGGCTGCAGCCCCGCCGCCGTGGCCGACCTCGGCTTGCCCGCCGCTTGGCCGCACAGCGCCGCGCACCTGGCCCAAGCCAGCGGCAATGCGCTCGCGCCCGGCGCCTCGCCGCTGGCCAGCGTGTACAGCGGGCACCAGTTTGGCGTGTGGGCCGGCCAGTTGGGCGACGGCCGGGCGCTGCTGCTGGGCGAGCGCGCCGGGCCCGAGGCGCTGTGGGAGGTGCAGCTCAAGGGCAGCGGCCTGACGCCCTACTCGCGCATGGGCGATGGCCGCGCCGTGCTGCGCAGCTCGATCCGGGAGTTTCTGTGCAGCGAGGCCATGCACGCGCTGGGCGTGCCGAGCACGCGCGCCCTGTGCATCACCGGCTCGCCCACGGCCGTGCGGCGCGAGCGCATCGAAACGGCAGCCGTGGTCACGCGGCTGGCGCCGAGCTTCATCCGCTTCGGGCATTTTGAGCATTTTTCGCGGCGCGGGCTGCACGCCGAGCTGCGCGCCCTGACCGAGTTCGTGATTGCCCACCACTACCCCGATTGCGCTGCTTGGCCGCAACCGGCGCAGCGCACCGCCGCGCTGCTGGCAGCCGTGACGCGGCGCACCGCCGAGCTGCTGGCGCAATGGCAGGCGCTGGGCTTTTGCCACGGCGTGATGAACACCGACAACATGAGCATCTTGGGGCTGACGATCGACTACGGCCCGTTCCAGTTCATGGACGGCTTTGATCCGCAACACATCTGCAACCACTCCGATGACGGCGGCCGCTACGCCTGGGCGCAACAGCCGCGCATCGCGCTCTGGAACCTGTACTGCTTGGCGCAAGCGCTGTTGCCGCTGCTAGACGATCTGGAGCAGGCGCGCGCGGCCCTGCAGCCCTTCGAGAGCCACTTTGCCGGCGCGCTGCAGCAGCGCCTGAACGCCAAGCTGGGCCTGAGCGAGCTGCGCCCCGACGACGCCCAGCTGAGCGACGACCTGCTGCGCCTGCTGGCCGACGAGCGCGCCGATTTCACTTGGTTCTGGCGCTGCCTGAGCGACGGCGTGGCCGACTATGCGCACAGCGCCCGTGTGGCCGACCTAGGGCCAGCGCGTGCGCAGCTGCAGCAATCCGATGCCTTCGATGCCTGGGCGCGGCGCTGGCGCGAACGCTTGCGCAGCGAAGCCGCACACACGCCCGAACAGGCGCGCGCCCTGATGCGACGCAGCAACCCGCGCCTGGTGCTGCGCAACCACCTGGCGCAAGCGGCCATCGAGGCCGCCGAGCAGCGCCAGTTCGAGCCCCTGCAGCGCCTGCAAGCCGCGCTGGCACAGCCCTACGACGATCTGCCCGACTGCGACGATCTGGCCGCTGCGGCCCCCGACTGGGCGGCACAGATCGTGCTGAGCTGCTCGTCCTGATGTGTGTATTTTTGTAAAACCCTAGCCGTTGCGTTACCGACCATGGAATTTGCCATCCACAAAAGCCCCGAGCAGTGGCGCGAACTGCTGGCCGCCAAAGCGGCCGAGCCGCTGGCCTACGCCGTGACCCGGCAAGCCGCCACCGAGCGCCCTTTCAGCGGCCGCTACGAAGCGCACTGGGCCCAAGGCCGCTACCACTGCATCTGCTGCGGCCAGCCTTTGTTTGACAGCGGCACCAAATTTGACGCCGGTTGCGGCTGGCCCAGCTTCAGCCACGCCCTAGCGGGTGCGGTGAGCGCGCGCCGCGACCACAGCCACGGCATGGTGCGCACCGAAACCCTGTGCAGCCAATGCGGCGCCCACCTCGGCCATGTGTTCGACGATGGCCCGGCCCCCACGGGCCTGCGCTACTGCATGAACTCGGCTGCGCTCGAGTGGCAAGCGCCCGACGGCCAGCGTAGCGATAATGGCACCCTGTGATACCCACCCCACCCCCCCCACCCCCTAGCGCCGAAGCGCTGCGCGCCACCTTACAGCAGAGCCTGGCGCCGCACCTGCTGGAAGTGATCGACGAAAGCGCTGCCCACGCTGGCCATGCTGGGGCCAACGCACACGGCTATGGCAGCCACTTTCGGGTGCGCATCGCGGCGGCGCGTTTTGACGGCTTGAGCCGTGTGGCGGCGCACCGGCTTGTGTATGATGCGCTTCGTCCCTTTATAGACGCAGGCTTGCACGCGCTGGCAATCGAGATTCGACGCTAGTTTGCACGCCACCCTAACGCCTTACTTCTTCGATCCTTCCCCTCAGCCCATGAAACTCCTGCTCACCGCCGTGGCCTTGGCCGCCACCCTCGCCCTGCCCGCTTATGCGCAAAACTTGGCCATCGTCAACGGCCAACCCGTGCCCACGGCGCGCCTCAATGCGCTGGTGCAACAAGCCGAACGCGGCGGCCGCACCGTGGACGACGCCATGCGCGCCCAGTTGCGCGAAGAGGCCATCATGCGCGAAATTTTTGCCCAAGAAGCCGAGCGCCGCGGTCTGCGTGCCAGCCCCGAGTTCCGCACCCAGGTGCAACTGGCCACGCAAACCTTGCTCATCCGCGAACTGTTCGCCGACTTCCAGCGCAAAAACCCGGTCACCGACGCCCAGGTGCAGGCCGAATACGCCAAATTCGCCGCCGCCAACCAGGGCCAAGAGTTCCGCGTGCGCCACATTTTGGTCGAGACCGAGGCCGAGGCCCGCGCCATTCTGGGCGAAATCCGCGCTGGCGCCAACTTCGAAGAACTGGCACGCACACGCTCGCGCGACCCCGGCTCCGCCCCGCGCGGCGGCGACCTCGACTGGGCCGGCGCCGACGTGTTCGTGCCCGAGTTCTCGC
The DNA here is from genome assembly GCF_000828915.1 of Serpentinimonas maccroryi. Lineage (NCBI taxonomy): Bacteria > Pseudomonadati > Pseudomonadota > Betaproteobacteria > Burkholderiales > Comamonadaceae > Serpentinimonas > Serpentinimonas maccroryi. The sequence continues at coordinate 1,181,592 of NZ_AP014569.1, forward strand.
AAGCCATGATCAAGCTCGGCAAAGGCCAGCTGAGCGCCGAACCGGTGCGCACCCAGTTTGGCTGGCACCTGATCCGCGTCGACGACGTGCGCGCTGCGCAACTGCCGCCGCTGGAGGCACTCAGGCCGCAGATCGAGCAAAACCTGATGGAACAGCGCCTGATGGCATTTCAGGAAGATCTGCGCGGCCGGGCGCGGATTCGCTAAAGATCTGCGTTGGGGCGCCGATTGACGCCCTGAATCAACTCCACGGCTTCAGCCGGACTTCAAGCCGCTGGGTGCTTGACCGGAGTCAGCAGTTGGCCCCGCTGGTGGTAGGCGATCAAATTGTCTGCCGCCAGCAGCGCCATACCCAAACGGGTGCCCCGGGTGGAACTGGCGATGTGGGGCGTGAGCACCACGTTGGGCAGCTCCAGCAGCTCGGGCCGCACCTGCGGCTCGCCCTCGAACACGTCGAGCCCGGCGGCGGCAAGCTGGCCGCTGCGCAGCGCGTGCGCCAGCGCCCGCTCATCGACGATGCCACCGCGCGCCAAGTTGACCAAGGTGGCGCTGGGCTTCATCTGCGCCAGTTCGGCCGCGGCGATGGTGTGGTGGTTGGCGCTCGTGTAGGGCAGCACCAGCAGCAGGTGGTCGGCTTGGCGCAGCAACTCGGCTTTGCTCACGTAGCGGGCGGCGCAAGCACGTTCGGTGGCGGCATCGAGCGGATTGCGGTTGTGGTACAGCACCTGCATGGCAAAGCCGTGCGCGGCGCGGCGCGCGATCGCCTGCCCAATGCGCCCCATGCCCAGAATGCCCAGCGTGCTGTGGTGCACCTCGGCGCCCAGCAGCAAGTCGGCCGACCACTTGTGCCAGCGTCCGGCGCGCAGGTAGTGCTCGCCCTCGCTGATGCGCCGCGCCGTAGCCAGCAGCAGCGCCATGCCGAAGTCGGCCGTGCTTTCGGTGAGCACGTCGGGGGTGTTGCTGGCCTGCACGCCGTGGCGCGCTAGGGCCTCGAGGTCGAGGTTGTTGAAACCCACCGCCATGTTGGCAACCACGCGCAGCTGCGGGCAGGCGGCCAGCACGGTGGCGTCGATGCGCTCACCTTGGGTGGCCAACACCCCCCACTGCCCTTGCAAGCGCTCAATCAGCTCGGCCGGGGTCCAGACCGCGTCGTCGGGGTTGTCGCGCACCTCGAAGTGCGCGCTCAGGCGCTGCAGCACCTCGGGGAACAGACGGCGCGTGAGCAGCACGCCGGGCCGCTGCTGCTTCATTCGAGCCAGGTGGTGAAGGCAGCCACGGGCAGACGCGGGGTGCGAAAGGTGTTGATGGGGTCGCTGGGGTCGGCGTAGCCGAGCGCAAGCCCGCACACCAGCATCTCGTTGTCGCCCGCCCCCACGTGCGGCAGCACGATGCTGGCGTAGCCGTTCCAAGCCGCTTGGGCGCAGGCGTCCAGCCCGTGCGCACGAGCGGCCAGCGTCAGGTTTTGCAAAAACATGCCGGTATCGAGCAGCGAGCCGCCACCCATGGCCTTGTCAATGGTCACAAACAGCCCCACGGGCGCGTCGAAAAAACGGTAGTTGCGCTGCCACTGCGCGTGCATGCGGTCTTTGTCGCCCTTGCCGATGCCCAGCAGGGTGTACAGGCTCAGGCCGTTTTCGCGCCGCCGTTCGATGTAGGGGCTGATCCACTGCTTGGGGTAGTAGTCGTAGGATTCGCGGTATTGCTCGGCCAGTGCCGGGTCGGCGCGCACGGCGTCGTGGGCGGCGCAGACTTTTTGCACCAAGGCGTCCCGGCTGGCCCCCTGCAGCACATACACCTTCCAAGGCTGGGTGTTGGTGCCCGACGGGGCCCGGCTGGCGAGCGCCAGCAGCCGCTCCAGCAGCGGGCGCGGCACCGGTGTGGGCAAATAGGCACGGATCGACTGGCGGCTCTCGATCGCCGCTTCGACGCTGGCGGGGTCGGCCACCACGGGGCGCAAAAAGGGAGGATTCTGGGGGATGGCTGCGGTCATGCGGTGGGGCTCCGATGGTCTGAAGGGCGGGTGCAAGGTCGTGCACCAAGGTGGGGTCGGGATGCATTATGGCGGCTAAAAGCGCGCCCGCCCGGGCCCACAACGCCGCCTAGGCGACAGCCTCTTAAAGCAAACCGGTGAGCACGGCGTGCAAATCCGGCGGCAGCGGCACCGGGCGCCGTGTGGCCCGGTCCACATACACGTGCACGAAGTGCCCCGAGGCCGCGCACAGCGCCGCGCCTTGGGCATACAACCCGACCTGATAGCGCACGCTGGAGCGCCCCAAGTGCGCCACCCGCAAGCCGGCTTCGACCGGTTCGGGAAAAGCCAGCGGGGCAAAGTAGTTGCATTGGGTTTCGATCACCAGCCCGATCACCGCGCCGGCGTGGATGTCGAGCACGCCCTGTTCGATCAGGTAGCGGTTCACGGCCGTGTCGAACCAGCTGTAATAGACAACGTTGTTGACGTGGCCGTAGAGGTCGTTGTCCATCCAGCGCGTCTGGATCGGCATGAAGTGCCGGAACTCGGTGCGCGCCAGCGGGCTGGGGCGGGCCAGAGCGGGGGCCGGTGCAGCGGCTTCAGCCATGGTAGCCGCCCTCCTGCGCCAGGCTCTCGAAGCGCGTGAGCACGTTGAGAAAGGTGAGCTTGACGGTGCCGGTGGGACCGTTGCGCTGCTTGCCGATGATGATTTCGGCCACGCCCGGCTCTTTGCAAGCCTCTTTGGTGTAGTACTCGTCGCGGTAGATGAACATGATGATGTCGGCGTCTTGTTCGATGGCGCCCGATTCGCGCAGATCGCTCATCATCGGGCGCTTGTCGGTGCGGGTTTCGACCGAGCGATTGAGCTGCGAGAGCGCAATCACCGGGCATTGCAGCTCTTTGGCCAGCATCTTGAGGCCGCGCGAGATTTCGCCCAGTTCGGTGGCGCGGTTTTCGTCGCCCGAGGCGCTGCCACTCATCAGCTGCAAATAATCGACCACGATCAGCCCCAGCTTGCCGCACTGGCGCGCCAGCCGGCGCGCGTTGGCGCGCAGTTCGGCCGAGGTCAGCCCCGCCGTTTCGTCGATGTGCAGCGACACGTGGCGCAGTTTTTCGATCGCCTCGGTCAGGCGCGGCCACTCGTCTTCGTTGAGCTTGCCGGTGCGCAAGCGCCCTTGGTGGATGCGCCCGATCGAACCCACGATGCGCACCGCCAGCTGCGCCGCGCCCATCTCCATCGAAAACACCGCCACCGGCAGCCCCTCGTGCAGCGCCACGTGTTCGGCGATGTTGATGGCCAGCGCGGTTTTGCCCATCGAGGGCCGCGCCGCCAGCACCACCAAGTCGCCCGCCTGCAGGCCCGAGGTCATGCGGTCCAGGTCGATGAAGCCAGTCGGCACCCCGGTGATGTCGTTGGGGTTGTCGGCCATCTCCTGCACCCGGTCCATCAGATTGACGACGAGCGAATCGAGCGACTGAAAACCCTGCTTGAGGCGCGAGCCTTCTTCACCGATGTGGAAGATTTTTTGTTCGGCCTCGTCCAAAATGGTGGCCACCGGCCGGCCCTTGGGGTTGTAGGCGCTGCCGGCGATGTCGTCGCTGGCGCCGATGAGTTTGCGCAAAATCGCGCGCTCGCGCACGATTTCGGCGTAGCGGCGGATGTTGCCGGCGCTGGGCACAAACTGCGCCAGCGAATTCAGGTAGGCGAGCCCCCCGACCTCGTCGGCGCGCCCTTGGCCGCTCAGGTGCTCGAAAACGGTGATGACGTCGGCCGGCTTGCCGGCGTTGATCAGCGATGCGATGGCCGCGAAAATGAGCTGGTGTTCGCGCCGGTAGCAGTCGGATTCGACCATCAGGTCGGCGACCCGGTCCCAGGCGCTGTTGTCGAGCAGCAGCCCACCGAGCACGCTGGATTCGGATTCGATCGAGTGCGGCGGCACGCGCAGTTGCGCCACTTGGGGGTCCGGATAAGCCTCCGGGGGCAGATCGTCGAGAGCAAACAAAGCAGACATGGGGCAGAGTACCTTTCAGGGTCTGCGATCTTAACCAGCGCGGCGCGGCGTCTGGGTTTTTGCGTCTGGGTTTTAAGTCAGCCCGGTATCGACCTCGCGCCGCGCTTGCAGCAGGTACTCGCGCGACTGCATTTCGTTCAGGCGCGAGACGGTGCGCGGAAACTCGTGCGCCAGCGGGCCCTCGGTGTAGAGCTGCTCGGGCTGCACGGCCGCCGAGACGATGAGCTTGACGCGCCGGTCATAGAGCACATCGACCAGCCAGGTGAAGCGCCGCGCCTGCGAGGCCATGTTCACCGGCAGGTGCGGCACGTGACTGAGCAACACGGTGTGGAACTGGTTGGCGAGTTCGAGGTAGTCGTTTTGTGAGCGCGGGCCGCCGCACAGGGTGCGAAAGTCGAACCACACCACACCACCGGCGCGCCGGATGGCGCGGATGGTGCGCGCTTCGATCTGCAGCACCGGCTCTTGGTCGTGTGCTTCGGCCAAGCGCTCAAAGGCCGCTTCCATCTGCACCTCGACCTCGGGGCCCAGCGGCCACAGATACAGCGGCAGCTGCTCGAGCGTGCGCTGGCGGTAGTCGATGCCGTGATCGACGTTGAGCACGTCCATGCTGCGCTTGAGCCCTTCGATGGCCGGCAGGATGCGGTCGCGGTGCAGGCCGTCGGGGTACAGGCCGTCGGGGTGGAAGTTGCTGGTGGTGACGATGCCGATGCCGTATTTGTGCATGGCGTCGAGCACGCGGTGCAAGATCATGGCGTCGGTGACGTCGGCGACGTGGAACTCGTCGAAGCACACCAGCCGGTAGCGCACCGCCATGCGCCGCCCGAGCTCGTCGAGCGGGTTCACGGTGCCCTGCAGCTCGGCCAGTTGGCGGTGCACCTCGCGCATGAACTCGTGAAAATGCAGCCGGGTCTTGCGCCGCAGCGGCACCGCGTTGTAAAAGCAGTCCATCAAAAAGCTTTTGCCGCGCCCGACGCCGCCGTACAGATACACCCCGCGCGGTATGGGCAGGCGGTTGATGAACTTCTTGAGGGCGTTGGAGCGGCGCTGCTTGAAGTGCGTCCACTCGGCGGCGCAACGCTCCAGCGCCTCCACGGCGCGCAGTTGCGCCGGGTCGCTCTGGTAGCCGCGCTGGCGCAGCTCGGCTTCGTAGAGGGCGCGCACGGGCCCCCAAGCGGAGGCTGGCGCAGCAGCTGCTTGGGCCGCCGACCGGGCCTGCTGCGCCGCCGTCCGCTCGGCGGGCGTGGCCACCGGGGCATCGAGCGAGGAGGCGCTGCCCGCTTCGGCGGCTGGATCGGTCAGTCCGCTCATCGCGCTGGGCTCGGGCATTGCAGGGCCAGCTGTGCCTAGAGCTTAAAAGTTCAGCGCGCGCTTGTCCACGGCCAGCGCCGCTTCTTTGGTGGCTTCGCTCAGGCTGGGGTGGGCGTGGCAGATGCGCGCGATGTCTTCGGCGCTGGCCTTGAACTCGAGCGCCAGCACCGCTTCGGCGATCAGCTCGCTGGCCATGGGCCCGACGATGTGCACACCCAAAATTTGGTCGGTGGTGGCGTCGGCCAGCATTTTGACCATGCCGGTGGTGTCGCCCAGCGCGCGCGCGCGGCCGTTGGCCAAGAACGGGAAGGTGCCGGCCTTGTAAGCCACGCCGTCGGCCTTGAGCTGCTGCTCGGTGCGGCCCACCCAAGCGATTTCCGGGCTGGTGTAAATCACCCAAGGGATGGTGTCGAAGTTCACGTGCCCGTGCTGGCCGGCGATGCGCTCGGCCACCGCCACGCCCTCTTCTTCGGCCTTGTGCGCCAGCATGGGGCCGCGCACCACATCGCCCACCGCCCAGACGCCGGGCAGGTTGGTGCGGCAGTCGGCATCGACCACAATGGCGCCGCGCTCGTCGAGCTGCAAGCCCACCGCCTGCGCGTTGAGCCCCTGCGTGTTGGGTGCGCGCCCGATCGAGACGATCAGCTTGTCGGCCTCGAGCGTCTGCGGCTCGCCTTTGGCGTTGGTGTAGGCGATGGATACGCCTTTTTTGAGCGCCTTGATCTCGCCCACCTGCACCCCGAGCTCGATCTTCAGGCCTTGCTTGTCGAAGGCTTTTTTGGCTTCGCGTGCAATTTGCTCATCGACCGCGCCGAGGAAGGTCGGCAGCCCTTCGAGCACGGTGACGTCGGCACCGAGGCGGCGCCAGACCGAACCGAGCTCGAGCCCGATCACGCCCGAGCCGATCACCGCCAGCCGCTTGGGCACCGCGCCCAAGCGCAAGCCGCCGTCGTTGGAGAGCACGTTGACTTCGTCGAAGGGCACCCCGGGCAGCTCGCGCGCGCTCGAGCCGGTGGCCACGATCACCTGTTTGGCGCTCAGGGTCTGCGGTTCGGCGCCTGCAGCAGGGGCGGCCACGGCGATCTGGTAACCGGCAGCGTCGGCCTGCACAAAGCTGGCGCGGCCGTGGAAAAACGCCACCTTGTTTTTCTTGAACAGATACAAAATGCCGTCGTTGTTTTGCTTGACCACGGTGTTTTTGCGGCCCAGCATCTGCGCCACATCGATCTTCACCGCTCCGGTGCTGATGCCGTGCTCGGCAAAGTGCAGCCGCGCGTGCTCGTAGTGCTCGGACGATTGCAGCAACGCCTTGGACGGGATGCAGCCGACGTTGGTGCAGGTGCCGCCCGGGGCGGGGCCACCGTCGGCGTTGCTCCAAGCGTCGATGCACGCCACTTTGAAGCCGAGTTGGGCGGCGCGGATGGCGGCCACATAGCCACCGGGGCCGGCGCCGATGACGATCACATCAAATGTTTGGCTCATGGTAGGGCGCTCCAGCTCACAGATTGAACAGCAGGCGCGACGGGTCTTCGAGCGCTTCTTTCATCGCCACCAAGCTGAGCACGGCTTCGCGGCCGTCGATGATGCGGTGGTCGTAGCTCAGCGCCAGGTAGTTGATCGGGCGGATCACGATCTGGCCGTTTTCCACCACGGCCCGGTCTTTGGTGGCGTGTACGCCCAAAATGGCCGATTGGGGCGGGTTGATGATCGGCGTCGAGAGCATGGAGCCAAAGGTGCCGCCATTGGAGATCGAGAAGGTGCCGCCGCTCATCTCCTCGATGCCGAGCTTGCCTTCTTGGGCTTTTTTGCCGAATTCGGCGATTTTCTTTTCGATTTCGGCAAAACCGAGCTGGTCGGCGTTGCGGATGATCGGCACCACCAGCCCGCGCGGCGAACCGACGGCGATGCCGATGTCGAAATAGCCGTGATAGACGATGTCGTTGCCATCGACCGAGGCGTTGACCACCGGGTATTTTTTGAGCGCGTGCACCGCGGCCTTGACGAAGAAGCTCATGAAGCCCAGCTTGACACCGTGCTCTTTCTCGAAGCGCTCTTGGAAGCGCTTGCGCATTTCCATCACCGGCGCCATGTTGACCTCGTTGAAGGTGGTCAGGATGGCGTTGGTGGCCTGCGACTGCAGCAGCCGCTCGGCCACGCGGGCGCGCAGGCGGCTCATGGGCACGCGCTGCTCAGGGCGCTGGCCGAGGTCGATGTTCGGGGCCGCCACTTGCGGCAGCGCTTGGGTCGGAACCCCGGTGGGGATGGCCGCAGCCGGGGCCGCGGCCTTGGCTGGCGCGGCGGCACCGGCGGCCACGGCGGCCAGCACGTCGCCCTTGAGCACGCGCCCGTCTTTGCCCGTGCCCGCCACGGCGGCGGCGCTGAGTTGGTGCTCGGCCAGCAGCTTGGTTGCGGCGGGCATGGCCACGCCGGCGGCACTGGCGGCAGCGGCTGGAGCCGCTTTGGCGCTGGCAGCCGCAGCAGGGGCTGCGGCAGCAGGGGCGGTAGCTGGGGCCGCAGCGGCAGCCACTTTGCCTTCGGTGTCGATGCGCGCGATCACCTGGTCTGAGGCCACGGTGGCGCCGTCGGCCTCCACCAGCTCGGCCAGCACGCCCGAGACTGGGGCCGGCACCTCGAGCACCACCTTGTCGGTTTCGATGTCGATCAGGATTTGATCGGCCGTGACCGGTTGGCCAACTTTGGCCTTCCACTGCAACAGGGTGGCTTCGGCCACGGATTCGGACAACTGCGGGACTTTGACTTCTACGAGTGCCATGATGGTTCGATCCTTGAATGCGTTTGCTGGGTGCCTAAACGGCTTAACGTGGCTTGGCTAAATTTCGGTTGCGCGGGGTGTGGGTGCGTGCGCCCGCAGGCGCAGGGCTCATTTGCTCAGGATGAAACCCTTGAGCTTGCCGAAGGCGGCTTCGATCAGGGTCTTTTGCTGGTCTTGGTGCAGGTGCGCATAACCCACCGCTGGCGAGGCCGAAGCGGCGCGGCCGGCATAGCCCAAGCGCTGGCCGTCGAGCATGTTGTCGTGGATGTTGTGCTGGATGAAGAACCAGGCGCCTTGGTTTTGCGGCTCGTCTTGGCACCAGACGATGTCGGTCGCGTTCGGGTAGCGCTTGAGCTCGGCGGCAAAAGCCTTGTGCGGGAACGGGTAGAGCTGCTCGACGCGCAGTATGGCCACGTCGTGCGCGCCTTTTTCTTCGCGTTTTTTGACCAAGTCGTAATAGACCTTGCCCGAGCAAGCGATCACGCGCTTGACGGCGCTAGCGTTTTTGGCCACCTCGGCGCTGTGCTCCGGGATCACGGTCTGGAAGCCACCCTTGGTGAATTCGCTCAGGGGTGAGCCCGCGTCTTTGTTGCGCAACAGGCTCTTGGGCGTGAAGATCACCAGCGGCTTGCGCAGGTTGCGCACCATTTGCCGGCGCAGCACGTGGAAAATCTGGCTGGCGGTGGTCGGCTGCACCAGTTGCATGTTGGTGTCGGCTGCGAGCTGCAAAAAGCGCTCGACGCGCGCCGAGCTGTGCTCTGGGCCTTGGCCCTCGTAGCCGTGCGGCAGCATCAGGGTGATGCCGTTGACGCGGCCCCACTTGACTTCGCCCGAGGCGATGAACTGGTCGATCACCACCTGGGCGCCGTTGACGAAGTCGCCAAACTGCGCTTCCCAGATCACCAGCGTGTTCGGGTCGTTGGAGGCGTAGCCGTACTCAAAGCCCAGCACCGCTTCTTCGGACAGGATGGAGTCGATGACCACGAACGGGGCCTGGTTCTCGGCCACGTTCTGCAAGGGGATGTAGGTGCCCTCGTTCCATTTTTCGCGGTTCTGGTCGTGGATCACGGCGTGGCGGTGGGTGAAGGTGCCGCGGCCGCAGTCTTCACCCGACAGGCGCACCGCATAACCGCTGGCCACCAGCGAGGCAAACGCCATGTGCTCGCCCATGCCCCAGTCAACGTTGAGCTCGCCGCGGCCCATGTCGGCGCGGTCGGCATAGACCTTTTTCACCAGTTGGTGCGGCGTCACGCTGGCCGGCAGGGTGGTGATGCGCTCGGCCAGGCGCTTCCACTCGGCCAGCGGGATCGCGGTGTCGGCGCTGTCGCTCCATTTTTTGCCCAAGAACGGGGCCCAGTCAACGGCGAACTTGCTCTTGAAATTGGTCAGCACCGGGTCCACCGTGTGCCGGCCTTCGTCGAGCGCGGCGCGGTAGGCTTTGACCATTTCGTCGCCCAAGTGTTCACCCAAGCCTTGCGCCGCCAGCTTGTCGGCGTAGAGCTTGCGCGTGCCCGGGTGCTGGGCGATCTTTTTGTACATCAACGGCTGCGTCAGCGCCGGGGTGTCTTGCTCGTTGTGGCCGAGCTTGCGAAAGCAGATGATGTCGATCACCACGTCCTTGGAGAAGGTCATGCGGTATTCGATCGCCAGCTGCGCCGCCAGCGCCACCGCTTCCGGGTCGTCGCCGTTGACATGCAGCACCGGCGCCTCGATCATCTTGACGATGTCGGTGCAGTACAGGGTCGAGCGCGTGTCGCGGGGGTCCGAGGTGGTAAAGCCGATCTGGTTGTTGATGACGATGTGCACCGTGCCGCCGGTGGAGTAGCCCCGGGTTTGGGCCAGCGCCAGCGTCTCTTGCACCACGCCTTGGCCAGCGATGGCGGCGTCACCGTGCACCAAAATGGGCAGCACCTGCTCGCCCTTGCGGTCGCCGCGCCGGTCCATGCGCGCGCGCACCGAGCCCTCCACCACCGGGTTCACGATCTCTAAGTGTGAGGGGTTGAAAGCCAGGCTCAGGTGCACCGGGCCGCCGGGGGTGCTGACGTCGGAGCTAAAGCCTTGGTGGTATTTCACGTCACCTGCGGGCAGGTCTTCGGGGGCGGTGTGGTCGAACTCGGCAAACAGGTCTTTGGGCATTTTGCCCAAGGTGTTGACCAGCACATTGAGGCGCCCACGGTGCGCCATGCCGATCACGATCTCTTGCACGCCCTTGGCGCCGGCTTGCTGGATGACCCGGTCCATGGCCACGATGAAGCTCTCACCGCCTTCAAGCGAGAAGCGCTTTTGGCCCACGTATTTGGTGTGCAAAAAGCGCTCAAGGCCTTCGGCAGCTGTGAGGCGGTCGAGGATGTGTTTTTTCTCGTCGGTGCTGAAGTTGGGCTTGCTGCGCACGCCTTCGAGCCGCTCTTGCCACCAGCGCTTTTGCGTCTGGTCGCTGAGGTACATGAACTCGGCCCCTATGGAGCCGCAGTAGGTCTCGCGCAGCGCGTTGAGCAGCTCGCGCAGCGGCATGGTCTCGCGCCGGAAGAAGGTGTTGTTGGTGCTGAACACCGTCTCGAAGTCGGCGTCGCCAAAGCCATAAAAAGCCGGGTCGAGGTCGGGGATCTGCTCGCGCTCGGTGCGCTTGAGCGGATCAAGGTCGGCCCAACGCTGCCCCACGTTGCGGTAGGCGGCGATGAGCTGCTGCGCATAAACCTGTTTGCGCGCCAGCTCAGGGTTGGCGTTCGAGGCCACCACCACCTGCGTCACGCCCTGCTTGGCGCGCTCGGCAAAGGCATTGATGACCGGCAAATGGGGCACGTCGCGAGCTGCGCTGCCATCGAGCGCCGGCACGTTTTGCAACGCATCGAAGTAGTCGCGCCAAGAATCGGGCACCGAGGTCGGGTCGGCGAGGTAGTTTTCGTACATCTCCTCGACATAGGGCGCGTTGCCGCCGAACAGGTACGAATTGCCTTGATAGGCTTGATAGACGCCAGAGGTCTGATTCATGAAATCGCTCGCCTTCAGTTTCCCTGCAGGAAACACAAGTGGGTTGAGAAAACCTTCCGCGACACGGCTGCACCGATTGGCGGATGCGACACGGGCCTAAAATAGGCCCACGCAATCCCGCGATTGTGCCACCGATTGCGGCTCGATTGGAAAAAATTTGTGCTTGTCTCCTGAGCCTTATAGGCCACCGATTGGGGCTCGCGGGGGGCTGTGGGCCGCCACCGCCAAGCGCTGGGCCGGGCTAATTTTGCGGCGCAGTTTGAGCCTCGTTGTTGACAGGAAGCTGACCGCTGGTGCCCACGTTGACGCTGCCCGCGCCCACCGACACCCCCACGCCCACGCGGCCATCGCTGCCCACGCCCACACCCACCGAGGTGCCTCGGCCCAAAGGCACCGAAACCCCGAGGTTGACGGTGGCGCAGCCGGTGAGCGCCAGCGCCAGCGCCAGCAGCGCCAAGCCGCGCAGTGCAGCGGGGCAACGCAATCCAAGCATGGCCATGGTGTGCACCTCCAAAAATGGGAATGGGGCTATTCTGACAGCTGTGGCGCCTTGGTGCCAGGATGCGCTCGCAGTTCTGCGTCTCAGCGTCTCAGCCCAGCGCCGCGATCACCTGCGGCGGCGCCTGCACCAGCTCGATCAGCACGCCCTCGCCCGAGTAGGGAAATTCGGCGCTGGCTTTGGGGTGCATGAAGCAGATGTCGTAACCGGCTGCGCCCTTGCGGATGCCCCCGGGGGCGAAGCGCACCCCCTGCGCCGTGAGCCACTGCACGGCCACGGGCAGGTCGTCCACCCAGAGCCCGATGTGGTTCAGCGGCGTGCTGTGCACCGCCGGCTTGGCCTGCGGGTCGATGGGCTGCATCAGATCGACTTCGACCGCGTGCGCCCCGCGCCCGAGGGTGCAGATGTCTTCATCGACGTTTTCGCGTTCGCTGCGAAAGCTGCCCGTGACCTGCAAGCCCAGCAACTGCACCCAGAGCTGGCGCAGGCGCTCTTTGTCGGGGCCGCCGATGGCGATCTGCTGCACGCCCAGCACCTTGAAGGGCCGCGCGCTCATTGTGCAAACTCCACGATCGGCTGATCCACCACCAGGCTTTCGCCCTTGGCCGCCAACACCTTGGCCACCACGCCGTCGGCGGCGGCAAAGAGCACGTTCTCCATCTTCATGGCCTCGATCACCGCCACGCGCTCGCCGGCTTGCACCTTTTGGCCCGGCTGCACCGCCACGTCCACCAGCAGCCCAGGCATGGGCGAGAGCACGAAGCGGCTCAGATCGGGCGGCCGCTTGAAGGGCATAAGGCGGTGCAGCTCGGCCATGCGCGGCGAAACCACCATGGCTTGCAGGCGCGCACCGTTGTGTTGCAGCACCAGCGCCAACGGGTTGCCGGGCGCGCCGCGCTCGATCTGCGCCGTGAAGGGCTGCTGATTGCACTGACCGCTGATGACGATGTCGTTGAGGCGCGACGGTGAGCGCATCTGGTAGTGCCGCGCCCCCACGCGCACCGAGGCACAGCCGCTTTCGCCCACAAACTCGTCCACGTGCACCGGGGTGTAGCGGTGTGCGCCATCGGCCGCCAGGCTGATGACCACGTAATCTTGCCCCACCTTCACGCCATAACCCGGCAACTGGCCCGAGATGCCGGTGGCGCGCTCGCGGCTCTTGCGGCGCACGAAGGCGGCCAGCGCCAGCAGAAAATCGGGGTCGGTGTGCGGCACGTCCTCGGCCTTGAAGCCGTGCGCGTAGTGCTGGGCGATAAAGCCGGTGTTGAAGTGGCCCGAGACGAAGTCTGGGTGCGCGAGCAAGGCCGACTGGAACGGGATGTTGCTGCCGATGCCGCGGATCACAAAGCCGTTGAGCGCCTCGCGCATGCGCGCAATCGCGTCGGCGCGGTCGCGACCGTGCACGATCAGCTTGGCGATCATCGAGTCGTAGTGCATCGGGATCTCGCCGCCCTCAAACACGCCGGTATCGACGCGCACACCGCCAAAGGCGGCGCTGGCATCGCCCGTGGCGGCCTCAAGCGCCGTTCCCGCTGCAAAAAGCGTAGGTTGCGGCGGGTTGAAGCGCACCAGCCGCCCGGTGCTGGGCAGGAAGTTGCGAAACGGGTCTTCGGCGTTGATGCGGCACTCGATCGCCCAGCCTTGGCGCTTGACTTCGGCTTGGGTCAGCGGCAGCGGCTCGCCGGCGGCGACGCGAATCATCAGCTCCACCAGATCGAGCCCGGTGATGCACTCGGTCACCGGGTGCTCCACCTGCAGGCGGGTGTTCATCTCGAGGAAGTAAAAATCTTGGTCTTTGCCCACCACGAACTCGACCGTGCCCGCGCTCTGGTACTGCACGGCTTGCGCCAGCGCCACCGCCTGCGCGCCCATGGCGTGGCGCGTGGCCTCGCTGATGAAGGGCGACGGCGCCTCTTCGATCACCTTTTGGTGCCGGCGCTGGATCGAGCACTCGCGCTCGCCGAGGTAGATCACGTTGCCGTGCGCGTCGCCCAGCACCTGGATTTCGATGTGGCGCGGCTCTTGCACGAATTTTTCGATGAAGATGCGGTCGTCGCCAAAGCTGTTGCGCGCCTCGTTGCGGCAACTGCTGAAGCCCTCGAAGGCCTCTTTGTCGTTGTAGGCCACGCGCAGCCCCTTGCCGCCACCGCCCGCGCTGGCCTTGATCATCACCGGGTAGCCGATGCCCTGCGCGATCTGCACCGCCTGCTCGGGCGTGTCGATGGCCTCGTTCCAGCCCGGAATGGTGCTCACGCCGGCGGCTTGTGCCAGCTTTTTGGAGGCGATTTTGTCGCCCATGGCGGCGATGCTGTGCGCCTTGGGGCCGATGAAGACGATGCCCTCGGCCTCGCAGCGGCGCGCAAAGTCTTCGTTCTCGCTCAAAAAGCCATAGCCGGGATGCAGCGCCTGCGCGCCGGTGGCGTGGCAGGCGGCGAGGAGCTTGTCGGCCACCAGATAGCTCTCGCGGCTGGGCGCCGGGCCCAGCAGCACGGCCTCGTCGGCCAGCTTGACGTGGCGCGCCTCGCGATCGGCCTCGGAATACACCGCCACCGCGGCGATGCCCATTTTTTTCGCCGTGGCGATCACGCGGCAGGCGATTTCACCGCGGTTGGCGATTAGGATTTTCTTAAACACGTCGGACACCTCTTGCGTTTGCGTTGATATCTTGATAGCATGAGTTCATGTTGCGCACTCCTGCCCACCGCCCCAAACAGGTGCTGCTGCGCCTGCCCGACGAGCTCGCCACCCGCCTGGCCAGAGCGGTGGCGCCGCGCCAGCGCAACCAGTTTCTGGTCGATCTGGTGCGCCAAGCGCTGGACCTAGAAGACGCGCAACTGCAGGCAGCCTGCACATACATGAACCGCATCGAAGCCGCCAGCCCCGCGTTGGCGCGCGAGGGCGCTGAATGGGTGGGCAGCGCCCTGACGCCAGCGGTCGAACACTCAGACCCCGATTTCGATTTGGTCACCTTTGAGCGCGAGTTTGGCGCTGCCCAAGCCGCACTCGAAGCACCCACGGCCCGCGCCGAAAGCCGCCGATGACGCAAGCCACTGCGCTCGAACGCGGCGCGGTGTGCTGGGTCGAGCTCGATCCGGTGCGCGGCAGCGAAATCGCCAAAACCCGCCCTTGCGTGGTGCTCTCGGCCAGCGTGATCAACCGCAGCCGGCGCACCGTGGTCGTCGTGCCCCTGAGCTCCACCCCAGAGGCTGCCCGTTTTCCCCTGCTGGTCGCCGTGCCCTCGGCGGGCAGCAGCTCCAAGGCACGCATCGAACACATACGCTGCGTGGATCAGAGTCGTTTGCAACGCTGCATCGGGCGGCTCAGCCCCGCCGATCTGGATGCCATCGGGCGCGCGCTGCTGCGCGTGCTCGGGCTGGCTTAGCTCAAACATGGCGGCAGCGCCTCACAGCGGAATGTTGCCGTGCTTGCGCCACGGGTTCTCGAGTTTTTTGTCGCGCAGCATGACCAGCGAGCGGCAGATGCGTTTGCGGGTTTCGTGCGGCAGGATCACGTCGTCGATGTAGCCGCGCGCACCGGCGACAAAGGGGTTGGCAAAGCGCGCCTTGTATTCGGCCTCGCGCTGCGCCAGCCGGGCTGGGTCTTTCTTTTCTTCGCGAAAGATGATCTCGACCGCACCTTTGGCGCCCATGACGGCGATTTCGGCGTTGGGCCAGGCCAGATTGACGTCGCCGCGCAGGTGCTTGGAGCTCATCACGTCGTAGGCGCCGCCGTAGGCTTTGCGCGTGATCACGGTGATCTTGGGCACCGTGCACTCGGCGTAGGCGTAGAGCAGCTTGGCGCCGTGCTTGATGATGCCGCCGTACTCTTGCGCCGTGCCGGGCATGAAGCCGGGCACATCGACAAAGGTGACGACCGGGATGTTGAAGGCGTCGCAAAAGCGCACGAAGCGCGCCGCCTTGATGCTGCTCTTGATGTCGAGGCAGCCGGCCAGCACCAGCGGCTGGTTGGCCACGATGCCCACGGTCTGGCCGTCCATGCGCGCAAAGCCGACGATGATGTTTTTGGCGTAGTCGGGCTGGAGCTCGAAGAAGTCGCCATCGTCCACGGTTTTAAGGATCAGCTCCTTCATGTCGTAGGCTTTGTTGGGGTGGTCCGGCACCAGCGTATCGAGGCTCAATTCGGCGCGGTCGATCGGGTCGCCGCTGGGGCGCAGCGGGGCTTTTTCGCGGTTGTTGAGCGGCAGGTAGTTGTAGAGCCGGCGCAGCATCAGCAGCGCCTCGACGTCGTCGTTGCAGGCCAGATCGGCCACGCCGCTGCGGCTGGTGTGGGTGCTGGCACCCCCGAGTTCTTCGGCCGTGACTTCTTCGTGCGTCACGGTTTTGACCACTTCGGGGCCGGTGACGAACATGTAGCTGCTGTCTTTGACCATGAAGATAAAGTCGGTCATGGCGGGCGAATACACCGCCCCGCCGGCGCACGGCCCCATGATCAGGCTGATCTGCGGAATCACGCCGCTGGCGCAGACGTTGCGCTGAAACACCTCGGCGTAGCCGCCCAGCGAGGCCACGCCCTCTTGGATGCGCGCGCCACCCGAGTCGTTGAGGCCGATCACCGGCGCCCCCACCTTCATGGCCTGATCCATGATTTTGCAGATTTTTTCGGCGTGGGTTTCGCTCAGGGCGCCGCCAAAGACGGTGAAGTCTTGGCTGAAGACGAACACCAAGCGGCCGTTGATCATGCCGTAACCGGTGACCACGCCGTCGCCGGGGACGCGCTGTTCGGCCATGCCGAAGTCGCTGCAGCGGTGTTCGACGAACATGTCCCACTCTTCGAAGCTGCCTTCGTCGAGCAGCACCTCGATGCGCTCGCGCGCGGTGAGCTTGCCTTTGGCGTGCTGGGCGTCGATGCGCTTTTGCCCACCGCCGAGGCGGGCGGCAGCGCGCTTGCGTTCCAGTTGGTCGAGGATGTCTTGCATAGAACTGTGGGCTCCGAAAAGGGTTGGCAGAGATGTTAAGGGGTGCACACGGCGGCTGGCGGCGCGGGCGCTTGCGGGGGTGGTGCAGGCTCGAGCAGCGCCAGCATCTGGTGCGCAGCGCTCGAGGGCGACAGCGCGTCGGCAAGCACCTGCTGCACCACCTCGGGCAGGCGCGCGCGCACCTGCGGGTGGGCGGCAAAACGCTGTTTGAGCCCGGCATCGATCAGCGCCCACATCCAGGCGCTGGCCTGGCGCTGGCGCCGTGCCTGCCACTGGCCGTTGGCCTGCTGCACGCGCTGGAATTCGCTCACCGCCGCCCAGAAGGCGTCGAAGCGGTGCGCGCTGTTGCGCATGGGTTGCGCCTGCGCGGCGGCGCGTGTGGGTTGCGCCTGCGCGGCGCTCAGGGCGCTGAACTCGAGCACACGCGGCTGCCACGTGGGGGGGCGCGGCGCGATCGCCTCGGTTGCACCCGCCTGGGGCGCGATCGCCTCATTAGCACCCGCATGCGGCGCGTGCTCGCCGTGCCAGCCAAACAGGCGCAGCGCGGCAGTAATCTGGGCCCGGGCGCGGGTGGCGGCGGCCGGGTCGAGGTCGGCCTTGTTGATCAGCACCAAGTCGGCCAGCTCCATCACGCCTTTTTTGATGGCTTGCAGCTCGTCGCCAGCGTTGGGCAGTTGCAGCAGGCAAAACAGGTCGGTCATGCCGTGCACGGCGGTTTCGCTCTGGCCCACGCCCACGGTCTCGACGATCACCACGCCGTAGCCGGCGGCTTCGCAGAGCAAAATGGTTTCGCGCGTTTTTTCGGCCACGCCGCCCAGCTGGCCGCGGCTCGGGCTGGGGCGGATGTAGGCGCGCTCGTCGCTGCTCAGGCGCTCCATGCGCGTTTTGTCGCCCAATATCGAGCCGCCCGAAACGCTGCTCGACGGATCGACTGCCAGCACCGCCACGCGCTGCCCTTGGCCGATCAGGTACAAACCCAAAGCCTCGATGAAGGTGCTCTTGCCCACCCCGGGCACGCCGCTGATGCCCAGCCGCAAGCTGCGCCCGGTGTGCGGCAGCAACGCGTCGAGCAGCGCGTGGGCCTGCACGCGGTGGTCGGCGCGGCTCGATTCGATCAGCGTGATCGCCTTGGACAGGGCGCGGCGCTGCGCCGCATTGTGCGGCCCCAGCAGATCGGGCAGGAGGGCGTGCATCACCAAAGCTCGAAGCCACGCCCGTCGGGCAGGCGGTAGCGGGAAAAATCGCGCACGTCCAGCGTCAGGATGGTGTGCACATTGCCATCCACCGCCACCCAGTAGAGCGAGGCGTCGGCCAAATCCATCTCGGTTTTGCCGGGCTCGGTGTAGCGCTGCATGAGCAAGGCCATGTCGGGCAGGTGCTGGCAATCGAGCGGATAAACCTGCGCGCCGCCATGCCCCACCCACGCCAGCATCAGGCTGCGGTCGCGCCCGTGCAGCAAATAGGCGGCCTCGGTCAGGCACGGCCAAGTGGTGTAGAGCTGCAAGCTGCGCCCCTGCTCGTGCAGCAGGCGGCGGTAGTGGGCATGCGCGCGCTCGTTCTGGTTGAACAGCGCCACCATGGCGCTCGAGTCCAAAAGCGCCGGCCTCAAGCTGCGCCCTCCTCGGCACCGCCTGCGCCTTTGCGCAGCAACCAATCTTGGCTTTCGGCTTGGTGGCGCTGTTGCAGCATCTGCCGGATGGTGTCCGAGGTGCTGCCCGTGCCCGCAGCGCCGGCGGCGGCCAAGCGTGCGGCCTGCGCGGTATCGGTGCCCAAGGCATAGCCGGGCGTGGCTTCCTGCACGCTCAAATAAAGCTCGTAGGGGTTCTTGCGCCCCAGCGCCTGCTCCAGCGCGGTGACGATGAACTGCGACTTGCTCACCCCGAGCCGCTTGGCAGCGAGTTCGAGTTCTTTTTCGAGCAAGGGATCGAGTCGGACTGAGACGGCCATGGTAGTTACCCCGCAGTTGCAATACGGTATTACTGTATCACAAACCTTGGCCCGCGTTCAAGCCAGCGCCTGCTTGATCTGCTCGAGCACGTCTTTGGCGCTGGCCGGGATCGGGGTGCCGGGGCCGTAGATGCCCTTGACGCCGGCTTGGTACAAAAACTCGTAGTCTTGGCGCGGGATCACGCCGCCCACAAAGACGATGATGTCGTCGCCGCCTTGGCGCTTGAGGGCTTCGATGATCGCGGGCACCAGCGTCTTGTGGCCCGCCGCCAGCGTGCTGATGCCCACCGCGTGCACGTCGTTTTCGATCGCTTGGCGCGCGCATTCTTCGGGCGTTTGGAACAGCGGCCCGATATCGACGTCAAAACCGAGGTCGGCAAAGGCCGTGGCCACCACCTTGGCGCCGCGGTCGTGTCCGTCTTGGCCGAGTTTGGCGATCAGCACCCGCGGCTGGCGGCCTTGGGCTTGGGCAAACTCGGCGATCTCGGCTTGCAGCCGCGCCCAGCCTTCGGTGTTGTCGTAAGCGGCGGCATACACCCCAGTCACCTTTTGCGTGTCGGCGCGGTGGCGCCCAAAAACCTGTTCGAGCGCGTCCGAGACCTCGCCCACGGTGGCGCGCAGCCGCATGGCACGGATCGAGAGCTCGAGCAAATTGCCCTGCCCCGATGCGGCCGCCGCCGTCAGCTCGGCCAGCGCCGCCTGCACCGCCGCGTTGTCGCGGCTGGCTTTGATGGCTTGCAGGCGCGCGATCTGCTGCTCGCGCACCTTGTGGTTGTCCACTTCCAGAATATCGACCGGCGCTTCTTGCTCGAGCCGGTATTTGTTCACGCCCACGATCACGTCGCGCCCCGAGTCGATGCGGGCTTGTTTTTCGGCCGCGCTGGCCTCGATGCGCAGCTTGGCCCAGCCGCTGTCCACGGCCTTGGTCATGCCGCCGATGGCATCAACTTCTTCGATGATTGCCCAGGCCGCGTCGGCCATGTCTTGCGTCAGCTTTTCCATCAGGTAGCTGCCGGCCCAGGGGTCCACCACGCGCGTGATCTGGCTTTCTTCTTGGATGATGAGCTGGGTGTTGCGTGCGATGCGCGACGAAAACTCGGTTGGCAGCGCGATCGCTTCGTCAAAGCTGTTGGTGTGCAGGCTCTGCGTGCCGCCAAACACCGCCGCCATGGCCTCGATGGTGGTGCGCACGATGTTGTTGTACGGGTCTTGCTCGGTCAGGCTCCAGCCGCTGGTCTGGCTGTGGGTGCGCAGCATCAGGCTCTTGTCTTTTTTGGCGCCAAAACCTTGCATGATGCGGCACCAGAGCAGGCGCGCGGCGCGCATTTTGGCGATCTCGAGGTAAAAATTCATCCCCACCGCCCAGAAAAAGCTCAGGCGGGGGGCAAAGTCGTCCACGTCCAGCCCCTTGGCCATGGCGGTGCGCACGTACTCCTGACCATCAGCGAGCGTAAACGCCAGCTCCAGCGCCTGGTTGGCGCCGGCCTCTTGCAGGTGGTAGCCGCTGATGCTGATCGAGTTGAACTTGGGCATCTGCTGGGCGGTGTACTCGATGATGTCGCCGATGATGCGCATCGAGGGCTCGGGCGGGTAGATGTAGGTGTTGCGAACCATGAACTCCTTGAGGATGTCGTTCTGGATCGTGCCGCTCAAGGCCGCCTGCGCCACACCCTGCTCCTCAGCCGCCACCACGTAGCCGGCCAGCACCGGCAGCACGGCGCCGTTCATGGTCATGCTCACGCTCACCTGCCCGAGGTCGATGCCGTCAAACAGGATTTTCATGTCCTCGACGCTGTCGATCGCCACACCGGCCTTGCCCACGTCGCCATAGACGCGCGGGTGGTCGCTGTCGTAGCCGCGGTGCGTGGCCAGGTCGAAGGCCACGCTCACGCCCTGGCCACCAGCGGCCAGCGCCTGGCGGTAAAAGGCGTTGCTTTCTTCGGCGGTAGAAAAACCGGCGTACTGGCGGATGGTCCAGGGGCGCACCGCGTACATGGTGGCTTGCGGGCCGCGGATGTAGGGCGCAAAACCGGGCAAGGTGTCGGTGTGCGGCAGGCCTTGCAGGTCGGCGGCGGTGTAGAGCGGCTTGACGCGCAGCCCTTCGGGCGTGATCCAGTCGAGCGCATCCACCGAGCGCCCCTTGAGCGACTGGGCTGCAGCGGCTTGCCAGTCTTGGAGCGTAGCCGCTTTGAACTCGGAACCCGACATAAACCACTCTCCTTGCGCCGGACCCACAGCCGGCTGACTCACACGCACGCACCGCGCCGACCCCGTGCCGGCGAGCTTGCCCATTCTACATCATGATTCATAATTATTGATGCAAAATCCAACCGAGCGTACAATCCCCCGGTCAGCTCGGCGCAAGCTTCGCCCACGGCTTGCGCACTTGCCCATCCATTAAAGCTCAAGCGCCAGCAAACGCCCATCACGACCCATCACGATCCGCCTTTGCCAGCCTCTGCCTGCCGTTAAATCCCCGCCCATCCTAGCTGCTCTCATGCCCGCCGCCACCGCACTCGCCCCACGCGCCGCCCTGTATCAGGAAGTGGCCGAGCGGCTGCGCCAGCGCATTTTTAGCCGCGAACTGGCCCCCGGCAGCTGGATCGACGAGCTGCGCATCGCCCAAGAATTGGGCATCAGCCGCACGCCGCTGCGCGAGGCGCTCAAGGTGCTGGCTGCCGAGGGGCTGGTGACCATGAAGCTGCGCCGCGGCGCCTACGTAACCGAAGTCTCGGAGCAAGACCTGCGCGAAGTCTATGAGCTGCTGGCGTTGCTCGAAGCCGACGCCGCCGCCGCCGCTTGCAGCCGCGCCAGTGCGGAGCAACTGCAGCAGTTGCAAGACCTGCACCAGCAGCTCGAGGTCGCCGCTGATGCGCAGACCGGCTCGCGTGAGCGCTTTTTTGCCCTCAACGAAGCCTTTCACCGGCAACTGCTCGACATATCCGGCAACCGCTGGCGCGCCCAAGTGGTGTCCGACCTGCGCCAAGTCATGAAGCTCAAGCGCCACGGCTCGCTCTTGCGCGAGGGCCGCTTGCACGAGTCGCTGCTCGAACACCGCGCACTCATGGCCGCGCTCGAACAGCGCGACGCCGACGCCGCCCGCAGCCTTATGGCGCAGCATTTTGAGCACGGGATGCAAGCAGCCATCTGATTTTCCTGTTATATTTGCAGAAATCTGGTGCCGCTTTCATGGCCCGTGATCCAAAGCCTGAAGTGTGACCCACCCCCCTCCCAGCCAGCTCGAACTCGAATACCAGGCGATTTTGCAAAACGCCGGGGTTGGCATTTTGTTCACGCGCAACCGGCGCTTTGAACATTGCAACCCGCGCGCGGCCGAAATTTTTGGCTGGACGCCCGACGCGCTCGTTGGCCAGCCGGGTTCGGTGCTGTATTTCTCCGAGGCCGATTACACCGACATTGGCCGGCGTGCGTCCCCGCTATTGGCCGCAGGTCAACTGTTCGAACAAGAACGACTGATGCGCCGGCGCGACGGCAGCGCTGTCTTTTGCCAGTTGCGCGCCAAATCGATCAACCCGCACGATAGCGCCGACGGCACGATCTGGATTGTTGAAGACATCAGCGAGCGCAAACGCGCTGAGCAAGAGCTGCGCTTGTTGCTGCTGCACCAGCAAGCGATTTTGGACAACGCCAGCGTGGGCATCCTTTTTACCTGCAACGGCCTAATCCAGCATTGCAACCCGCGTTTCGAAGAATTATTGGGCTACGAACGGGGCCAACTGCTGGGTCAAAGCGCCCAAGTTTTTTTCAAATCGGCCGACGACTACCAGCGCTTCGGCGCAGCCATTGGTGACGACTTGGCCGCCGGCCAGCGCATCGAAATCGAGTGGCGCAATCGGCGCATCGATGACAGTCTGGTTTGGATGCGCATCATGGCGCGCGCATTGCCCCAAGCGGGCGATGAGAAGATCACCATCTGGATCACCGAAGACATCGAACAGCGCAAAGCCACCGAGGCTCAACTGGCGGCAGCGCACGCCGAGCTGCAGCAGCGAGCCGCTTACCTCACTTTCCATGACGCCTTGACCGGACTGCCCAACCGCCAGCTGCTGCAAGAGCGCTTCAGCCTCGCTATAGCGCATGCCGATCGAGAGTGTCAGCGCGTGGCTCTGCTGTACCTAGACCTAGACAACTTTAAGCACATCAACGACACCCTGGGCCACGCTTGCGGCGATGCGCTGTTGCAACAGGTTGCGCAGCAGCTGCAGCAGTGCCTGCGCCAAACCGACACCCTGAGCCGCCAGGGCGGCGACGAATTCATCGCCCTGCTCACCGACCTCAAAGACAACCAAGCAGCGGCTCCGGTGTTGGCCAAACTCATGGCCAACCTCGAACAACCCTTCGTGCTCGACGGTCATGAGCTCGCGCTCACCTGCTCCATCGGGGTCGCCCTCTACCCCGACGACGGGCGCGATTTCGACACCTTGCTGCGCAAGGCCGACATGGCCCTCTACCGCGCCAAAGACTTGGGCCGCAACAGCCACCACTACTTTAACGAGGACATGGGCCAGCAAGCCGGCGAGCACCTGCGCCTGCGCGCGGGCCTGCGGCGCGCGCTCGAGCACGGCGAGCTGCTTCTGCACTACCAGCCCCAATTCGATTTGCGCAGCGGCGCCCTGGTCGGGGCTGAGGCGCTGCTGCGCTGGCAGCACCCCGAACAGGGGCTGATTGCGCCCGCCCGCTTCATCCCGGTGGCCGAAGAAAGTGGATTAATTGCACCAATTGGCGCCTGGGTGCTTGAGGAAGTCTGCCGCCAAGGCCGCGCTTGGCTCGACGCCGGACTCCCGCCGCTGCAACTGGCCGTCAACCTGTCTGCGGTGCAGTTCAAGCGCGGCGACCTCGAAGCCACCGTGCAGCAGGCGCTGGCGCGCAGCGGCCTGCCGGCGCACCTGCTCGAGCTCGAACTCACCGAATCGCTGTTGCTGCACAACACCGACGCCATGCTGGCGCTGGTGCGGCGGCTCAAGCTAATGGGCGTTAAGCTGTCGATCGACGACTTTGGCACCGGCTACTCGAGCCTGTCGTACCTCAAGCGCTTCGAGGTGGACAAACTCAAGATCGACCAATCCTTCGTCCGCGACCTGCTCACCGACCCGGACGACGCCGCGATCGTGCGCGCCATCGTGCAAATGGCTGCTGGGCTCGGCTTGCGCACCCTCGCTGAAGGGGTGGAATCGGCGGCGGTGGCCGAACGCATTGCGCAGTTTGGCTGCGACGAAGCCCAGGGCTACCACTACGCGCGCCCCATGACAGCCCCCGCGTTCAAAGAATTCTTGCAGCGCTATGCCGCCACTGCGGGCTTAAAAGGCAATGGCTTTGCACGCCACCCCTTTTCGGTCACGGCTACCGACAGCCCCAAAAAACCCTTAGATCATGGCCATTGAACTCTACAACCACAACAATCACGTCTGCTTAATGTTCGCGCACCTGAGCGACGAAGGCGGCGAAGCGGTGCAGGCCAACCAGTTTCTAATCGTCGACGAGCAGCAAGGCGCCATCATCGACCCCGGCGGCAACGTGGCCTACAACGAGCTGCTCCTCAGCATCAACCGTTTTTTCCCGCCCAGCAAACTGACCGAAATCTTGGCCTCGCACGCCGACCCAGACATCATCGCGTCGCTGGACCGCTGGATGACCAGCACCCAAGCCACGCTGTACATTTCGCGCCTGTGGGAGCGGTTCGCGCCGCATTTCTGCAAGCCGGGCAAAACCGCCGGGCGCATCGTCGGCATCCCCGATCCGGGCATGCGCATTCCGCTGGGCCGCAGCGAGATCGTGGCGCTGCCGGCGCATTTCATGCACGCCGAGGGCAACTTCCAGTTCTGGGACCCCGTCAGCCGCATCCTGTTCTCGGGCGATCTGGGTGTGTCGTTGGGCACCTCGGCCGAAGCCGCCAAAACCATCACCTCGTTGGCGCCAAACCTCCACCGCATGGAGGGCTTTCACCGCCGCTACATGGTCTCGCAAAAAGTATTAAAGCTGTGGGCCAATATGGCACGCCAACTGCTGCCCATCCGCATGATCGTGCCGCAGCACGGCGCGCCGCTGGCTGGTCCGGCCGTGCAAGAGTTCATCGACTGGATCGAAACCCTAAGCTGCGGCATCGACCACCTGACCCAAGCGGACTACGCCATACCCAAGTGAGTGCGGCATCAAGCCTGTGTCTGCCAGTCCTTTGCGTATCGACCTTGGGCGTTTCAGGCTGTTAAAATCGGCCACGTTTCATCCCAAGCCCCAGCGCCCGCTGGCTGCCGGGGTTTTGCAGGCATCGCGGCATTTGCTGCCCGTAGCTCAGCTGGATAGAGCAACGGCCTTCTAAGCCGTAGGTCACAGGTTCGACCCCTGTCGGGCAGGCCAATATCTGCAAAAATACACCCCCATGACTGTAACCCTAAAGGATGCCGCTGGCATCGAAGGCATGCGCCGCGCTGGCCGGCTCGCCGCCGAAGTGCTCGACTACCTCGGCCCGCTGGTGCAGCCCGGCATCAGCACCAACGAGCTCGACCGGCTGGCGCACGACTACATCGTCGGCGTGCAGCAGGCCATCCCGGCGCCGCTCAACTACGCACCCGGCGGCTATGCGCCCTACCCCAAAAGCATCTGCACCTCGGTCAACCAGGTGATCTGCCACGGCATCCCCAACGACAAGCCGCTCAAGCGCGGCGACATCGTCAACATCGACGTCACCGTGATCAAAGACGGCTGGCATGGCGACACCAGCCGCATGTATGCGGTGGGCGCCGCAGCCCCAGCAGCGCTGCGCCTGTGCGCCATCACCTACGAGGCGATGTGGAAAGGCATCGAGCGCGTGCGCCCGGGGGCGCGGCTGGGCGACATCGGCTACGCGATCCAGCACCACGCCGAAGCGGCCGGTTACTCGGTGGTGCGCGAGTTCTGCGGCCACGGCATCGGGCAGCAGTTTCACGAAGAGCCGCAGGTGCTGCACTACGGCAAGCCCGGCACTGGGCTGGCGCTGCAAGCCGGCATGACCTTCACCATCGAACCCATGATCAACCAAGGCCGGCGCGAGATCCGCGAAATGGGCGACGGCTGGACCATCGTCACCAAAGACCGCTCGCTCTCGGCGCAATGGGAGCACACGGTGCTGTGCACCGAGACCGGCTTCGAGATTCTCACCCTCTCGGCCGGCTCACCCCCGCCCCCGGCCAGCGCCCAAGCGGGCCGACCGGCCTGAGAGGCTGAGAGCCCTCCCCCTGCTGGCGCGGGACACACACTCGGCAACCCCCTTGATCCACACCCCTGCCATGCCACCCGTTAGCACCCCGATCGCCACGGTCGCCACGGTCGCGCTGCGCCAGCGCTACCACGAGGGTCGGGCGGCGCTGTGGGCGCAGATCGGCGGTTGGCAAGGGCCGGCGCGCGGCATCCACGCGCCCCTGCGGCGGCTGGCGCGACTGGCCGACGACACCCTGCGCCAGCTCTGGCGCCAAGCGGCGCTGCCGCCGGGCTGCACGCTGGTGGCCGTGGGCGGCTACGGACGGGGCGAGCTGTTTCCGCATTCCGACATCGACGTGCTGCTGCTGCTGCCCGAGGCGCTCGAGCTCGAAGCCCAACCGGCCGTCAAGGCGGCGCTGGAAGCCTTCATCGGCGCCTGCTGGGATGTGGGCTTGAGCATCGGCTCGAGCGTGCGCACGCAAGCGCAGTGCCTGCACGAAGCGGCGGCCGACGTCACGGTGCAGACCGCCTTGCTCGAGAGCCGCTGGCTGGCCGGGGCGCGCAAGCCCTTTGAGCTGCTGGTCTGCGCCTTGATCGACGCCCTCGATGCGCGCGCCTTCATGCAGGCCAAGCTGCTGGAGCAACGCCAGCGCCATCAAAAATACGAAAACACCCCCTACGCGCTCGAGCCCAACTGCAAAGAGTCCCCCGGCGGCCTGCGCGATCTGCACACCATCCTCTGGCTGGCCAAGGCGGCGGGCTTGGGCCATTCGTGGGACCAACTGGTGCAGCGCGGTCTGGCCACGGCGCTCGAGGGCCGCCAGCTCAAGGCCAACGAGGCGCTGCTGAGCCTGATCCGGGCCCGCCTGCACGTGCTGGCCGGACGCTGCGAAGACCGGCTGGTGTTCGACTTGCAATCGGCGCTGGCGCACAGCTTTGGCTACCGCGCCGAACTCGAGGCCGACGACGCCCCCAGCCCCAAGGCCCTGCACGCCCGGCGCGCACGCCGCGCCAGCGAGGCCCTGATGCGGCGCTACTACTGGGCGGCCAAAGCCGTGACGCAGCTCAACGAGGTGCTGCTGCTCAACATCCAAGAGCGCATCGACGCCGGCGAGCGCGGCACGGTGCAGCCCCCGACCCCGATCAACGAGCGCTTTCTGGACAAAGGCGGCATGCTCGAAGTGGTGCACGACGACCTGTACTGGCAGCAGCCCGAAGCGATACTGGAAACCTTCTTACTGCACCAGACCGCACCCGGCATCACCGGGCTGTCGGCGCGCACCCTGCGCGCGCTCTACAACGCGCGTGGGCTGATGAACGCCGCCTTCCGGCGCGACGTGCGCAACCGCGCCACCTTCATGCGCATCTTGCAGCAGCCCAGCGGCATCACACACGCCTTCAGGCTCATGAACCAGACCTCGGTGCTGGGGCGCTACCTGTGGGCTTTTCGCCGCACCGTGGGGCAGATGCAGCACGATTTGTTCCACGTCTATACCGTCGATCAGCACATTCTGATGGTGCTGCGCAACGTGCGCCGCTTCTTCATCCCCGAGCATGCGCACGAATACCCTTTTTGCGCGCGCTTGGCCGCCGGCTGGGACAAGCCGTGGCTGCTCTACGTGGCGGCGCTGTTTCACGACATCGGCAAGGGCCGCGGCGGCGACCACTCCGAGGTCGGCGCGCGCGAGGTCGCCAGCTTTGCGCGCCTGCATGGCCTCGAGCGCGCCGACGCCGAGCTGATCCGCTTCCTCGTGGCCGAACACCTGAGCATGAGCCAGGTGGCACAAAAAGAAGATTTGTCCGACCCGGACGTGATCGCCGCCTTTGCCCGCCGCGTGGGCAGCGAACGGCGCCTGTGCGCTCTGTACCTGCTCACCGTGGCCGACATCCGTGGCACCAGCCCCAAGGTCTGGAACGCCTGGAAAGCCAAGCTGCTCGAAGACCTGTACCACGCCACCTTGCGCGTGCTCGGCGGCGGCGCCCCCGACCCAGCGGCCGAAATCGAAGCCCGCAAACGCGAGGCGCTGGCCCGGCTGGCGCTGCACGCCTTGCCGCAGCAGGCGCACCAGCGGCTGTGGCAGCGGCTCGACGTGGGCTACTTCATGCGCCACTCGGCCGACGAAATCGCCTGGCACACGCGCCAGATCAGCAAGGCCCTGCACGAACGCGCCACGGCCCACGGCAGCGAGCGCAACGAGGTGGGCCAGAGCGAGGAGGTGGGGATGGGCCCGGCCCCCTTGGTGCGCGTGCGCCAATCGCCCGTGGGCGAGGGTTTGCAGGTGCTGGTGCACACCGCCGACCACGCTGAACTGTTCGTGCGCGTGTGCGCGTATTTCGACCGCGGTGGCTTTAGCATCCAAGACGCCAAAATCCACACCACCCTCGACGGCTACGCGCTCGACACCTTTCAAGTCTTGCCCGCCAGCATGCCCGAGCAACACCGGGAATGGATTGCGCAAGTGGAAAACGACCTGCCGCTGGCGCTGCAACAAGGCGGCCCCTTGCCCGCGCCCGGCAAAGGGCGGCTGTCTCGCCGCGTGAAAAGCTTTCCGATCGTGCCGCGCGTGGGCCTGCAACCCGACGAAAAAGGCCAGCGCTGGCTGCTCACGGTGTCGGCCAGCGACCGCATCGGGCTGCTGTACGCCATCGCGCGCGTGCTGGCGCAGCACCAGATCGATGTGCAGTTGGCCAAGGTGAGCACGCTGGGTGAGCGCGTCGAAGACACCTTTTTGATTCGCGGTCCGCACCTGCACCTGGTGCGGGCGCAGGCGCAACTCAACCACGACCTGCTGGCCGCGCTTGAGGCGGAAGACTAGCCGGCGCAAACTGCCCGCATACCGCCAGAAACCCGCCCGAACCGGCCCACTGGCTCGCCAACTCGCTACCCCTGCGCCAGCAGCGCGCGCAACCCCGCTTCGTCGAGCACCGGCAGCCCGAGCGCCAGCGCCTTCTCCAGCTTGCTGCCGGCTTCGGCACCCGCCACCACGTAGTGCGTTTTTTTGCTCACCGAGGTGCTCACCCGGCCGCCGGCGGCCTCGATCAGGGCCTGCGCCGCCTCGCGCGAGAGCGTGGGCAGCGTGCCGGTGAGCACCAGCGTTTTGCCGCTCAGCGGCAGCGCACCGGCTGGCGCCGGTTCAGGCCCTGCCTCTGTGGCAGGCGCAGTCTCGCTCCACTGCATTCCCAAAGCGCGCAGTTGCTCCAGCCACTCGAGGTGCTGCGGCTGGCGAAAATAATCATGCACGCTTTGCGCCACCACTGGCCCCACATCGGGCACTTGCAGCAGCTGCTCCACACTGGCCTCTTGCAAGCGCTGCAAGCTGCCAAAGTGCTGCGCCAAGTCTTTGGCCGTGCGCTCGCCCACGTGGCGCATGCCCAGCGCGTAGAGCAAGCGCGCCAAGGTGGTGCGCTTCGAGGCCTCGATCGCCTGCACCAGATTGAGCGCCGATTTGTCGGCCATGCGCTCGAGCCCGGCCAGATCGCCCAAGCTCAGACCGTACAGATCGGGCAGGCTGCGCACCGTTTGCGACTGCAGCAGTTGCTCGATCAGCTTGTCGCCCAAGCCCTCGATGTTCAAGGCGCGCCGGCCCACGGCGTGCAGCAGGGCCTGTTGGCGCTGCGCCGCACAAGCCAGACCCGCGCCGCAGCGCTGCTCGGGCGAGTCGGGCTCGCGCAGCACGGCGGCACCGCACACCGGGCAGGCCTGCGGCATCTGCCAGGCCGGGCCGCGCACCGGTGCATCCGGCGCATCCGGTGCGTCATCCATCAACACCGCCACCACCTCGGGGATCACATCGCCAGCGCGGCGCACGATCACGGTGTCGCCCACGCGCACGTCTTTGCGCTGCACCTCCTCGGCGTTGTGCAAGGTGGCGTTGGTCACCGTCACGCCGCCCACGAACACCGGCGCCAGACGCGCAACCGGTGTCAGCTTGCCGGTGCGCCCCACCTGCACCTCGATCGCCAGCACCTGCGTGCACTGCTCTTGCGCCGGGTACTTGTGCGCCAGCGCCCAGCGCGGCTCGCGCGTCAAGAAACCCAGCTGCTGCTGCAGCTCGAT
The DNA here is from genome assembly GCF_000828915.1 of Serpentinimonas maccroryi. NCBI lineage: Bacteria > Pseudomonadati > Pseudomonadota > Betaproteobacteria > Burkholderiales > Comamonadaceae > Serpentinimonas > Serpentinimonas maccroryi. Next base: position 1,211,277 of record NZ_AP014569.1, read on the forward strand.
TGGGTCCACTTTATAGACCACGCCATCGATGTCAAAGGGCAGCTGGTCGCGCAGGGCCCCGAGGCGCTGGTGGTACTGCACCAGCTCGTGCGCCCCACAGCAGCGCTGCACCAGCTCGCACACCGGCACGCCCCAGTCGCGCAGCGCCAGCAAACCCTCGTACTGGCTGGCAAAAGGGGGGGCTTCGCCCCAGCCGTAGGCAAAAAAGCTCAGGCGCCGCCCGGCCGCCACCGCCGGGTCGAGCTGGCGCACCGCCCCGGCGGCGGCATTGCGTGGGTTGACAAAGGTTTTTTCGCCTTTGGCCCCGGCCGCGATGCGCTGGCGCTGGCGCTCGTTGAGGGCCTCGAAGTCGGCGCGGCGCATGAAAACCTCGCCGCGCACCTCCAGCAGCGCCGGTGCCGGGCGCACGCGTTCGTCGAGCCGCAACGGGATCTGAGCAATGGTGCGCACGCTGTGCGTCACGTCCTCGCCCGTGCTGCCGTCGCCGCGGGTGGCGGCCTGCACCAACAGCCCGGCCTCGTAGCGCAGGTTGATGGCCAAACCGTCGAACTTGGGCTCGGCCAGGTACTCCAGCGGCGCGTCGCTGGCCGTTAGGCCGAGCTCTTTGCGCAGGCGTGCATCAAAGGCCTCGGCGCCGCTGGGCTGGGTGTCGGTTTCGGTGCGGATGCTCAGCATCGGCACCCGGTGCAACACCGGCGCAAAACCCTCGCGCAGCGGCGCCCCCACGCGCTGGCTGGGCGAGTCGGGCCTCACCCACTCGGGGTGCTGCGCCTCGAGCGCGAGCAGCTCTTGCCACCAGGCGTCGTACTGGGCATCGGGTACTTCGGGCGCGTCGAGCACGTGGTAGAGGTGGGCGTGGTGGTGCAGCAGTTCCCGCAGGGTGTGCAGGCGCTGGCAGCGCGCATCGGCACCGGAGGCGGTTTCTGGGTCGGCTTCAGGAGCTGGGGCGTTCATGGGCAGCGATTGTCCCACCGCAGCGGTTCAGACCAAGCCTTGCCGTAGCTCAGCTGGCTTCTTGCAAAAGTCACAGAAGTTTCACACTCGATCAGCATCATCCGCATTGCGCTGTGCGATCGCTTCGGTGTGCGCGCAGCAGTTTTGGTTTTTTGTTCCATCCTTACGGAGTTCGCCCCATGCAAAGCAAACGTGCCTTCCTATCGCTCACCACTGCTGCCGCCTTGGCGGGTGTGGTGGGTTTTTCGACCGCCTGGGCCCAAACGCCCACCACCGTGCGGGTGGATGGTTCCAGCACCGTGTTCCCGATCTCGGAAGCCGTCGCCGAAGAGTTCCAGCGTGCCCAACGCGGCGCGGTGCGGGTCACGGTCGGCACCTCGGGCACCGGCGGCGGCTTCGCCCGCTTCTGCCGCGGCGAGATCGACATCACCGGCGCCTCGCGCCCAGCGCGCGCCGCCGAACTCGAAGCCTGCCGCGCCGCTGGCATCCGCTTCATCGAGCTGCCGGTGGCCTTCGACGCCCTCACGGTGGCGGTGCACCGCGACAACACTTGGGCGCGTCAACTCACGGTGGCGCAACTGCGCACCATCTGGGAGCCGGCCGCCACCGGTCGCATCACCAACTGGCGCCAAGTGGACCCGAGCTTTCCCGACCAAGCCCTGACGCTGTTTGGCCCTGGCACCGCATCGGGCACCTTCGACTACTTCACCGAAGCGATCATGGGCCGCAGCGGCCAGAGCCGCACCGATTTCATGGCCAGCGAAGACGACAACGTGATCGTCATGGGCGTGGCGCGGGATCGCGGCGCGCTGGGCTACTTTGGCATGGCGTACTACCTGGCCAACCAAGACCGGCTGCGTTCGGTGAGCGTGGTACCAGCAGCAGGTGGTGCCGCCGTGGCCCCGACCATGGATAACGTGATCGCCGGCACCTACCAGCCGCTGGCGCGCCCGTTGTTCTTCTACGTGTCTGAGCGCGCGCTGCAGCGCCCCGAGGTGCGCCAGTTCTCCGAGTTCTTCCTGAACAACGGCGCCCGCCTGTCGCGTGAAGTCGGCTTCGTGCCGCTGCCCGCCGAGGCCTACACCATCGCCGCCGGCCACCTGCGCGACAACCGCTTCGGTACCCGCTTTGCTGCCGGCACCCCCACCATTGGTGTGCGCATTCAAGAAGTGATGCAGCGCGAACCGCGCTGATCGTGCATCGATCTGTGTTTAAGCCTAGGTTTTTAGCTTGATGAGTACCACGCGCTCCCGCTTCCATCCGCAGCATTCGCGCCACGTCAAGGAGCGCGTGGTCCAATTTATATTGTTTCTATCGGCCCTGTCGGCCATTGCCATCACGGTGGCGGTGGTCACCATTCTGGTGGTCGAGTCGATGGGCTTTTTCCGCCACGTCTCGATCTGGGACTTTCTTACCGACACCCAGTGGACGCCGCTCTTTGCCGAGCCACGCTACGGCATCCTGCCGCTGGTCACCGCCACTTTGGTCGTCACCTCCATCGGTTTGCTGGTCGCCGTGCCGCTGGGCACCTTGGCCGCGCTTTATTTGGGCGAATTTGCCCCGCACAAGGTGCGCGAGGTCTGCAAACCAGCGCTCGAGATGCTCAGCGGTGTGCCCTCGGTGGTTTATGGTTATTTTGCGCTGCTGTTGGTCACGCCCGTGCTGACGCTGATCATCCCCGGTCTGTCGGGCTTCAACATGCTTTCGGCCGGTTTGGTCATCGGCGTCAGCATCGTGCCTTTTGTCAGCTCGATGAGCGAAGACGCCATGCGCGCCGTGCCCATGGACATCCGCGAGGGCTCCTACGCCATGGGTGCTACGCGCCTACAAACCGCTTGGTACGTGGTGTTCCCGGCGGCGCTGTCGGGCATCGTGGCGGCCTACATTTTGGCCATGTCGGTGGCGCTGGGCCAGACCATGATCGTCGCCATCGCCGCCGGCCAGCAAGCCAACTTCACGCTGGACCCGACCCAACCCGCTGCCACCCTGACCGCCTACATCGCCCAGGTGGCGCTAGGCGACGTGGCGCACGGAACCATCGAATACCAAAGCATTTTCGCCGTCGGTCTGGTGCTGCTGCTGATGACGCTGGTGCTCAACATTCTGGGGCACTACCTGCGCCGCCGTTACCGCGAGGTCTATTGATCTGCCATGAGCATCGCCCCCCAAGAACTCCAAGCCGTGCGCAGCATGATCGCCGCGCACAAGCGCTGGGACCACATCTTCGCCCTGTCGGCGCTGTTGGCCATGCTGTTTTGCGTGCTGGTGCTGCTGGCGCTGATCGTCTCGATGGTCGCCGACGGCTACCACCGCATCACGCTCGACTTTTTCACCTCGTTTCCGTCGCGCCACCCCGACCGCTCTGGCATCTTGTCGGCTTGGGTCGGCAGCATTCTGGTGATCTCGGTCACGGTGCTGTCGGCGGTGCCCATCGGTGTCGCGGCCGGCATTTACCTCGAGGTCTACGCCAAACGCAACTGGCTCATGGACCTGATCGAGATCAACATCACCAATCTGGCCGGGGTTCCGCCCATCATCTACGGCCTGCTGGCGCTGGGGCTGTTCGTGCACATGTGGGGCCTGGGGCAGAGCATCCTGACCGCGGGTCTGACGCTGGCGCTGATGATCCTGCCGGTGGTGATCATGAACACGCGCGAAGCCATCCGCTCGATCCCGCAATCCATCCACGAAGCCGCCTACGCGCTTGGCGCCACCAAGGGGCAGGCCACGCTCCACCACCTGCTGCCCTACTCCAAAGGCGGCATCCTCACCGGCGTGATCATCGGCACCGCCACGGCCGTGGGCGAAACCGCGCCCCTGATCACCATCGGCGCGCTCACCTTCATCGCCTTCTTGCCGCCGGCACCGGTCACCGAGGTGTTCCCCTTCATCTCATTCGCTTGGATCATGGACCCCTTCACCGTGATGCCGATCCAGATGTTCAACTGGGTCTCGCGGCCACAGCCGGCGTTTCACGAGCTCGCCGCCGCTGCCGGCGTGGTGCTGATGCTGATCACGCTGGCCATGAACGCGCTCGCCATCTGGCTGCGCTACCGCTACCGCAAGCGCATCCGCTGGTGAGCCGCGTTTGGCGCGCCAAGCCCCAGTCCTTTACTTAAGCGCCTAGCCCGTTAGGCCGCTGCCCTGCCCCACCACGAAAGCCCTTAGCCTTGAAACCCACTGCACCGACCGAAGCCAAAGCCGTGGCCCAAAACCTCAGTTTTTATTACGGCAACGGAGCCCAGGCGCTCAAGTCGATCAACCTGACGCTGGCCATGAACTGCGTGACCGCGCTCATCGGCCCTTCGGGCTGCGGCAAAAGCACTTTTTTGCGCTGCTTCAACCGCATGCACGACCTGTACCCGGGCAACCGCTACGAGGGCCAGATCGTCATCAACCCCGACAGCATCAACATCCTCAGCCCCGAAATCGACCCGATCGAGGTGCGCATGCGCATCTCGATGGTGTTTCAAAAACCGAATCCGTTCCCCAAATCCATCTACGAAAACGTGGCCTACGGCCTGCGCGTGCGCGGGGTGCGCCAGCGCGCGCTGATCGACGACAAGGTCGAAGAAGCGCTGCGCGGCGCGGCGCTCTGGGACGAGGTAAAAGACCGGCTGCACGCCTTGGCCTTCAACCTCTCGGGCGGGCAACAGCAGCGCCTGTGCATTGCGCGCGCGCTGGCCACCGACCCCGAAATCCTGCTCTTCGACGAACCCACGTCGGCGCTGGACCCGATCGCCACCGATTCGATCGAAAACCTCATCGGCCAGCTAAAAAACAAGGTCACGATCCTGATCGTGACCCACAACATGCACCAGGCGGCGCGGGTGTCCGACTTCACCGCCTTCATGCACATGGGCGAACTGGTCGAGTTCGGCGCCACCGACGTGATTTTCACCACGCCCAAGCAAAAGCGCACTGAAGACTACATCACCGGGCGCTACGGCTGATGGGTGTCGCAAATTACCCATAGGGTATAGGGTATACACCGACAAAAAAGTGAGAACCTAGGCTCTTTGTTTCCGGTCTGAGCCATTACACTGCTCCGCATAACTATACGCAGCAGGGTATGTGGTTCGTCAGCCTAAACCGGAGACAATGTTCATGGAATTTTCACAAATCGGCCGGCGCCGCCTCTTGGCCGGTTTTGCCGCCACCCCGCTGGCTGCTGCCTTGGCAGGTGCGAGCGCCAGCGCCCAAGCCCGGGTGCGCACCCAGGCCCACATCGTGATTGCCGGCAGCGGTGCCGGCGGCATCGCCATTGCCAACCGGCTCGCGCGCGGGCTCGAGGGCGCGCGCATCACCATCATCGACGGCCGCGAGCAACACCTCTACCAGCCCGGCTGGACTTTGGTGGCCGGGGGCATCTGGCCCATGGAGCGCGCGGTCTTGCATAACAACAGCCGCTACCACCCGCGCGGCATCGAATGGGTGAAGGACTACGTAGCCGAGTTCGACCCCACGGCCAACACCGTTGTCACCCGCGGCGGGCAGCGCATCCGCTACGATTTTCTGGTCGTGGCCACGGGCTTGCAGCTCAACTACAAGGCCATCGCCGGCATGGACGAAGCGGCGCTGGGGCAAAACGGCCTGACTTCGGTCTATGCCAGCCCGCAGTCCGCCGCCAGCACCTGGAAGCTCATGGACGCGTTTCGCCGTACAGGTGGGCGCGCCGTCATGACCGCTGCCCATACCCCCATGAAGTGCGCCGGTGCACCCGTCAAAGTCACTTTTTTGCTCGATGACCGAATGCGCGAAGTGGGGACGCGCGAGCGCGCCGAGATCAGCTACCACACCGGCGGCGCGGCGTTGTTCGGTGTCGATGTCTATCACCAAGACATCGGTCGCCGTTTTGAGCGCCTTGGCATTGCGCACCACCTGCAACAGCGCCTGACCGGCATCGACATCGGTGCCCGGCGCGCTACCTTCACCACCTTCAATGCCGGCCAGCCCACTGGCCAAGTCAACACGATCGATTACGACTTCATCCACGTGGTGCCGCCTATGAGCGCCCCGGACGCGGTGCGCAACAGCGACTTGGCGTGGAAAGAAGGCCCCTTTGCCGGCGGCGGCTGGCTGGAGGTGAACCGGGAGACCTTGCAACACCGGCGCTTCCCCAACGTATTCGGCATCGGTGACATCAACGGCACGCCGCGCGGCAAAACCGCCGCCACCGTCAAGGGCGGGGCGCCGATTGTGGCCGGCCACCTGATTCGGGCCATCCAGAACCAGGCCCCCGATCAGAAGTTCAACGGCTACACCTCCTGCCCGCTGATCACCCGCGTGGGTTCGGCGCTGTTGGTCGAGTTCGACCACGACGGCAACCTAGTGCCCACGCTGCCCCTGATAGATCCGCTGCAAGACAGCTTCTTTGCTTGGGTGATGAAGGTGCGCCTGCTCAAACCCGCCTACATCGCCGTTTTGCGCGGCCGCGCCTGACCCCCATCAAATCAACCCAAAAGAAAGAACACTACCATGCTGTACAACCTCTGGCTTGGCCTGAACATCGCTTACGAAATCCTGCTCCCCATGCTGTGGCTGCTTGTCTTGTTGGCTGTGGTTTGGAGCGCCACACTGGTGCTGGCGCTGGTGCGCGCCCCCAAGGGCCAGTGGCGCAAAACCTTGCCCACCAGCGCCGCCATCGGCGCCATCGCCATGGCGCTGGCCTTCGTTTTGTTCCCAGGCGTGGCCGGTTCGAGCTTTGCCGACATCAATCAATTTGCCGACTGGCTGTTCGCCATCGGTACGGCGGTGGGCATCGGTGTGGCGCTCTGGGTGCTCACTTGGCCTATGCTGACTTGGTTGAAAAAGTCGGCATAAAACTGCGCCGGGCAAGGCCACGGCTGGCAGGCGCTGAACGGCAATCAACGGCACCGTTCAGCGCCGATCGGCCAGCGCGTGGGCGATGGTGCCCAAGTCCACGTACTCGAGCTCGCTGCCCAGCGGCACGCCGCGCGCCAGCCGGGTCACTTTGATGTCGCGCCCCTTGAGCGCTTGGGAGATCAGGTGCGCGGTGGCTTCGCCTTCGGCGGTGAAACTGGTGGCCAGCACCAGTTCGCGCACCGCATCCCCTTGGGCGCCTTGCAGGCGCTCGAGCAGGCGCAACACACCGTTTTCTTGCGGCCCCAGCGCCGCCAGCGGGCCGAGTTTGCCCATGAGCACAAAGTAGCGCCCTTTGTACACGCCGGTGCGCTCCAGCGCCGCCTGGTCGGCGGGGGTTTCGACCACGCACAGCAGGGTGTCGTCGCGCGCTGGGTCGGTGCAGGTGGGGCACAGGTCGGCGTCGGTGAAGGTGTAACAGCGCGTGCAATGGCGCAGCTCGGCCACCCCGCGCGTGAGCGCCCGCGCCAGCTCCAGCGCGCCATCGCGGTCGTGTTGCAGCAGGTGAAAAGCCATGCGCGAGGCTGTCTTGGCCCCCACCCCGGGCAGGCCTTGCAGCGCGCGCAACAGCGACTCGAGCGCTTTGGCCATGGGTGTGCCGATCGCGCTTGGCCGACTCAGAAAGGCAGCTTGATGCCGCCGGGCAAGCTGGGCATGCCGGCGCTGAGTTTGCCCAGTTTTTCCTGTGAATTTTCCTCAACCCGGCGCACAGCGGCGTTGAAGGCAGCAGCGACCAAGTCTTCGAGCATGTCTTTGTCCTCGGCCAGCAGGCTGGGGTCGATGCTGACGCGCTTGACGGCGTGCTTGCCGTTCATCACCACCTTGACCAGACCAGCCCCGGATTCGCCCGTGACCTCGAGCGTGGCCAGCTCGTCTTGGGCCTTTTTCATGTTTTCCTGCATGGCTTGCGCCTGCTTCATCAGGCCGGCCAGTTGTCCTTTGTTGAACATGGGTTTCCTTTGTTTGGAGGGGGGATTTGGAAGGGTTTTGAGGGGATTGTCGCAAACCGCTCGTGGCTCAGAGCGCTTGCAAGCTGCCGGGCACGATTTTGCCGCCAAAGTCGCGCAGCATAGACTGCACGAAGGGGTCTTGCAGCAAGCTGTCGTGCGCGGCTTGCAAACGCGCCTGCGCAGCCGCAGCCGCGCGCTGGGCGGGGGTGTCGTGCGCTGGGGCGATTTCCAGCTCCAGCCTCACCGCATGCCCAGCCTGCGCCAGCGCCGACTGCAGCCGCTCGCGCGCGCTGCCATTGGCCAGCGCCGCCTGCGCCACGCGCAGCGTCCAGCAGCCGGGTTCGCGCCGCACCAACTCGGCCTGCAAGGCCAGCTCGCGCGTAAGCGCCGTCACCGCTTCACGCTGCACCAAGTCGCTGACCACACTCTGCCAGAAATCGGGCAAAGGGGCTGTGTCGGCGGGGGTTGGGGAGACAGAAGCGCCCGTCGGCTCGGGAGAGGCTGGGCTGGGCACCGGCAGGGGTTGCGCGGCAGGCTGCAACGTTTCAGGCTCCGCAACTGCAGGGTCGGCAACAAGGCTGAGAGCGGGGCTGGCAGTTGGGATAACAGTTGTGCTGGGGGCAGATGCAGGCAAAGGTGTCGCAGCCGCCCGCCCCTGCCCCGCCGCATCAAACGGCTCAGCGCTTTTCAGGCTTTTTTTTTCCACCCCTTCGGGCCTGAAGGCCAGCAGCCGCAGCAGCACCATGTTCAGCGCCGCGTATTCGTCCGGGGCCAGCCCGAGTTCGGCGCGCCCGTGCAGGCACAGGCTATAGAGCAGTTGCGTCTGGTCGGGGGGCAGCAAAGCCGCCAGGCGGGCGCAGTCGGCGTCTTCGGGGTCGTGGGGCTGCAACTGCGCCGGCACCGCCTGCAGCACCGCCATGCGCTGCAGCAGGCCCACCATCTCTTCGAGCGCCGACGCGGCGGCGTAGCCTTGCAGACGCAAGGCCTGCACCGTCTGCACCACGCTGGCGCCGTCTCCGGCGGCCAAGGCTTCAACCAAGCGCAGCGCATGGCCGCGCTCCACCGCGCCCAGCATCTGGCGCACCGCCGCCTCTTGCAGCTGCCCAGCGCCAAAGGCGATGGCTTGGTCGGTCAGGCTCAGGGCATCGCGCATCGAGCCGCGCGCGCCGCGTGCCAGCAAGCGCAGCGCACCGGCCTCAAACGGCACCTGCTCGGCCTGCAGCACCTGCTCGAGGTGCTGCTGCACGGTTGGCGGGGGCATGGGACGCAGGTTGAACTGCAGGCAGCGGCTGAGCACCGTCACCGGCACCTTTTGCGGGTCGGTGGTGGCGAGCACGAACTTGAGGTAGGCTGGCGGCTCTTCCAGCGTTTTGAGCATGGCGTTGAAGGCGTGCCCGGTGAGCATGTGCACTTCGTCGATCATGAACACCTTGAAACGCCCCTGCACCGGCTTATAGACCGCCTGCTCGAGCAGCGCCTGCACCTCATCGACACCGCGATTGGAGGCGGCGTCGAGCTCGGTGTAATCGACGAAGCGCCCGGCGTCGATCTCGCGGCAGGCCGGGCACTGGCCACAGGGTTCGGCCGTGATACCCCCGGCGCCATCGGGCCCGGTGCAGTTGAGCGATTTGGCCAAGATGCGCGACACCGTGGTCTTGCCCACCCCGCGCGTGCCGGTAAACAGGTAGGCGTGGTGCAGGCGCTGGCTGCGCAAGGCGTTGCTCAGCGCTTGCACCACGTGCTCTTGGCCCACCATCTGGGCAAAGTTCTGCGGCCGGTATTTGCGGGCCAAAACGAGGTACGACATGCGCCCATTCTATTCTCTGGCTTACAATCAGACCCGACGGGCCTTCCCGCATGGTGAAGCGGCCAACCGGGTCAGGTGGGGAACCAAGCAGCCCTAACTGTGAATCCAGTGCCGGGGTCGAGGCTCGTCACCCCTCATTCTTTCCCGATCCCGCCCCACTTTTTACTGCAGCGACGCAACGACGAGGCAAACCCACATGGCCAACCCCCTGATCAAGCAAGTCACCGACGCCAGCTTCGATGCCGACGTAATCAAGTCCTCCTTGCCGGTATTGGTCGATTTTTGGGCCGAGTGGTGTGGCCCCTGCCGCACCGTCGCCCCCATCCTAGACGAGCTGGCCACCCACTACAACGGCAAGCTGCAGATCACCAAAATGAACGTCGATGAAAGCCGCCAGGTGCCGGCGCAGTTTGGCATTCGCGGCATCCCGACGCTGATGGTATTCAAAGACGGCAAGGTCGCCGCCACCAAGGTGGGTGCCCTCAACAAAGCGCAACTGAGCGCCTTTATCGACTCCAACTTGGCCTGATTGGGCGCTCGCACCGCCCCCCACACAGTTCGGGCGCTGCGCGCGCAGCGTGCGGGTTGGGTTCCGTTGGCGGCTGGCGAGTTGCTTGTTTTTGTTCGCCCACTGGTTGCAAAAGGCATAGCTGCCCAGCCAGCATTCCCCCTTGTGCCCTATCGTGTCTCCTTGTGCCCCCTTGTGTATTGGGCACCCGCGCCAAGGGGATTTTCCTGTCATAATCCGGCTGGCTTCCCGAGCATGGCGCCCCTGCAGGCCCGCTCCGAACTGCCCGCCCCCTTAACTGCCCTAGGCTGCCGCTTCCCGGCTGGCCCTGTCTTGCAGAACAGTCCCTGATTCTCCCGTATCCCCCTTTTTTTCCCCGACTCCTCGCAGGAGCGCACCCCATGCATCTCAACGAACTCAAGGCCTTGCACGTCTCGGAAGTGCTCAAGCAGGCCGATGCGCTGGAAATCGAAAACACCGGCCGCATGCGCAAACAGGAGCTGATGTTTGCGATCATCAAAAAGCGCGCCAAAACCGGCGAGCAGGTGTTTGCCGACGGCGTGCTCGAGGTGCTGCCCGATGGCTTTGGTTTCCTGCGCAACATGGACACCAGCTTCACCGCCTCCACCGACGACATCTACATCTCGCCCAGCCAGATCCGGCGCTTCAACCTGCACACCGGCGACATGATCGAAGGCGAGGTGCGCACGCCCAAAGACGGCGAGCGCTACTTCGCCCTCAACAAGCTCGACAAAATCAACGGCCTATCGCCCGAGCACAACAAGCACAAGGTGATGTTCGAGAACCTCACGCCGCTGTTTCCGCAGCAGCAAATGCGGCTCGAGCGCGAGATCAAGACCGAAGAAAACATCACCGGCCGCGTGATCGACCTGATCGCGCCCATCGGCAAGGGCCAGCGCGGCCTGATCGTGGCCCCGCCCAAGAGCGGCAAAACGGTGATGATGCAGACCATCGCCCACGCCTTGGCCGCCAACTACCCCGAAGTCACGCTGATGGTGCTGCTGGTCGATGAGCGCCCCGAAGAAGTCACCGAGATGCAGCGCACCGTCAAGGGCGAAGTGATCTCCTCCACCTTTGACGAACCGGCCACACGCCACGTGCACGTGGCCGAAATGGTGATCGAGCGCGCCAAGCGCTTGGTCGAGCTGAAAAAAGACGTGGTGATTTTGCTCGACTCGATCACCCGGCTGGCGCGCGCCTACAACAACGTGCTGCCGAGCTCGGGCAAGGTGCTCTCGGGCGGCGTCGATGCCAACGCCCTGCAGCGCCCGAAGCGTTTTTTTGGTGCCGCGCGCAACGTCGAAGAAGGCGGCTCGCTGACCATCATCGCCACCGCCCTGATCGACACCGGCAGCCGCATGGACGAGGTGATCTTCGAGGAATTCAAGGGCACCGGCAACTCCGAGCTGCACCTGGACCGGCGCCTGTACGAGAAACGCGTCTTTCCCGCCGTGCAGCTCAACCGCAGCGGCACGCGGCGCGAAGAGCTGCTGCTGGCACCCGAAATTTTGCAAAAAACCCGCATCCTGCGCCAGTTCATGTACAACATGGACGAGATCGAGTCCATGGAAATGGTGCTCAAAAACATGAAGCAGACCAAGAACAACCACGAGTTCTTCGACCTCATGCGCCGCGGCGGCTGAGGTTCGGGCGGTTGATCAGGTCTGTGCTCAACACCATGTTTGTGCCCAACACCACAGCCAGCGGTTATAATTCGAGTTTTGCGGAAAGTGCTGCCGGATGGGCCGGTAGTGGCTGCTGCGTTGTCCTTTGCGCCCCATTTGATAGGTAAAGCCATGAAATCCGGCATCCACCCCAACTACCGCGAAGTCTGCTTCGTCGATTTGTCGAACAACCAGCAGTTCGTGATCCGCTCCTGCGTCAACGCCCGCGAGACCATCAAGCTCGACGACGGGCGCGAGCTACCGCTCTACAAGCTCGACACCTCGAGCGAATCGCACCCTTTTTACACCGGCACGCAAAAGAGCGTGGACAACATGGGCGGTCGCGTGGAAAAATTCCGCAACCGCTTCGCCCGCACGGCCAAGTAAACTGGTCGGCCGCCTGCGTACCACCGATGAGCAGCCGCAAGGCTGCTTTTTTCTTGGCTTCGGCAACCGCCACCTAAGCCAGTTTTAGCCACCCGTGAACCACCCCAGCCCCGCCCTCGTGAGCCAGCACGCCGCCCGGCGCTTGCCGCGCTGGGTGTTGTGGACGCTGGGGCTGCTCTACGTTTTGCCTGGCTTCATCGGCCGCGACCCGTGGCGCAACGCCGACCTGGCCTCGTTGGGTGTGATGCGCGAGCTCGCCGCCCACCCCGGCCAATGGCTGCACCCGCAGCTGCTGGGCGAAACGGCGCTGGGCATCGGCTGGCTGCCCTACTGGCTCGGCGCGTTGGCCATCTACGCCTTGCCGTGGCTGCCCGCCCACCAAGCGGCCCAGCTGCCCTTCATGGCCTTGCTGGCCCTGACCCTGATCTCGACTTGGTACGCCGCCTACCACTTTGCGCGCCAGCCCGGTGCCCAGCCGGTGGTTTTTGCCTTTGGCGGCCAAGCGCACCCCACCCACTACGCCCGCGCCTTGGCCGACGCCGCCTTGTTGGCTTTGATGGCCTGCCTCGGCTTGGCCCTGCTGGCGCACCAATCCAGCGTGGATGCGGCGCGACTGGCCTTTGTGGCGCTGGGTCTGTGGGCCTACGCGCGCAGCTTTCATTCGGAACTGCGCTTAAGCACCACCCTAGCGCTCTGGGGGCTGGCCATGGCTGGCTTGGCTTTGAGCGGCGCGCCGGGCATCGCCCTGTTGCTGCTGCTCGGCGGCGAGTGCGCGCGGTGGTGCGGCACTTTCAACCCAGCCATACCCTCGCAAGCGCTGCGCGGCTCTATGGCCGGCTTGGCGCTGGTGCCCGCCGCTCTGGTGTACGCGATCGGCTGGCCCGCTGGCTGGCTGGACTGGCCCGGCATCCTGCCGCACTGGCAGCTTGGGGCTTCGTGGGAGAGCTTGGCCCGGCTGTTGCTCTGGTTCACTTGGCCCTGCGCCCTGCTGGCCGCTTGGACGCTGTGGAAGTGGCGCCGGCAATGGCGCAGCCCACACTTGCTGCTGCCTCTGTTGTGGCTGCTTGGGCTGCTGCTGGCAACCTTTGTCCACCGCGGCAGCGACCGCATCTTGCTGCTGGCGCTGCCGGCCTTGGCGCTGCTGGCGGCCTTTGCCTTGCCCACCCTGTCGCGCAGCGCCGCCGCTTTGATCGACTGGCTGGCGATGCTGCTCTTTAGCGCCTCGGCGATCATCATCTGGATCATCTGGGTGGCCATGATGACGGGCGTGCCCGCCGAACCGGCTGAAAACGTGGCCAAGCTGCTGCCTAATTTTGTGCCGCAATTCGAAGCCCATCTGTTTGCACCAGCGGCCATCCTCACCTTGGCGTGGCTGGGTGTGATCGCCTGGCGCACCGGCCGCCACCAACCCGCGCTCTGGAAAAGCCTGGTGTTGTCGGCCAGCGGGATCACGCTGTGCTGGTCGTTGCTGCTCACGCTCTGGTTGCCAGTGCTCAACCACGGCATGGGGCTGGCGCCCACCAGCCAGCGCGTCGCCGCCCTGACACCGGCGCAGCAGTGCGTGCTGGTGCACGGGCTGGCGCACGAACAAATCGCCGCCTTGCAGTACCACGGTGGCCTGCGCGTGCAGCGCATCAGCGGCGGTGCGGCCGATGCTCACTGCCCGCGCTTGGTGGTCAGTTCCGAAGCCTTTGTGACCCTGCACCCACAGATCAACCTGCGCCAGTGGCAGCTGCTGCGCGAGGAGCCGCGCCTGCGCCCAGGCCGCGACGTCTGGCTGGTGTTCGAGCGCCGCCCAGGTGACCCAACCCAGCAGTAAGCCCGGCCACACCACGCCGCGGGCGCAGCCACAAGCTAATCGCTGTGGTTTAGCACCCGGCTGGGCGGCAAGATGATACGAAAGGTCGAACCTTGGCCTAGGGCGCTCTCGATCTGCACCAAGCCCCCATGGCGCTGCGCCACGTGCTTGACGATCGCCAAGCCCAGTCCGGTGCCACCGGTTTCGCGCGAGCGGCTGCGGTCCACGCGGTAAAAGCGCTCGGTCAGGCGCGGCAGATGCTCGGCCTCGATGCCCGGTCCGTCGTCGCTGACATAAAAACCGGCGCCGCCATCGTTGTTCAACGTCCAGCCGGCTCTCACCTGCGCACCCGCCGGGGTATGGCGCACCGCGTTGTTGAGGAGGTTTGACATGGCGCTGTGCAACTCGGCGCGCGCGCCCGCAATCAGAAAAGACGGGCCGCTTTGGGCCAGCACCTGATGCGGACCCCTGCCCAACACCTCCGACAGCGCCTGCGCCTCGTTGACCACCTGCTGCAGCATGGCTTGGGCGTCGATCCACTCGCCCACACCGGGCACCGGGCTGCCTTCGAGCCTTGAAAAGGTGAGCAGATCGCTGACCAGGCTTTGCATGCGCTGAGCTTGGGTGCTCATCAATTCGAGGTACTCGCGCCGCTCGCTGGCCGACAATTCCAGCGTTTGCAAGGTCTCGATAAAACCGCTGACCACGGTCAGAGGGGTGCGAATTTCGTGCGACACATTGGCCACGAAATCGCGCCGCATGGCTTCGGCCAATTCCACCGCCGTGATTTCGCGCGTCAGCATCAGACGCCGCCCCTTGCCGTAGAGGTAGAGGTTGATGGAAATGCGCTGCGGGTGGCCCGGGGTGGCGTCGCGGCCATCGATCTCGACCGCCTGGGCGTAATCGCCCTGCACCAAATAATCGATGAATTCGGGCGCGCGCACCAAGTGGCGTATGGGTTGTTTGAGATCGCGCTTGGGGTCAAAACCCAGGTGCTGGGCCGCTGTGAAATTGCTCCACTCGATAGCAGAGGATTTATCGAGCAACACCACGCCGATGGGTGAGGCCTGAATGGCGGCCAAAAATTCTTGCAAACGCGCCTCGCTCTTGCGCGCCTTGCGATTCAGAATTTTGAACGATTTCCGCGCACGCTCGACCACCTCGGCCCACACACCCACGGCGAGCGGAGGCGCGGCTGCGCTGCCATGGCGCAACCAATCAAGCACGCGCCGCGCCCGCAGCGCATCGAATGCGAACCACAACAACGCACCAACAGCACTGCCCAGCACCGGCAGCCAACTGGCAACCCCAAACGCCGCGGCCAACGCGCCAGCAGCCAGCGTAAACGCCAGCAGCTCCAGCAGGCGTCGCATCATGCCTCGGCAATGTCGGGTTTGGGCTTGACCTTGATGGGGTTGGCCGTGATGCGGTACCCGGCGCCACGCACCGTCTCGATCATGATTCCGGCAACGCCGAGCGACTCGCGCAGGCGTTTCACATGCACATCGACGGTGCGCTCTTCGATGAACACATGGTCGCCCCAAATGCGATCGAGCAAAAAGCCGCGTGTGTGCACCCGCTCGGGGTGTTTCATCAGGTAGTGCAGCAGCTTGAATTCGGTCGGGCCGATCTTGAGCTCGCTGCCGCTCAGCATCACGCGGTAGGTCGAAGCATCCAGCGTCAAATCGCCCAATTGCACTGCGTCGTTGACGATCTCGGGCGCACGGCGCCGCAGCACCGCGCGTATGCGCGCCAACAGCTCCTGTGTGGAAAATGGTTTGGTGACGTAATCGTCGGCCCCGGCGTCGAGCCCCTGCACCTTGTCGGACTCTTCGGTGCGGGCGGTGAGCAAAATGATCGGCACCGTTTTGATGCGCTCTTGCAAGCGCCAGCGTTTGGCCAACGCCACCCCGCTCTCGCCAGGCAGCATCCAGTCGAGCAGGATCACGTCGGGCAGCACCGAATCGACTTCGCGCTGCGCCGACTCGCCATCAAAGGCCACCGTGGGTGCAAAGCCGTTGTGGCGCAGGTTGACGGCGATCAGTTCGGCGATGGCCGGCTCGTCTTCGACCACCAGCACCCGGGGGAGTTTTCTCATTGCAGGGCCGATTTCCTTTCCTCTTCGCTGGCGTGGCGCACGTCGGCACCTTTGACGACGTAAATCGTGGCTTCGGCGATGTTTTTGGCGTGATCGCCGACGCGCTCGATGGCCTTGGCCAAAAACAACAGATTGAGGCTGCTGCCGATGGTGCGCGGGTCTTCCATCATGTAGGTGATGAGCTTGCGCGTGTAACCGGCGTAATCTTCATCGAGCCGGTCGTCCGAATTGATGACCGTGTTGGCCGCATGGGCATCAAGGCGAGCAAAAGCGTCCAGGGTTTGGTGCAGCTGCTCGATGGCATACGACAAACTGGATTCCAGATCCCCACTGGGCAAGGCGCGCGGCGCCCCGGCCTGAATGTGCGCCCGAATGAGCTTGGCAATGCGCGCCGCTTTGTCGCCCACCCGCTCGAGGTTCATGACCACACGCGACAAGGCCACCAGCAAGCGCAAGTCGCGCGCCGTGGGCTGGCGCCGGCTCATGGTGCTGGTGATTTCGTAATCGATTTCGACTTCAAAATTATTCACCAGCGCCTCTTGCTGGAGCACCTGCTGCACGGTCTCGAGGCTGAGGTGATGCAAGGCGTATATGCACTGGCGCAGCTGGGATTCGACCAAGCCGCCCATTTCGAGCATGCGGGCGGTGGCGTGGGCCAGTTCGGCTTCGAACTGGCTGGAGAGCAGTTTTTCACTCATGATCAACCAAACCTTCCTGTGATGTAGTCTTCGGTCTCGGTGCGCTTGGGCTTGAAGAAAATCTGTTCGGTGGCGCCGTACTCCATCAGCTCGCCCAAGTACATGTAGGCGGTGTAGTCGCTGCAACGCGCCGCCTGCTGCATGTTGTGGGTGACGATGGCGATGGTGTAGTCTTTTTTGAGTTCGTGCACCAGTTCCTCGACCTTGCCGGTCGAGATCGGGTCCAGCGACGCCGTGGGCTCGTCGAGCAGCAGCACCGAGGGCTTGACCGCCACGCTGCGCGCGATGCACAGGCGCTGCTGCTGCCCGCCCGACAGGCTCAGGCCGCTTTGCTTGAGCTTGTCTTTGACTTCGTTCCAGAGTGCGGCTTTGCTCAGGGCCCACTGCACGCGCTCGTCCATGTCGGCGCGGCTGAGTTTTTCGTAGAGCTTGACGCCAAATGCGATGTTGTCGTAGATCGACATCGGAAACGGCGTCGGTTTTTGGAACAACATGCCGATGCGCGCGCGCAGCAGGTTCAAGTCCTGCTTTTCGTCGAGGATGTTTTGGCCATAAAAGCTGATCAAGCCCTCGGCGCGCTGGCCCGGGTACAGGCTGTACATGCGATTCAGGGTGCGCAGCAGCGTCGATTTGCCGCAACCCGAGGGGCCGATAAAGGCCGTGACCTTGCGCTCGATGATGTCGAGGTTGACGGTTTTCAGGGCATGAAAGCCGCCGTAGTAAAAGTTGAGGTTGCGCACCTCGATGGCGTTGCGTGGCTCGATAGAGGCTTCAGACATATACGAATTTCCAGTTTGCAGAAGGACTTAATTTAGACTTTGACGCGCTCACGGAACAAAATGCGTGCCGTGATGTTGATCGCCAGCACCGTCAAGGTGATGAGCAAAGCGCCCGCCCAAGCGAGCTCGTTCCAGTTGTCGAATGGGCTCATGGCCATGTGGTAGATCCAGACCGGCAGGTTGGCCATGGGGCCGTCCATGTCGAGGGTGAAGAACTGGTTGTTGAGCGCGGTAAAGAGCAGCGGCGCGGTCTCGCCACTGATGCGCGCCAGCGCCAGCAGCACGCCGGTGATGACGCCGGCGCGGGCGCCGCGCAGCACCACCATGGTCGCCACCTTCCAGTGCGGCGCGCCGAGCGCGAACGCGGCCTCGCGCAAGCTGCCGGGGATCATGCGCATCATGTTTTCGGTGGTTTTGATCACCACCGGAATGGCGATCAGCGACAGCGCGATCATGCCGGCATAGCCCGAAAAATTGCCCATGGTCATGACCACGACCGCAAACACGAACAAGCCCAGCACCACCGACGGCGCCGAGAGCATGACCTCGTTGACGAAGCGCGTGACGCTGGCGGTCTTGTTGGCGTCGCCAAACTCGGCCAAGTAAATGCCGGCCAAGACACCGATCGGGGTCGAGATCAGCACCGCGCAGCCGACCATGATCAAACTGCCGACGATGGCGTTGCGCAAGCCGCCGCCGGGCGTGCCGGGCGCGGGTGTGTCTTGGGTGAAGATTTCCCAATCGAGGGCGTAAAAGCCATTGGAAAACAGCACGAACAAAATCCAGACCAGCACCGCCAGCCCGATCAACGAGGCGACGCCAGAAAAGGCCATGATGGCAGCGTTTTTGCGCCGGCGCTGGTTGTAGAGCGATTGGTTGATTTGCATATCAGTATCCTTTGCTGCCCTTGCCTTCTTCGACCCGCAAAATCAGCAGCCGCGCCAGCGCCAGCACCACAAAGGTCAGGATAAAGAGCAGGAAACCGAGCGCAAACAGGGTGTGCATGTGCATGCCAAAGGACTCGGCAAACTCGTTGGCCAGCGCCGAGGTGATCGACACGCCCGGCGCGTTGATGGTCTCGGGGATGCGGTGTGCGTTGCCGATGACGAAGGTCACGGCCATGGTCTCGCCCAGCGCGCGCCCCAAGCCCAACATCACGGCCCCGACCACGCCCTTGAAGGCGTAGGGCATGACCACATGGCGCACCACTTCGGTGGTGGTGGCACCCAAGCCATAGGCCGATTCGCGCAGGATTTGCGGCACCACTTCAAACACGTCGCGCGTGACGGCGGCCATGTAGGGCAGCACCATAAACGACAGGATGATGCCGGCGGCCAAAATGCCCAGTCCGTTGGGCACGCCGCCAAAGATGGCGCCGATGATGGGCATCCCGGCCATCAGCTCTTGCACCGGAATTTGAAAGTAGTCGGCAAACAGCGGCGCAAACACGAACAGGCCGAACATGCCGTAGATGATGGACGGGATGGCGGCCAGCAGCTCGACCGCCGTACCCAGCGGCCGGCGCAGCCAGACCGGGCAGGTTTCGCTGAGGAACAACGCGATGCCAAAGGCCAGCGGCACGCCGATGATCATGGCAATGGCCGAAGTGGCCAAGGTGCCGATGATGGCCATGAGGGCGCCGAACTGCTCGTTGACCACGTCCCACTCGGCGGTCCAGATGAAGGCAAAGCCGAACTCGCGAAACGCCGGCCAGGCGTTGATGAACAGGGTGACGATGATGCCGATGAGCGCCATCAGCACCAACACGGCAAAGGCTTGCGAGACGCGGTAAAAAAGGGCGTCGTGCAAGCGCTGGCGCTTGGCGATAGCGAGCACGTGGGGGTGGCCCAAGTCGTGCGCTTGGATAGGGGTGGACATAGGGAGGTCGAGCGTCGTAGTGGAACTGGCGCTTATCATAATCAGCCCAGACTAGGTAGAGGTAGATAAATTGCAATCCGCCGACCGCCCAGAGACGGCACGGCGGATGCACCGCTGTTGCCGCACTACGGGCGCACGGCAACGTCATCGGCAGCGGCTTAAGCGCGGCGAATCTGGTTCCAGACCCGGGTCCGAATGGCTTCGGCCAAGGTGTCTGGGATCGGCACGAAGTCCATCTCCAGCGCCAAGGCGTCGCCATTGCGGAAGGCCCAGTCGAAGTAGGCCAGCACGGCGTTGCTTTCGGCCACGTTGGCCGGTTGCTTGTACATCAGGATGAACGAAGCCGTGGCCATGGGCCACGAGTTGGCACCGGCGGCGTTGACCATCGACACGCCCATGCCCGGCACGCTGAACCAGTCGATGGCGGCGGCGGCGGCCGAGAAGGTGCGGTCATCGGGCTGGACGAAGTTACCGGCGGCGTTTTGCATCGCCATGTGCGGGATGTTGTTGCGCCGCGCGTACGAGAACTCGACGTAGCCAATCGCCCCGCGGGTGCGCGCCACGATGGCCGACAGGCCTTCGCTGCCGCGACCACCGATGGACGAAGCCGCCGGCCAGCGCACGGTGGCACCGCGGCCAATGCTGCTGGCCCACTCCGGGCTCACGGCCGAGAGGTAGTCGGTAAAGACAAAGGTGGTGCCCGAGCCGTCGGCGCGGTGCACCACGGTGATGCCTTGGTTCGGGAAGGTGCGGCCCGGGTTGACGGCGGCAATGCGCGGGTCGTTCCAGTTGACGATGCGGCCGCTGAACATATCGGCCAACAGCTGGCCGGTCAGGCGCAGCTCGCCGGGGCGAAAGCCTTCGAGGTTGTACATGGGCACGACGCCGGCGATGATGGCCGGGAACTGCACCATGCCATCGCGCTCGAGATCGGCGCCGGACACTGGGGCGTCGGTGGCACCAAAGGTGACGGTGCGGGCGCGAATCTGGCGGATGCCGGCCGAAGAGCCGATCGATTGGTAGTTCAGTTGCACGCCGGTCGCGGCGCGGTAGGCTTCAGCCCAGCGGGAGTAAATCGGGAACGGCAGCGATGCGCCGGCGCCGGTGATGATGGTCGAAGCGGTGGCCAGCTTGGTAAAGCCGCCGGTCATAGCCAGCGCAGCGGTGGCGGCCACGGTTTTCAGGAAAGTGCGTTTCATCGGGTTCCTTTGGAGGAAGGTTTATGGGACATCCTTGATCCTATGCATGAATTGCGGCAGTTTTGTGACAGACTTTTGAATTTTTAACCACGAAGTGTCACAAATCGCCCCTTGCTAGCGGTTTCCCCTGATCTTTCTCAGATGACAAGCGCGTGAAATCCCCGCTCGACTGGGTTACAGTAGCGCCATTGCCC
The DNA here is from genome assembly GCF_000828915.1 of Serpentinimonas maccroryi. Taxonomy (NCBI): domain Bacteria; kingdom Pseudomonadati; phylum Pseudomonadota; class Betaproteobacteria; order Burkholderiales; family Comamonadaceae; genus Serpentinimonas; species Serpentinimonas maccroryi. The sequence goes on from NZ_AP014569.1 coordinate 1,232,095, forward strand.
CCCAGCCGCCATTCTTCGGCTTGGTTTTTACCCTCGATTACCCCTAGGAGCACCAGTGCCGACCAATCACAAGGACCGCAGTGCCGAGCCCCGCAGCATCGCTGCCAACCACCCGTTCGAGCACCAGACCCCAAATCGCACAAAGCAAGACTCGCGTTTGGCCGACGCAATGGCTTTTCTGCGCGGCTTCATGGCGCAGCCGATGTCGGTGGCCTCGGTGGTGCCCAGTTCGCCCTATCTGGAACAAGGTGTGGTGCGCGCCTGCGACTTGGCGCGCGCGCGCTGCGTGATCGAACTCGGGCCCGGCACCGGCGGCAGCACGCGCGCGCTGCTGCGCGCCATGTCGCCGCAGGCGCGGTTGTTGGCGATCGAGCTCAACCCCGAATTCTCCAACCGACTGCGCCAGCGCAACCAAGACCAGCGGCTGCTGGTACAAGAAGGCAGCGCCGCCGACCTAGGGCTGCACCTAGAGCGCTGGGGCCTGCCAGCGCCCGATGTGGTGGTCTCGGGGATTCCGTTTTCCACCCTGCCGGTGCCGGTGGCCCAGAGCATCGTCGCCGCCATCAAGGACCATTTGGCCCCCGGTGGCCGTTTTGTCGCCTACCAGTTCCGCGCTCATGTGGCCAGTTACACCACGCCGGAGATGGGCGAACCCAGCTTCGAGTGGGAATGGCGCAACGTGCCGCCGATGCGGGTGTTTCGCTGGCAACAACCCTGAAGCTTCGCTGGGCACCGTGGGCTGCTGGGGCGCTGGCGGCCTGTTTACTCCCGTGCGCCCATGCACACTGATTGATGCACGGCACCATCGCGCCCCATGACGCTGCCACCGCTGTTTGAACTCTTGGTGCTGCTGGCCGCTGCGGTGGCGGCGGTGGCGCTGTTTCAGCGCACCGGCATCCCGGCCAGCTTGGGCTACCTGGCCGTGGGCGCCCTGCTGGGGCCCTACGTGGCCGGCCTCATCAGCCACACCGAGACCATCCGCTTGGTGGCCGAGTTCGGCATCGTGTTCTTGCTGTTCACGATCGGGCTCAATTTTTCGCTGCCGCAAATCTACGCCCTGCGCCACACCGTGCTCTGGCTGGGCACCGGGCAGGTGGTGCTGACCACGGCCGTGGTGGGGCTGGGGGCCTGGGGCTTGGGGCTGGACCCGGTGGCGGCCTTCATCGTCGGGGCGGTGTTTGCCCAGTCATCGACCGTGATCATCGCGCGCCAGCTCGCCGACCAAGGCGAGGAGCACAGCCGCCACGGCCGCTTGGGGCTGGCGATGTCGGTGTTCCAGGACGTGACCGCGGTGCCGTTCGTGGTCATCATCCCGGTGCTGGGCTTGGCGGCGGCGGGCTCACTGGCCGAGCCGCTGGGTTGGGCGCTGCTCAAGGCGCTGCTGGCTTTTGTCTTGGTCTTTTTGGCTGGGCGCTGGTTGCTGCGGCCGCTGTTTCATGCGATTGCGGTGCGCCGTTCGGCCGAATTGTTCACGCTCACGGTGCTGCTGGTGTCGCTGGCCTCCGCGGCCATCACCGAAAGCCTCGGGTTGTCGCTGGCCTTTGGCGCCTTTCTGGCCGGCATGATGCTGGGCGAGACCGAGTTCAGGCACCAGATCGAGTCCACCATTCGGCCCTTTCGCGACGTGCTGCTGGGGCTGTTTTTCGTCTCGATCGGCATGCTCATCAACCCGGCTGCGTTGCTGGCGATCTGGCCTTGGGCGCTGCTGGGCGCACTGGCGTTGCTGGCGATCAAGCTGGTGCTGGTGGCGGCGCTGGTGCTGGCCGCGGGCATCGAGCGCCGCACCGCGCTGCGCACCGCGCTCATTCTGGCGCTCGGGGGCGAGTTTGGTTTTGCGCTGCTGGCGCTGGGCTTGGCCGGCGGCGGCATCGACGGCCAAGCGGCGCAGATTGCACTCGCTGCGGTGCTGCTGAGCCTGATCGCTGGGCCGTTCCTGATCCGCTACAGCCAGTTTTTGAGCGACGCGCTGCTGGGCCCAGCCAGCAGCCCGAGCGTGGCCGCCAGCGCCGCCGCGCAACAGCCACACGCCCACACCAGCCCCAAGCTGAGCCAGCACGTGATTTTGTGTGGCTATGGCCGCATCGGCCAGAGCGTGGCCAATTTTCTCGAGCGCGAAGGCATTGCGCACGTGGCCCTCGACCTCGATCCGGCACTGGTGCGCGACGCCCACGCCGCTGGCGAGCCGGTGTACTATGGCAACGCCGCCGAAGCCGGCGTGCTCGATGCCGTCGGGCTGGCCAGCGCGCGGTTGCTCATCATCAGCTACGACGACCCGGCGGCGGCGCTCAAGCTGGTGCAGCAGGTGCGCGCGCAGCACCCCGAGTTGCCGGTGATGGTGCGCACGCGCGACGAAAGCCAGGTCGAGGCCCTGCGCGCCGCCGGCGCCACCGAGGTGGTGCCCGAAACGCTCGAAGCCGGCATGATGATGGTCGCGCACGCGCTCACGCTGCTCGAGGTGCCGATGGCGCGCGTGCTGCGGCGCCTGCGCGAGGCGCGCAGCGACCGCTACCGGTTGCTGCGCGAGCTGTTCCAAGGCGACCCGACGCTGGCCGGGGACGACGCCACGCAAGCGCGCCTGCACTCGGTGGCGCTGCCGCCGGGCAGCAGCGCCGTGGGCCAGCGCATCGAAGCGCTTGGACTCGAGGCCGACGCGGTCGAAATCACCGCCGTGTTGCGCGCCGGCCAGCGCCTGCTCAACCCCGCCCCCGATCTGCTGCTGCACAGCGAGGACGTGGTGGTGCTGTTTGGCGCGCCCGAAGCGCTGGCGCGGGTCGAGGCCCGTTTGTCCCCATTCAACCTGAGCTAAGCGCATCATGACCCTGCAACAACTCACTTGGGCCCTCGGCGGCTTGGCGCTGTTTTTGTTTGCCATGCTGATGATGACCGAGGGCCTCAAGGCCTTTGGCGGCAGCGGCCTCAAGCGCTTGCTCGGGCGCTGGACTTCGACCCCGCTGCGCGGCGTGTTCGCCGGCATCGCCGTCACGGCGCTGGTGCAGTCGTCGAGCGCAGTCACGGTGGCGGCCATCGGCTTCGTCAACGCCGGGCTGATGAACCTGCGCCAGGCCTTGGGGGTGATTTTTGGCACCAACGTCGGCACCACCATGACCGCTTGGCTGGTGAGCCTGATCGGCTTTGGCTTTGACATCGACGCCTTTGCGCTGCCGATCATCGTCGCTGGGGTGGCCTTGCGCTTGCTGCTGTCAGACCAGCGCTACCAGGGCCTGGGCGACGCGCTGATCGGCTTTGGCCTGTTTTTTATGGGGCTGGATCTGCTGCAACAAGCCTTTGGCGGCATGGCTGCCGCCTATGGTGCCGATGCGCTTGCCGGTGGCGTGGGCGTGCACTGGGCGGCGGCGCTGGCGCTGGGCTTTGTGGTCACGCTTTTAACGCAGTCGTCCAGCGCCGCCGTGGCCATCATTCTGACTGCCGCCACCGGCGGCCTGATCGACCTGCCCACCGCTGCGGCGGCGGTGATCGGGGCCAATGTGGGCACCACCGCCACCGCCGCCTTGGCCGCGCTCAAGGCCACGGCAGCGGCGCGGCGGCTGGCGCTGGGGCACATCGGTTTCAACGTCATCACCGGGGTCGTGGCGCTGCTGCTTTTGCCCTTGATGCTGTGGCTGATCGACTGGCTGGCCTCTGCCTTGCACCTGCAAGACAACCCGGCGGTGTTTCTGGCGCTGTTTCACACCGTATTCAACGTCATGGGGGTGTTGCTGCTGCTGCCCTTTACGCAGCGGCTGGCAGACTGGCTGGAAGGCTTTTTTCGCAGCCACGATGACCAACTGGCGCGCCCGCAGCACCTGGACCACACCCTAGCCAGCTCACCCGAGCTGGCGCTGGGCGCGGTGCGCGCCGAACTGCCGCGACTGCGCGCCGCCATCGGCAGCGTGGCCACGGCGGCGCTGGACAACCAGCGCCAAGCCAGCAGCCAGGCCGAGGCCGCGCGCCAGCTGGCCGCCGCCATCACCGAATACATCGCCAGCCTGCGCGCCGCGCGCATGCCGCGCCAAGTCTCGGACGACCTGACGCTGTGCCTGCGTGCCACGCGCTACTTCGACGAGGCCGGGCGCATGGTCGCCAGCGCCCAGCGCTTGGCCGCTGCAGCTGCAGCGGCCAACCCGCCCGAAGCCCTGCCCCAACTGCTGGCCGCGGCGCGCACCTGCCTGAGCGCGCCGTGCAGCAGCAACGCGGCCGAACTGGCCGAATTCGAGCGCCTGTATCAGCACGGCAAAGCCAGCCTGTTGTCGGCGGTGGTGGCGCAGCAGATCGAGGCCGAACGCGCCGACGGCCTGCTCGACGACCTCAGCCACCTGCGCCGCCTGCTGCAGCAGTGGGTCAAGGCCGACACCATGCTGGCCTGCAGCGACAGCGGCCGACCGGCACCCGAGGGCGCTTGAGACTCAGGCGTCAATCAGACCATCTATCAAACGTCGATCGCCACCGCGTCGCCCCAGCGCTCGAGCAGGGCGCGCCGCGCCGCCGCCTCGCCCTTGCCCATGAGCTGCGTCATGCGCTCGGCGGTGGCGGCGGCGTCAAAGGCGCCCAGACGCACCGGCAGCAGCCGGCGCGTGTCGGGGTTGAGGGTGGTGTCCCACAGTTGCTCGGCGTTCATCTCGCCTAGGCCCTTGAAGCGGCTGATGCTGCAGCGCGCGCGCGCCACGCCGTCTTTGGCGCACTTGTCCAGAATCGCCTCGAGCTCGCCCTCGTCGAGCGCGTAGGCCTTGGTGGCCGGTTTTTTGCCGCGCGCCGGCACATCGACGCGGTACAGCGGCGGGCGCGCCACATAGACGTGGCCGGCCTCGATCAGGGCCGGGAAGTGACGCAAAAACAGCGTCAGCAGCAGCACCTGGATGTGCGAGCCATCGACGTCGGCATCGGCCAAAATGCACACCTTGCCGTAGCGCAGCCCACTGAGTACGTCTGAACCCCCACGCTCGCCCGCTGTGCGGGCTGCGCTGCCCCCCGAGGGGGCGCTCGCGGCTTGGGACGGCCCGGCACCGCTAAGCACCTTGTCCCCAGGCGACCCGTCCTGCACCCCGTGCGGATCGACGCCGATGGCGACGGCGATGTCGTGGATTTCGTTGTTGGCAAACAGGCGCTCGCGCTCGACCTCCCAAGTGTTGAGCACCTTGCCGCGCAGTGGCAACACCGCCTGGCATTCTTTGTCGCGCCCCATCTTGGCGCTGCCGCCGGCGCTGTCGCCCTCGACCAGAAAGAGCTCGTTGCGCGCCAGGTCGCGGCTTTCGCAGTCGGTGAGCTTGCCCGGCAGCACGGCCACACCCGAGCCCTTGCGCTTTTCCACCTTCAGACTGGCGCGCTGGCGCGTTTGGGCGGCGCGGATCACCAGTTCGGCCAGCTTGCGCCCGTGTTCGACGTGCTGGTTCAGCCACAGCTCGAGCGCCGGGCGCACGAAGGCGCTCACCAGCCGCAGCGCGTCGCGCGAGTTCAGGCGCTCCTTGATCTGGCCCTGAAACTGCGGATCGAGCACGCGCGCCGACAACACGTAGCTGGCGCGCGCAAACACGTCTTCGGGCAGCAGGCGCACGCCCTTGGGCAGCAGCGCGTGCAGCTCGATGAAGCCGCGCACCGCCTGGTAGAGCCCGTCGCGCAAGCCGCTGTCGTGGGTGCCGCCGGCGCTGGTCGGGATCAGGTTGACGTAGCTCTCGCGCAGCAGCGCCCCGTCTTCGCTGAAGGCCACCGCCCAGTCCGCGCCCTCGCCCTCGGCAAAGCTCTCGTGGCTGGCGTCGGCGCTGCCGCTGCCCTCGAACAGCGGGATCAGCGGCTCGCTGCCCAGGCTTTGCAGCAGGTAGTCGCGCAGGCCGCCTTGGTACTGCCAGTGCTGGCTCTGGCCGGTGGCTTCGTCGTGCAGGGTCACGCTCAGGCCCGGCAGCAGCACCGCCTTGCTGCGCAGCAGGTGCAGCAGCTCGGGCCGCGGCAGCACCGGGCTGTCGAAGTAGCGGCCATCGGGCCAGACGCGCACCGTGGTGCCGCTGCGCCGCTCGCCGCTGGCCAGCGGCCGCAGTTGCAGCGGCTCGAGCACCGCGCCGTCGGCAAACACCATGCGCGCTTGCTGCCCGTCGCGCTGGCTGCAAACCTCGAGCCGCCGCGCCAGCGCATTGGTCACGCTCACGCCCACCCCGTGCAGCCCGCCCGAAAAGCGGTAGGCCCCGCCCTGCCCTTTGTCAAACTTGCCGCCCGCGTGCAAGCGCGTGAACACCAGCTCCAGCACCGGCGCGTTTTCTTCCGGGTGCAGCCCATGCGGGATGCCGCGCCCGTCGTCCTCGACGCTGACCGAGCCGTCGGCGTGCAGGGTCAGGCGCAGGCTGCGGCCAAAACCGGCCAGCGCCTCGTCGGCGGCGTTGTCGATCACCTCTTGCACGATGTGCAGCGGGTGGTCGGTGCGGGTGTACATGCCAGGGCGCTGGCGCACCGGCTCCAGACCCTTGAGGACACGAATCGAGCTTTCGGCATAGGCGCCAGCCGTGGCCGGCGCGCGTGGGGCAGTGGGGGCAGGCATGGGGGCGGATTGTAGAGAGGCTGGCGCAAAACACCTTGCGGTCCTTGCCCCCTGCAAGCCGCGCAATAATTGGTTACATTTGCCCATATGACTGAACCCGCCCCCGCCATGGCCCCGCGTTTGTCGATGCTGCAAGTGCTGCTCTGTGGCGCGGCGATCGTCATGCTGTCGATGGGCATTCGGCACGGCTTTGGGCTCTGGCTGCTGCCGATCACCGCCGAGCAGGGCTGGACGCGCGAGACCTTTGCCTTTGCCATCGCCATTCAAAACCTGGCTTGGGGCGTGTTCGGCATTTTTGCCGGCATGCTGGCCGACCGCTTCGGCGCCTTCAAGGTGCTGGTGGCCGGGGCCGTGCTCTACGCGCTCGGGCTGGTGGGCATGGCGCTGGCGCAGACCTCATTCTTGTTTGTGCTCACCACCGGGCTGCTGATCGGAGCCGCGCAGGCCGGCACCACCTTTGCCGTGATCTACGGCGTGATCGGCCGCCAGGTGCCGGCCGAGCGCCGCTCGTGGGCCATGGGCGTGGCGGCGGCGGCGGGCTCGTTTGGCCAGTTTTTGCTGGTGCCGGTCGAGGGCTGGCTGATTCTGAGCTTTGGCTGGCAAGAGGCGCTGCTGATTTTGGCCGCCGTGGTGCTGTTGATCGCGCCGCTGGCTTGGGGCTTGCGCGAGCCGGTGCTGGGCGCTGGCGGTGCGCCGGTGGTGCGCGAACAAAGCATCATGCAGGCGCTGCGCGAAGCGGCGCGCTACCGCAGTTTTCAGCTGCTGATGGCGGGCTACTTCGTGTGCGGCTTTCAGGTCGTGTTCATCGGCGTGCACCTGCCCAGCTACCTCAAAGACTTTGGCCTCGCGCCCCACGTGGCCAGCTACGCGCTGGCGCTGATCGGGCTCTTCAACGTCTTTGGCACCTACATCGCCGGCGCGCTTGGGCAGCGGTTGGCCAAGCGCAAAATTCTGGCCTTCATCTATTTGGCGCGCTCAGTGGCCATCACGCTGTTTTTGCTGGCGCCGCTCACGCCCGCCAGCGTTTATCTGTTTGCCGCCGTCATGGGCCTGCTGTGGCTCTCGACCGTGCCGCCCACCAACGCGCTGGTGGCGCAGATTTTTGGCGTCGCGCACCTGTCGATGCTGGGCGGCTTCGTGTTTTTCAGCCACCAGATCGGCAGCTTTTTGGGCGTCTGGCTCGGCGGCCTGCTCTACGACCAGACCGGCAACTACGACGTGGTCTGGCTGCTGGCCATCGGTCTGGGCGTGCTGGCGGCGATGGTCAATTTGCCGATCAACGAGCAGCCGATCCGGCGCGGCCCGCAGCGCCTGCAAGGAGCGCCCACATGAAAACGCTGCTGCTGCGCGCGCTCATCGGATTGGCGGCCTGCGCGCTGCTGCTGTTCACCTTCAGCCTCTACACCCACCCCGACTTCATGCTCAAGCTGGCCAATCAGTTTTGGCTGTGCTTCTGATGCAGCTGTTGCTGCTGTTGCTGCTGTTGCCGTCGCTGCCGCCGCTTCCTGCACGCCCCCAGTGGGCTTGGCGCCCCCGCCTCGCCTTTGTCATACCTGCGTCACCCGCTTCGGTTTAGTATCCGGCCACTGCGCGGTTTCGACCCGAGCGCGCTGGCCTGTTGCCGCACCCTCAGTTGCCCCCCTTTAGTGAAACCTGCCGATGTTTGATATTTTGGTCATCCTCATCACCCTAGGTCTGCTGATTTACTTGGCCTACCGGGGCATCAGCCTGCTGATCTTGGCGCCGGCGCTGGCCACCTTTGCCGTCGTCGCCACGCTCGACGGCCCGGTGCTGGCCAGCTACAGCCAGGTTTTCATGGGTTCGGCGGCGGGCTTTATCGCGCTCTACTTTCCGGTGTTTCTGCTCGGCGCCATTTTTGGCAAGTTGATGGAAGACTCGGGCAGCGCCAAGGTCATGGCCAACGCCATCATCGGCTTGCTTGGCAGCCAGCGCGCCATCTTGGCCGTGGTGCTTTCGTGCGCGGTCATGACCTATGGCGGCGTGTCGCTGTTCGTGGTGGCTTTTGCGGTCTATCCGATTGCGGCGGCGCTGTTTCGCCAAGCCAACATCCCCAAGCGCCTGATGCCGGCCACGATTGCGCTGGGTGCCTTCACCTTCACCATGACGGCGCTGCCGGGCACGCCCGCGATCCAAAACGCGATTCCGATGCCGTTTTTCGGTACCACACCCTTCGCTGCGCCGGGGCTGGGCCTGATCACCGCGCTGGTGATGTTTGTCCTCGGCATGCTGTGGCTCGAGTACCGCGCGCGCCAGCTCGCCGCCGAGGGCTACGGCGTGCACTCCGACGACCCGGCCACGCCCGACAAAGCCATGCGCGAACGCGCCGCCGGCGAGGGTTTCGATGTCATGGAGCTCACCCCCGAACGCCCCTCTGTCGGCTTGCCACCGGCTTGGGTGGCGGTGTTGCCGCTGGTGTTGGTGATCGCCATCAACCTGCTGTTCACTTTTGTTTTGATCCCGCGCATGGACACCGGTTTTCTGGCGCTGCCGCTCTACGGCGAGACCGACATCGACCAAGTGCGCGGCATCTGGTCGATCATCGCCGCCCTGACGCTGTCGATCATCGTGCTCATCGCCATCAACTGGCGCCGCCTGCCCAAGCTCACGCTCAGCATGGACTGTGGCGCCAACGCTGCGCTGCTGCCGATCTTCAACACCGCCAGCTTGGTCGGCTTTGGCGCCGTGATCGCCTCGCTCGCCGCCTTTGTCCTGATCCGTGACTCGGTGGTGATGCTTGGCGGCGACAACCCCTTGATTTCGCTGGCTATTGCCGTCAACATTTTGGCCGGCATGACCGGTTCGGCCTCGGGCGGCATGAGCATTGCGCTGTCCACCTTGGGCGACACCTACCTGGCCATGGCGCAGGCGCACGGCATCAGCCCCGAGCTGCTGCACCGCGTCACCGCCGTGGCCACCGGCGGGCTCGATTCCTTGCCGCACAACGGCGCCGTGATCACCTTGCTGGCCATCTGCGGCCTCACGCACCGGCAGGCCTACCCCGACCTAGCCATGACTGCCATGGCCGTGCCCTTGGTGGCGCTGGTGGTGCTGATCACGCTGGGCACGGTGTTTGGCAGTTTTTGAGTTTGGGGCGCACCGCCGCGGGTTTGCACCGGCAATGCGCGCGGCTGGGTAGAATGCGCGCTTGACCCACCGCTTTTGCACCCCACACCGCATATGACGACACCGATCACTGGCAGCATCGTGGCCTTGGTCACCCCCATGCACCCCGATGGCAGCGTGGACTATCCGGCTTTGCGCCGCCTGATCGACTGGCACATCGCTGAGGGCACCGACTGCATCGGCGTGGTCGGCACCACCGGCGAATCGCCCACCGTGAGCGTGCAAGAGCACTGCGAGATCATCCGCGTGGCGGTCGAACAGGCCGCTGGCCGGCGCCCGGTGCTGGCCGGCTGCGGCGCCAACTCCACCGCCGAAGCAATTGCGCTGGCGCGCTACGCGCGCGAGGTCGGGGCCGACTACCAGCTGCAAGTCGTGCCCTACTACAACAAACCGACCCAAGAAGGCCAGTACCAGCACTTCAAGGCCATCGCCGAAGCCTGCGGCGAGCTGCCCATCATGCTCTACAACGTGCCCGGGCGCACGGTGGCCGACCTGCAACCCGAAACCGCGCTGCGGCTGGCTGAACTGCCGGGTATTTTTGGCATCAAGGAGGCCAGCGGCAACATCGAGCGCGCCCAATGGCTGATCCGCCAAGCGCCGACCGGCTTTGGCATCTATTCGGGCGACGACGCCACCGCCGTGGCCCTGATGCTGTGCGGCGGCCACGGCAACGTGAGCGTGACCGCGAACGTGGCCCCGCGCCTCATGCACGAGCTCTGCGCCGCCGCCTGCGCCGGTGACGTGGCGCGCGCCATGGCATTGCAGATGCAGCTGCTGCCGCTGCACAAACAGTTGTTCATCGAACCGAACCCGATCCCGGTCAAGTGGGCGCTCGAGCGCCTCGGGCGCTGTGGCGCCACCCTGCGCCTGCCGCTCACCCCCCTCACCCCCGCCAGCCAGAGCGTGGTCGAACAAGCCCTGCACGAAGCCGGCTTGCTGTAAGCTCAAGCCCTTCACGCGCGCCCCACTCTGCCCCGACCCGCCCCGAACCCGACCGCCCGCACCAGACACCCGCCATGAATCCGATCGCCCAGACCCCACACCGCCGCCCCGCCCTTGCCACCACGGCCCTGACCGGCAGCGCCTTGGTCATCACGGCGCTGCTGGCCAGCGGCTGCTCGGTGCTGCAAGAAGACCGCATCGACTACCGCAGCGCCCGCCCGGCCGCCACCCTCGAGGTGCCACCCGACCTGACGCAGTTGCAGCGCGATAGCCGCTTTGTGGCCCCCGGCACCACCGCCGTGACGGCGGCTGGTTTTCAGCTCCCGCAACCCGGGGCCGCAGCCCTACCCACGGCGACGGTGCAAGTGGGCGACGTGCGCATCGAGCGCGCTGGCGACCAGCGCTGGCTGGTGGTCAACCGCCCCCCCGAGCAGCTCTGGAGCCCGATCCGCGATTTTTGGCAGGCCAACGGCTTCCTCCTCACCCTCGATCAGCAACAACTGGGTCTGATGGAAACCGACTGGGCCGAAAACCGCGCCCAGATCCCACAAGACATCATCCGCGCCACCCTCGGGCGCCTGTTCGACACCCTGTACTCCACCGGCGAGCGCGACCGCTTTCGCACCCGGCTCGAGCGCCGCGCCGATGGCGGCACCGAAATCTTCATCAGCCACCGCGGCATGATCGAAGTCTTCAACGAGCGCCGCGACAGCACCCTGTGGCAGCCGCGCCCCACCAACCACGAACTCGAAGCCGAATTTTTGCGCCGGCTCATGGTGCAACTGGGCGTGACACAGGAGCAGGCGCAGGCCCTAGTGGCCGCCGCCACCCCGGCGCAACCGCTGTCGCGCATCGAAACGGTCAACAACCTGCCGGTGCTGCAACTCGACGAAGGCTTCGACCGCGCTTGGCGCCGCGTCGGGCTGGCGCTCGACCGCACCGGCTTCACGGTCGAAGACCGCGACCGCGCCCAAGGCCTGTACTTTGTGCGCTTCGTGGCCCCCGATGCCACCCCCGCGCGCGCCGAACCGGGCTTCTTTGGCCGCCTCTTGGGTGGCGCGCGGGCGCAGGCAGCGGCGGCGCCGGAGCGCTACCGCATCGTGGTGCGCAGCACCGACAACCGCAGCACGGTCTCGGTGCTCGACGCCGCCGGCCAGCCCGCCCCGGCGGCGGTGGCGCAGCGCATCGTGCAAGTGCTGGCCGCCGACCTGCGTTAAGCGAGCGCCCCATACTTCGTCCACCCGGCCCGCTGCGGGCCGGCCACAGCCGGGGCGGCCCTCATAGCTGCGGCACCCCCGGCCCAAGCGCTCGAGCATGACACCCAGCCCGCTTCCAGACGCTGCAGACGCACCCACCGGCTACGACCCCGGCCCGCGCTGGAAACTGCGCTACTGGTCGATTTTTTTGGGTCAGGCGGTGTCGCTGATCGGCTCGGCCATGACGCAGTTCGTGCTGCTGTGGTGGATCACCGACACCACCGGCAGCGTCTCGATGCTGGCCATCGCCGGCATCTTGGCCCTGCTGCCCTACGCGCTGCTCAGCCCCATCGGCGGCGTGCTGGCGGACCGCTACAACCGGCGCCTGTTGATGATCGCCGCCGACACCCTAGGCGCGCTGTGCATGGTGCTGCTGATCGTGCTGTTCCTGACCGGGCGCATCGAAATCTGGCACGTGTTCGTGATGGTCTTCATCCGCGGCTCGCTGCAAGCGATCCAGTACCCGGCGGCAGTGGCCAGCTTGGCCAATCTGGTGCCCACGCATTTTCTGCCACGCGCCATCGGCCTCAACCAAAGCCTGACCGGCATCATGACCGTGGCCGCAGCACCCTTGGGCGCTTTTGCCATCAGCATCCTGCCCATCGGTTGGGCCTTGAGCATCGACGTCTTCACCGCCTTTTTGGGCATCATCCCGCTGCTGCTGTTCACCATCCCGCAGCCGCAGCGACCCAAACAGCGCGTACACGGTTTTTTTGACACCCTGCGGCGCGATTTCGTCGAGGGCTTCAGGGCCGTGTGGTCGGTGCCGGGGCTGCGTAAACTGTACGCCCTGCTGGCCTGCGTGGTGATGGTGGTGATGCCCTCGTTTACATTGGTGATGCTGCTGATCCGCAACCACTTTGGTGGCGGCCCGGCCGAGGTGGCACTCATGGAAGGCTTGGCCGGGCTGGCGATGATCGTGGCCGGGCTGGTGGTGGCCGCGATTGCGCCCAAGCGCCACATCCGCTGGGTGATCGCCGGTTTTGCCCTGTCGTGCTTCATGCTGGCCGCCACGGCCTTGCCCGAGCGCGACTGGTTTGTGCTGGCCGTCGTGGCTTGGACGCTGAGCGGGTTTTTCTACATCATCGGCAACGCGCCGCTCTCGACGCTGCTCTTGACCACGATCCCGAATCACCTGCAGGGCCGGGCGCTGTCGCTCATGACCACGGTGGTGGCGCTGGCAGCGCCGATCGGGCTGGCGCTGGCGGCGCCGGTGGGCGAGCTGCTGGGCATCCGCGGCCTGTTCATCTTCATGGGCGTGACGGGCGGCTGCCTGGTGCTGCTCGGGCTGCTGTCGCGCGACATCCGGCGCCTGGACGTGACGCGGGTGCACAGCGCCGGGCCGCAAAGGCAAAAGCCAAAAACCGAGGCTACACCGGCCTCAGATGCCAAGCCCGACCGGCCCGACAGATCCGATTCTTAAGGGGGATGGGGGATGGGGGCTGGGGATCTGTGCACTGCCCAGCCGCCCCTGCCCATGCGGCAGGCCTATCAGGCGCCAGCAACCACCTTGAGCGCGCCCAGCTTGCTCGAGTAGTCGCGCCCAAGCAAGCTCAGCGCCGCCGCCGTGCGCAACGCCAAGCGCCGGTACTGCGCCGCCAGTTCGCCCTCGGGCGCGGCCACCACGATCGGTTCGCCGCGGTCGGCTTGCTCGCGGATGGCCAGCGCCAGCGGCAGGGTGCCCAAGCACGGCAGGCCCAGTTCGGCCGCCAAGCGCTGCCCACCCTCGAGGCCAAACACCGCTTCGGCGTGGCCGCAGCGGCTGCACACGTGCATCGCCATGTTCTCGACCAGCCCCAGAATCGGCACCCCGACCTTCTCAAACATGCGGATGCCCTTGCGCGCGTCTTGCAGGGCCACGTCTTGGGGCGTGGTAACGATCAGCGCCGCCGTCAGCGGCACCCGCTGCGCCATGGTCAGGTGGATGTCGCCGGTGCCGGGCGGCAGATCGACGATCAGGTAATCCAGCGCCTGCCAGTTCGACTGGCGCAGCAGCTGCTCCAGCGCCTGCGTAGCCATCGGGCCGCGCCAGATCATGGCGTCGTCGGGCTTGATCAAAAACCCGATCGACATCACCTGCACCCCGTGCCGGCTCAGGGGCTCCATGGTTTTGCCATCCAAACTCTCGGGGCTTTGGCCCTGCAAACCGAGCATGGTGGGCACGCTGGGGCCGTAAATGTCGGCATCGAGCACGCCCACGCGGGCCCCTTCGGCCGCCAGCGCCAGCGCCAGATTCACCGCCGTGGTGCTCTTGCCCACGCCGCCCTTGCCCGAGGCCACGGCGACGATGTTTTTCACCTGCTCGAGCACCGGCACGCTGCGCGTCACCTGATGGGCCACGATGCGCGTGTGCCACTGCACCCGCACCTTGCCCACCCCCGGCACCGTTTGCGCGGCCGCGGTGAGGGCCTGCGTCAGCTCGGGCCACAGGCTCTGCGCCGGATAGCCCAGCTCGACCTCAAACGACACCTCGGCGCCAGCTATGTGCAGGTTTTTGAGCGCTTTGGTCGAGACAAAATCGCGCCCGGTCAGCGGGTCGATCACGGTTTGCAGCGCTTGCAGCAGCGCTTGGGTTTCGATAGCCATATTGCACAGTCCAAGTAAAGCCTAACAGCGGCATCGAGTCTAATGCGATCGCGCCCTGTGGCAGCGCTGCGGCGCCCTATAACCGCAGCGGCCCACGTGCATCGAGTGGCTGTGGCGCAGATGCATGGGCAAGATGCATGGCCAACGGTTGCGGCCGTTAAAATCAACTGCTTGCCCGCCTACTGCCTTGCCCCATGACCCAGCGCCGCTTCTTCGTCACCACCGCCTTGCCCTACGCCAACGGCGCCTTCCACATCGGCCACATCATGGAGTACATCCAGGCCGACATCTGGGTGCGCTCGCAGCGCCTGCACGGGCACGAGGTGCACTTCGTCTGCGCCGACGACGCCCACGGCGCGCCGATCATGATCGCCGCCGAAAAAGCCGGCCAGACGCCGCCGCAGTTCGTCGCCGCCATCGCCGCTGGGCGCGCGCCCTACCTCGAGGGCTTTCACATCCGCTTCGACCACTGGCACAGCACCGACGCCCCCGAAAACCACGAACTGGCGCAGCGCATCTACCTCGACCTCAAGGCCGCCGGGCTGATCGAGAGCCGCACCATCGAACAGTTTTTCGACCCCGAGAAAAACATGTTCCTGCCCGACCGCTACATCAAGGGCATCTGCCCCAAGTGCGGCGCGCCCGACCAGTACGGCGACAACTGCGAAGCCTGCGGTGCCGTCTATACCCCGACCGAACTGCGCGCGCCCTACTCGGCGCTCTCGGGGGCGACGCCGCTGCTGCGCCAGTCGGAGCACTTCTTTTTCAAGCTCTCCGATCCGCGCTGCCTCGAGTTCCTCGACCAGTGGACCAACACCCCCGGGCGCCTGCAACCCGAGGTGCTGAACAAAATCAGCGAATGGCTCGCCCCCGGCGACGACGGCCAAGCCAAAATGGGCGACTGGGACATCAGCCGCGACGCGCCCTACTTCGGCATCCAGATCCCGGACGCACCGGGCAAGTACTTCTACGTCTGGCTCGACGCCCCGGTGGGCTACTTGGCCAGCCTCAAGCACCATTTCGACCGCGGCCAAGCGGCCGCGCACTGGCACCCGGCCTCGCGCACGGCGCAGAGCTTTGAGCAGTTTCTGGCCGACCCGGCGGTCGAGCAGGTGCACTTCATCGGCAAAGACATCATCACCTTCCACAGCCTGTTCTGGCCGGCGATGCTGCATTTTTCGGGCCGCAAAGTGCCCAGCGCGATTTACGTGCACGGCTTTCTGACCCTCAACAGCGGCGAGAAGATGAGCAAGAGCCGCGGAACCGGGCTCGATCCGCTCAAATACCTGCAACTCGGCCTCAACCCCGAGTGGCTGCGCTACTACTTGGCGGCCAAGCTGAGCAGCCGCAACGAAGACGTGGACTTCAACCCGCAAGACTTCGTCGCCCGCGTCAACTCCGACTTGGTCGGCAAATACATCAATATCGCCTCGCGCGCCGCCGGTTTTCTGGCCCAGCGCTTCGACGGCCGCTTGGGGCCCTTGGCCCCCGATGGCGAAGCCCTGCTCGACGGCCTGCAGCGCGCCGTGCCGGCCGTCGCCGAGCTGCTGGCCGAGCGCGAGTACGGCAAAGCCATCCGCGAAACCATGGCGCTGGCCGACCGCGTGAACGAATACGTCGATCAAAACAAGCCCTGGGAACTGGCCCGCCAGCCCGACTGCGCGCCGCGGCTGCAAGACGTGTGCAGCACCTGCATCGAGTGCTTCCGCGTGCTGACGGCGCTGCTCAAGCCGGTGCTACCGGTGCTGGCCGCGCAGGTGGAAGCCTTTTTGCGCTGCGCGCCGCTCGACTGGGCCAACGCCGCCACGGCCTTGGGCCCCGGCCACACCATCGGCGCCTACCAGCACCTGATGCAGCGCGTGGACGCCAAGCGGTTACAGGAATTGTTTGAGCCCAGCACGCCAGTGGCGTCTGCTGCCTCGGCGGCGCCAGCAGCCAAAACCAGCCACGCCGCCACGCCCCACGCCCCCCCAACCGAGCGCAACCCCCACGCCCCGCTGCCCGGCGGCGAGTCCATCGCCCCGCCGATCGGCATCGATGACTTCGCCAAAGTCGATCTGCGCATCGCGCGCATCGTCGCTTGCGAGGCCGTGAGCGGCTCGACCAAGCTGCTGCGCCTGACCCTAGACGCCGGCGAGGGCCGCATGCGCAACGTCTTCTCCGGCATCGCCAGCGCCTACCAGCCCGAACAACTGGTGGGCCAGCTCACCGTGCTGGCGGCCAACCTGGCGCCGCGCAAGATGAAATTCGGCGTCAGCGAAGGCATGGTGCTCTCGGCCGCGCACGCCGACCCCGAAGCCCGCCCCGGCCTGTACCTGCTGCAAGCCTGGCCGGGCGCCGAGCCGGGGATGCGGGTGGGCTAACCCCCCGGGGGCGCTGCCCAAAGCCCGCCGCGCTGGGCGCAAGGCTGAGTCTGCAGCCACTCTTTGCACCCCATTTTGCACCCCATCTCACTCAAACCCCCACCAGCCACGACAGCAGCAGCATCCAGCCGCTTAAAGTGAGCAGCGCCAGCAGGGTCGAGACGCCCATGGCCGCCGTGGTCAGGTCTTGCACCACCTGGTAGCGCTGGGCAAACAAAAACACATTGGCCCCGGTCGGCAAGCCGGCAGCCACCACCAGCACCACCAGCGCCAAGCCGTCGATGCCCAAAGCCCAAGCGCTGGCCCCCACCATCATGGGCAGCAGCAGGTTTTTGCTCGCTGCCAGCAGCAGCGCCGGGCCCCAGTGGCCGCGCAAGCTCAAGCCCGCCAGACTCACTCCCACCAGCACCAGCGCCAGCGGGCCAAAGGCGCTGCCCAGCAGCTGCAGCGGCAGCTGCACCACCCCGGGCAGCACCCAGCCGGTCTGGGCAAACAGCAGGCCGCAGAGGATGGGCAGCGGCACTGGATGGATGAGCGCGCTTTTCATGGCCGACAGGGCAATTCGGGCGACGCGCTGCAGCGTCAAGGGCGCAGCGTGCTGCTCCCGCTCCTCGCGCGCCTGCGCCAGTTCGAGCATGATCGTTGCCGCCGTGAGCAACACCAGCGAATGCACCGAGATCAGCGTCAGCAGCGTCACCAGCCCGGCTTGCCCATAAGCCAGTTTGACCAGCGTGATGCCGATCATCACCAGATTGCTGAAGGTGCCCGCCAAAGCCAGCACCACGCTGCGGCAGCTCAAACCCCGCAGCAGCACGCTGAGGCCAAACAGCACCCCTACGGCCAAAAAATAAGCCCCCACCGGGCGCAGGTCGAGCTCGTCGATCTGCACCGTGCTCATGGTGTGAAACAGCAGCGCCGGGCCCAGCACCAAGAACACGAGGTTCGACAAATCAGGCACCGACTCGGTGCGCATCCAGCGCATCTGCCCAGCCAAGTAGCCGACCGCGATCAGCAGAAAAACCGGCGTCAGCGACAAAAAAACGGGGTGGTCGGTCAAGCTCACGACCGCAGTGTAGCCCGCGCTTTAGGCACAGCCTGCATCCCGCAGCCTCTTAGCGCAGCCACTGGGCAAACTGCTGGCGCACGTGGCGTAGCTTGGGTGCGGCCACCGCTAGGCAGTAGCCGTTGTGCGGATGGCGAGCAAAAAAGCGCTGGTGCTCGGCTTCGGCGGCATCAAAGCGCTGCAGCGGCGCGAGCTCGGTCACGATTGGCACGCCAAAGGCGTCGGCGGCTTGTAACTCGTCGATCAGCTGCCGCGCCACCCGCTCTTGTTCGGGCTCGGTACTGTAGATTGCGCTGCGGTACTGGCTACCCACATCGGCCCCCTGGCGGTTGAGGGTGGTCGGGTCGTGGGTGGCAAAAAAGATTTCCAGCAAGGTGCGCAGCCCCACTTGCGCCGGGTCAAACACCAAGCGGACGGCCTCGGCGTGGCCGCTGCGGCCGCTGCACACCTGCTCGTAAGTGGGCTGGGGCCAATGGCCGTTGGCGTAGCCAGACTCGACCTCGAGCACGCCACGCACGGGCTCAAACACCGCCTCGGTGCACCAGAAACAGCCGCCGGCCAGCACAAGGGTGCGCGCAGCGCCCGGCTGCGCGCTTGAACGCTCGCTTGCGTCTAAAAATGGAGGGGCAGATGTTGCAGTCATTTGATCAAGCTCAAACCCTTGCGGGCCGACGCAGTAAAGAATGGCTTGGTTGGCCCGGTTTGCTCGCGCTCGCTGGGTCGCAGATTTTGCGAAGTTGTTTCGAAGGTTATACCCACACCCTCCCGATCAGCAAAGCGGAAAGTTGATTTCCACATGAGCCACCGATGTATCTTTAGTCTGCTATTACAGACCAGGAAAATTATTGCCAATCAATGAGTTGACAAACACACTAGGGGTAAACACTGGCTGCACCCAAACTGGCCCCCTTGTTGCAAGAGTTTGGGTGTAGTCACAGCCGCAGACCCGATGTGACCCGCTGGTTTCAGGGCCCGCCAGCCGATGCACGCACCGCCACCGCCCACCTCAAAACAGAAAGGAATTCTATGGAGCAAGCCATTCAATCGATGCTCGCGCGTTACGGCAACGACCGCACGCGCCTGCTCGACATGCTGTGGGAGTTGCAATGGCAACACGGCCACATCCCTTCTGCGGCCCTGCCACCGCTGGCGGCTGGCCTGAACCTGTCGGTGCCCGATGTGGTCGAGACGGCCTCGTTCTACCACCTGTTCCGGCTCGAGCCCATGGGCAAGCACTGCATCTACCTATGCAATTCGGTGCTGGCCAAGCTCAATGGTTACGACGCAGTGCGCGAGGCGCTCGAGCGCGAAACCGGGGCCCACTTTGGTGTGCCCAACCCCGATGGCCTGTTCGGGCTGTTCGAGACACCTTGCATCGGCCTGAGCGACCAAGAGCCGGCCATGATGATCGACAAAGTCGTGTTCACGCGCCTGTCACCCGGCAAAATCGCCGACATCGTGGCGCAACTCAAGCAAGGCAAAACGCCGGAGCAGATCGCCAACCCGGCCGGCCTCGCCACCGACTCATTGGCCTACGTGGAGTCGATGGTCGAGTCCAACGTGCGCACGCAGCGCCCGATTTTTTTCCGCGGCAAGCTCGACCTGGCTACTGCGTTGGAGCAAATGCTATCCAGCGAGCCCAGCCAAGTGATCGACTCGGTGGTGTCGTCGAAGCTGCGCGGGCGCGGCGGCGCCGGGTTTTCTACCGGACTCAAATGGCGCCTGTGCCGCGACGCGTGGGGCGACCAAAAAACCGTGATCTGCAACGCCGACGAAGCCGAACCCGGCACCTTCAAAGACCGCGTGCTGCTTACGCGCGCGCCCAAGCAGGTGTTTTTTGGCATGGTGGCGGCCGCCTACGGCATCGGGGCCAGCAACGGCATCCTGTATCTGCGCGGCGAATACTACTACCTCAAAGACTACCTCGAGGCGCAGTTGCAACAGATGCGCGAGCAGGGCTTGCTGGGGCGCAGCATCGGCGGCAAAGCCGGGTTCGACTTCGACATCCGCATCCAGATGGGCGCCGGCGCCTACATCTGCGGTGAAGAAACGGCGCTGATCGAATCCTGCGAAGGCAAGCGCGGCACGCCGCGCCTCAAGCCCCCCTACCCGATCCAAAAGGGTTACTTGGGCCAACCCACCAGCGTCAACAACGTCGAGACCTTCGCCTGCGTCAGCCACATCATGGTCGAAGGGCCGGCTTGGTTTCGCGGCTTTGGCACCGCCGAATCCACCGGCACGCGTCTGCTCAGCGTATCGGGCGACTGCAGCAAACCCGGCATCTACGAAGTCGAATGGGGCACCACGGTCAACCAGGTGTTGCGCATGGTGGGTGCTTACGGCGCCATGGCGGTGCAGATCAGCGGTCCTTCGGGCGACTGCGTGTCGGCCGAGAAAGACGGCGACCGCGTGCTCGGTTACGAAGATCTGTCGTGCAACGGCGCCTTCACCATCTTCAACAAGACCCGCGACCTGCTCTGGATCGTGCGCGAGCACATGCAGTTTTTTGTTGATGAATCGTGCGGCATCTGCGTGCCGTGCCGCGTCGGCAATGTCGATCTGGTGCACAAAGTGGATTTGGTGCGCGCTGGCCGCGCTTGCCAGCAAGACCTCAACGAGGTGGTGCAGTGGGGCACGATGGTGCGCAAGACCAGCCGCTGTGGCTTGGGCGGCACCTCGCCCAAACCCATTCTGACCACGCTCGAGCGCTTCCCCGAAGTCTATCAAGCCAAGCTGGTGCAGCCCAAGGGGCCGCTGTTGCCCTCGTTTGACCTCGAAGCTGCCCTAGCCGCCTACCCGCGAAGCCAGCCCACCGTCCAAACCGCCACGGAGACCACGGCATGAAAGTCGAAATCACCATCGATGGCCAGCCGGTGCAGACCGAGCTTGGCCGCACCCTCATCGACGTAGCCGCCGAAGTCGGGGTTTACATACCCTCGCTGTGCTACGTAAAAGGCAAAGAGTGCCTAGGCACCTGCCGAGTCTGCTCGGTCAAGGTCAACGGCGCCGTAAACGCCGCCTGCACCGTGCGCGTGTCCAACGGCATGGAAGTCGAAGTCAACGACCCGACCATGGTGGACATGCGCAAATCGTTGGTCGAGTTCTTGTTCGTCGAGGGCAACCACAACTGCCCGAGCTGCGAGAAAAGCGGGCGCTGCCAGCTGCAAGCCGCCGGCTACGAGACCGACATGATGGTCTCGCGCTTCCCCTACCGCTTCCCGGTGCGCGACAACAGCCCAGGCAGCGAGAAAATCTGGCTCGAACGCGACCGCTGCATCTTCTGCCAGCGCTGTGTCGAGTTTGTGCGCGACCAAGAAACCGGCCAAAAAATCTTCAGCATCAGCGGCCGCGGCGGTACCGCGCGCATCGAGATGGATGTGGAATTGGCCAACCGCATGAGCGACGAGCAGGTGCGCGAAGCGGTCGATCTGTGCCCGGTCGGCACCATTTTGCAAAAACGCGTCGGCCACGATGTGCCCATTGGGCAGCGCAAGTACGAAGTTCAAACGCTGCGCGCGCGCAGCCTCAACATTCCAGGAGCCAAACATGAGCCACGCAGCTGAAGCCCTGGCCGGGCAAGAGTTCGCCCACGACCTGCCCGCCACCCCGTTCGACCCCGCTTTGGCCGCTGGCCGTGCCGGCAAAATCAAGGTCGCCACCATCGGCCTGTGCGGCTGCTGGGGTTGCACCCTGTCGCTGCTGGATCTCGACGAGCGCCTGCTGCCGCTGATGAGCAAGATCACCATCACGCGCTCGTCCATCACCGACGTCAAGCGCATCACCGAGCGCTGCGTGGTCGGTTTCGTCGAAGGCGGCGTGGCCAACGAGGAAAACATCGAAACCCTCGAGCACTTCCGTGAAAACTGCGATGTGCTGATTTCGGTCGGCGCTTGCGCCGTCTGGGGCGGCGTGCCGGCCATGCGCAACGTCGTGCCGCTGTCTGAGTGCCTCGACTTGGCGTATGTGAACTCACTCACGAGTGTGCCCGGTGTGCGTCCCACCATCCCCCTGCACCCCGACATCCCGCGCATCACGACCAAGGTCTATCCGTGCCATGAAGTGGTCAAAATGGACTACTTCATCCCCGGTTGCCCACCCGATGGCGATGCCATCTACAAGGTCCTTGACGACCTCGTGCATGGCCGACCGTTCGACCTGCCGATCTCGATCAACCGCTACGACTGACACGCACAAAGGAACGAACATGAGCAGAAAACTGGTCATTGACCCCGTGACCCGCATCGAAGGGCACGGCAAGGTCGTGGTGCACCTAGACGACGACAACCAGGTGGTGGACGCCAAGCTGCACGTGGTGGAGTTTCGCGGCTTCGAACGCTTCATCCAGGGCCACCCCTACTGGGAAGCACCGATGCTGCTGCAACGCATCTGCGGCATTTGCTTCGTCAGCCACCACCTGTGCGGCGCCAAAGCGCTCGACGACATGGTCGGCGTCGGGCTCAAGCAGGGCTTCAACGTCACGCCCACGGCCGAAAAAATGCGCCGCCTGGGCCACTACGCGCAGATGCTGCAGTCGCACCAAACCGCGTATTACTACCTGATCGCGCCCGAGATGATGTTCGGCATTGAGGCCGCGCCCGAACAGCGCAACATCGAGGGCCTGATCGAGGCCAACCCGGAGTTGGTCAAGCGCGCCATTGCCTTGCGCAAGTGGGGGCAAGAAGCGCTCAAAGCCGTGTTCGGCAAGCGCATGCACGGCATCAGCTCGATACCGGGCGGGGTCAACAAAAACCTGAGCATCGCCGAGCGCGACCGCTTGCTCAATGGCGAAGACGGCCTGATCAGTTTGGATCAGGCGATTGAATACGCTGTTGAAGGGCTGCAGGTTTTTTACGACTACCACGACAAGTTCCGCCACCAGTTCGATAACTTTGGGCACGCACCCGCGCTCGACATGTGCCTGACCGACGCCCACGGCAATGTGGACTATTACCACGGCAGCCTGCGCGTGGCCGACGCCGACAAAAACGTGGTGGCCGAGTTCGACTACCACGACTACCTCGATCACTTCTCCGAAGCCGTCGAGGAGTGGAGCTACATGAAGTTCCCCTACCTCAAGGCGCTTGGGCGCGAAGCGGGTTCGGTGCGCGTGGGGCCGCTGGCGCGCATGAACATCACGCGCTCGCTCCCGACGCCGCTGGCGCAAGCGGCCCTGGAGCGCTTTCAGCACTACCACAAGGGCAAGGCGTGCCAGATGGCGCTGCACTACAACTGGGCGCGGGTGATCGAAATCCTGCACTCGGCCGAGTTGATTCGCGATCTGCTCAACGACCCCGACCTGCAAAAAGACCAGCTGCTGCTCACACCGGCGCCGGGCTCTTGGTGCGGCGACGGCGTGGGCGTGGTCGAGGCCCCGCGCGGCACGCTGTTGCACCACTACCGCGCCAACGAAAGCGGCGAAATCACGTCGTGCAACATCATCGTTTCGACCACGCAAAACAACATGGCCATCAACCGCACGGTGCGCCAAGTGGCCCAAGACTGGCTCGGCGGCAAGGCCGAAATCACCGAGGGCATGATGAATGCGCTCGAGGTCGGCATCCGCGCCTACGACCCGTGCCTGAGCTGCGCCACCCACGCGCTGGGCAAAATGCCGCTGCACGTGAGCGTGATCGATGCCCAAGGGAGGGTGGTCGATGAACGCACCCGCTGAAGCGCTGGTCACTCTGGCCGACTTCGACCGCCCCGACGCGCTCATTTTGGGCATCGGCAACGACGGGCGCCAAGACGACGGCTTGGGCTGGGCCTTCATCGACTGGCTGGAGCAAAACGGCCTGTGCCCGCAGGCCGAGCTGCAGCGCAACTACCAGCTGCAGATCGAAGACGCCGAGCTCATCAGCCGCAAGCAGCGCGTGTTGTTCGTCGACGCCACGCTCGACCCGGCCGCCGAACCCTTCCGCCTGTACCCAGGGCAGCCGCAGTACGACTACAGCTTCACCTCGCACGCGGTGTCGATCGCCTCGATTTTGGCCACCTGCCAAACCTGCTTTGGGCGCCTGCCCGAGGTTTATGTGCTGGCCATCCGTGGCTACGAGTGGGAGCTGCAGATGGGCCTGAGCGAGCGCGCACAGCGCAACCTGCAGGCGGCGCAGCAGTCGCTCTGCCCGGCCTTTTCCACCGAAACCGTTTAATTTTCTAAACTCAAGGAGCGCCCATCATGCAAGAACGCGAAGTCGAACGCATCGCCAACCTGATTTACCAAGCGCCGCTGGGCGAATACATCGGCCGCGATGGCGCCGCCATCCTAGCCGCCCACGCCGGGCGTGAACATCGGTTGCAAGACCAAGATTTTCTGTTCCATCAGGGCGACCTGACCAACAGCTTTTACATCGTCACCGAAGGCCGGCTGGGCTTGGTGCGCGAAAAAACCGAGACCCGGCGCGAAATCACCGTCCACGTGCTGGAAAAAGGCGATTTGGTCGGCGAGCTGAGCTTCATCGACCAGACTCCTCACGACCTCTCGGTGCGCGCCCTGGGCAATGCCGCAGTGCTGTGCTTCAAGGCCGGCGATATCCAGCCGCTGATCACACAGCACCCGCAACTGGTCTATAACTTCATGCGCGCCGTGGTCAAGCGCGTGCATGCGGTGGTGACCACGCTGGGCCAGCACGAGATGGAGTTGCAGCAGTACATCCAGACCGGCGGGCGCGGGCGCGTCTAAAGGCCCGTGCCTTAGGCGCTCGCACGCACCCTGTGCCGTGCGGGCCGTGTGTGACAGGCGGGGGCTTTCGGGTGCCCAGCCGTCGTTGGGCTGCAGACAAAGGACCAAACCCTGGCGCAATTTCTGCTAAGGTACGGCCGTTATGCTGCTCTCACTCGACTTCCTCGCCATCCCGCTGCTGATCGCTGCCGGGCTGGTTTTCGTCAGCCTGCTGGCGGGGCTGTTTTCGGTACGGCTTGGGTTCTCGTTTTTGGTGGTGTTTCTCATCGCCGGGATGTTGCTGGGCGAAGACGGCCCGGGCGGGGTGGCGTTCAAGGATTTCGAACTCGCGTTCTGGGTCGGTAACGTCGCGCTGGCGGTGATCTTGCTCGACGGTGGCCTGCGCACCCAGTACCGCACCTTTCGCACCGGGCTCAAGCCCGCGCTGTGGCTGGCCACCCTCGGGGTCGTGGTCACGGCGGCCTTGACCGGGGTGGCGGCGCATTTTTTGCTCGGCCTGAGCTGGCCCATGGCGCTGTTGCTGGGGGCCATCGTCGGCTCGACCGACGCCGCAGCGGTGTTTGCGCTGCTCAAAACCAGTGGCGTCAGGCTCAACGAACGGGTCGCGGCCACGCTCGAAATCGAATCCGGCCTCAACGACCCGATGGCGGTCTATCTCACGCTGGCCCTGATCGGCTGGGTCTTGCTCGACGCCCAAAACGCTGGGGCCGACATGGCGTGGTGGTGGCCACTGCGCGACTTGGCACTGCAGTTTGGTTGGGGCGCGGTGCTGGGCATAGGGGCCGGCTGGGCCTTTGCCCTGCTGCTGCGCCGGCTCATGGTGTGGGCGCGCCCCAGCGGCGGCGTGCGCGCGCTGTTGCTCACCTCGGCGGGCTTGAGCGTGTTTGCCCTCACCACCTGGGTGGGGGGCTCGGGCTTTTTGGCGGTCTACCTCTTTGGCGTGCTGGTGGTCAACCGGGCCACGCAGTGCGTGGCGCCCTCGCTGTCGGCCATGGACGGATTTGCGTGGCTGGCGCAGGCCTCGATGTTTTTGCTCCTGGGCTTGCTGGTCACGCCGTCGGACGCACTCGATGCGCTGTTGCCGGCGCTGGGCGTGGTGGCCACGCTGATGCTGCTGGCGCGCCCGCTGTCGGTTTGGATCGTGCTCAAGCCGCTGCGCTTTGACTGGCGCGAAACCGCGTTTATCTCGTGGGTGGGTTTGCGCGGCGCAGTGCCGATCGTGCTGGCGATCTTTCCGGTCATGGCCGGGGTGGACGGGGCTGAAATCTTTGTCAGCGTGGCGCTGATCGTGGTCATGGCCTCGCTGCTGTTACAAGGCTCGACCATTTCCTGGGTGGCGCGGCGCTGTGAGGTGGCACTGCCTGACGAGGACGACACCGTGCGCGCGCGCGAGGTCTTTGGCGACTTTGAAGTTCCTGGCAACGCCCGCATGGCCGATTTGTGCAGTTTTTACGACTGGCCGGCCGTGGCCGACCCGAGCTTGAGCGCGGCCGAGTGGCTGGCCGAGGCGCTGGGGCGACCACCGGTCGAGGGCGACCACGCGAACCTCGGCGCGGCCGAACTGAGCGTGCGCCAGATCGAGGACGGCGAAATCACGCGCGTGGGCATCCGGCTGCTGCACCAAAACGCCGCCGAAGCGGCCAACGACGACCCGGCTTGAGGCGCCGTTGCAGCCAATCGGTACGGCGGGGGAGTTCAGGGCGGCGGCGGCCCAGCGTAGAGGCGCGGCACGTCGATCAGGCGCGGACCGAGCAGCCGCATGGCACCATCACGGCCCCAGCGCAGCGGCCCGCTGGCGTGAAAGATGGTGCCGTTGCGCTGTGAGCGCGCCTGCACCCAGGCGCAACGGCGCCAGCGCGCTTGCGCCCAGCGAAGCAGCAGGTTCGGCCAATCCAGAGCAGCAGGCGCCGCCGCCTCGCCCTGCGCCGCCAGCAGCCGCCCCAGTGCCCAAGCGTCTTCGAGCGCCATGGCGGCGCCTTGGGCCAAGTAGGGCTTCATGGGGTGCGCTGCATCGCCCAGCAGCGCCACCGGGCCGCGTGCCATCTCGTGCGCGCCGGCCACCGGCGAACGGCCGAACAAGGGCCACAGCCGCCACAGCGGCACGGCCTCGAGCACGCGGTGCAAATCGCGCTGCGGCAGCAAACCCATGGCCTGCCACAGCGCCTGCGGCTGCGCCGGGTGGTCCCAGCCGGCGGGCTCGGTGGGCAAATCGCCCTGCACCACCACCACCACATTGAGCCACTCGCCCGCGCGCACTGGGTAGTGTACGGCGTGCATGCGCGGGCCCAGCCAAGCGGTCACGGCGGTCTGGCGCAATTCGGGCGGCAGGCGCGTCATCTTGACCAAGCCGCGGTATGCCAAGTGGCCGCTAAAGCGCGGCGTGGCGTCGCCCAGCAGCTGCTCGCGCACGCGGCTGCGCAAGCCGTCGCAGCCCAGCAGCGCGGCGGCGCTCCAGCTTTGCCCGCTTTGGGTGCGCAGCTCCAGCGGGCCACCCGCTTCAGGCGGCAGCTGCACGCCCTCGATGCGCTGCAGCAGGTGCATGCCCGTGCCCCCTTCGGCCTGCAGCGCCTGCAGCAGCAAGGCGTGCAAATCGGCGCGGTGGATGGTGGCATAGGGCGCGCCATAAAGCCGCTGGGCGCGCTCGGCCAAGGGCAGATGCCCTAGGCTGGCGCCGCTGGCCGCGTCGCGCACCAGCAGATCGGTGGGGAAGGCCGCGACCTCGTTCAGGGCGGCTTCCAACCCCCAGTCGCGCAGCACACGCACGGCGTTGGGCCCGAGCTGGATGCCCGCCCCCACTTCCGAGAACTGCTCGGCCTGCTCCAACACCTCGAGCTGCAGGCCCGGGGCTGCACGGCGCAGCGCCAGTGCCGCACCCAAGCCCGCCAGCCCGGCGCCGGCGATCAGTACACGCGCTTCATCCATGTTTTTTTACAACCGACTCACGCTGCGGCACTCAGCGCAGCGTCCAGCCCCAGTCGCGCAAGGTCTGCACCGCGGCCTCGCCCGCACCCGAGCCAAAGCGGCGCGCCAACTGCTGCGCCACGTTTTCGCGCTGGGTGTAGTCGATGATCAACTCGGCTCCGATGACGTCTCGCGCCACCGACGAGACGCTGCCCAAGCCATCGGCCAGGCCTTTGTCGACCGCGCGCTGGCCGCTCCAGATCAGGCCGCTGAAGGTCTCGGGGGTTTCGCGCAGGCGCTCGCCGCGGCCCTTGCGCACCACGTCGATGAACTGCTGGTGAATGTCGTCGAGCATTTGCTGGGTGTGTTGCACCTGGGCCTCGTTGGGCGGGCTGAACGGGTCCATAAAGCCCTTGTTGGCGCCGGCGGTGAGCAAGCGCCGCTCGACCCCGACCTTGTTCATCAGCTCGGTAAAACCAAAGCCGTCCATCATCACCCCGATGCTGCCCACCAAGCTGGCCTTGTCCACGTGGATGGCCGTGGCGGCCGAGGCCACGTAGTAGGCTGCGGAGGCACCCACTTCCTCAATCACGGCGTGCACCGGCTTGTCGTGCAGGGCGCGCAGGCGGTGGATTTCGTCGGCGATGATGCCCGCTTGCACCGGCGAACCGCCCGGCGAGCTGATCAGCAGCAGCACGCCCTTGGCGGTCGGCTCCTCGAACGCCGCGCGCAAGGACTCAACCACCGCGTGCGCATTGGCGGGGGCGTCGGAGGCGATCACGCCGCGCACCTCGATCAGCGCCGTGTGCGGCTGCGTCAGGGTGGCGCGTGTGGCGTAGTCGCGCATCAGCATGGCAACAATGAATACAAAGACGCTCAGCCACAGCAGGCGAAAAAATATCCGCCAGCGGCGCGCTGCGCGTTGCTCGCGCACCGTCGCCATAAGCAATTTTTCTAGCGTGCTGCGCTCCCAATCGGGGGGCGATTTGTTGGCGCTCGGCGCCGGGGTGGCTTCGTCCATGAGGGTGCAGGTGTGTGGGTAGAGCAAACGACTCGCTATTGTCGCTGCAGGTCGATCGAAAAAAAGCGCGCCGCTTTCAATGCCACGCAAATCGCTGTGGCTGCCAACTTTGAGGCTGTGCGAAGGGGAAAGTTTTGATCAAAAAAACCGAGCCCACCTTGGCCGCACCACCAGCCTCAAGAACCGCGATTATCGGCTTTGGCGTGTGCCTGCAACTTGGGCGCCTGTTCGAGCAGATACACCCCCGCGCGGTTTTGTTTGGCGTGGTGTTTGGCGCTGGCGGCCGCGTTGGCCACGCTCTCGGCGTCGCGGTAGCGCCCCGGTGCGATCTTGACCACGCCTAGGCTGACGGTGGTGCAGGGGTGAAAACGCAACTGGCCGTTGCGGTCTTCGGTGCGCACACCGCCGGCAATCTGGTCGGCCGGGTCAAAGAGGTTGACCGCTTTGCCGTTGAAGGTCTGCACCGCGCGCTCCAGCCGCTCCTTCCAGTCGGGGCTTTGGAGCAGCAGCACGAAATCGTCGCCGCCCACGTGGCCGATGAAATCGCGCCGCGGGTCGCAAACGGCTTGCAGACACTCGGCTTGCAAGCGGATCATGGCGTCGCCGCGCCAGTAGCCGTAGTGGTCGTTGAAGGCTTTGAACTGGTTCAGGTCGGCGTAGCAGGCGATGAAGTCTTGCTGGTTGTCGAGCAGGCGCTGGATGTGCAGCGTGATCGGGATGTTACCGGGCAAAAAAGTGAGCGGGTTGGCGTGGCGCGCGGCCTCGATGCGCGCCTCGGTCACCATGCGCACCAAATCGGCCCCGGTGCCCAAGCCCCGGTACAAGCCGCCTTCGGTGATGACAAAGCCCTCGGTGAGGTAGCGTTGATCGGCAGAGGTCAGGATTTCGGTCAGGTTTTCGAGCGGCGTGTGGATATCGACCAGCAATGGGTCGGGGTTGGCGTGCATGCGGCAGGGCCTGTTGCCGTAGATGTCGCGAAAAAAGATCTGGAGGAACAGGTCCTGCAAGGTCTTGCGGCTGATCAGCCCCACCGGGCGCTCGCCCTCGATCAAGGGCAGCGCATGCAAGCCCTTGTGTTGCTTGAATATATCGGCCACCAGCTCGTGGCTGGCTTGGGCACCGACCGTGGGCGCCTCGATCAGCAAGGCGCGCGCCGTCAAGCCCCGGTTGCTGACTTGCTTTTGCAACGGCAACACGCTGATCTGGCGGCTGCGCAACACCCGCTCGGCGTCGGGCAACGGGGCGGCAGCTGGGCTGGCTTGCGGTCGCCCGAGATAAAAGCCCTGGGCGTATGACAGGCCCAGATCGCGCAGAATTTCCAGCTCATCGGCCGTTTCAACCCCTTCGGCCACCAGTTTGCTGCCAAAGGTTTCGGCCAAGCGGCTCAGGGCCTGCACGGTTTGCAACTTGTGGCTGTGCTGGTTGACTTGGCTCACAAAGTATTTGTCGATCTTGACGTATTCGGGGTGCAACTCCGACCACAGCCGCAGGCTAGAGTGCCCATCGCCAAAATCATCGAGCGCCAGCGCCCCGCCGTGGCGCCGCAGGCGCTCGATCACGCCGAGGATGGCGCCGATGTCGGTGACCCGCTCGTGCTCGGTGAGCTCAAGCACCAGCGACGACAGCGACAAACCCAAGGCTTGCGCGTGGTCGAACAGGCGCACGATCTGCTGGCGCTCGGCGGCCTGAACCAGCACCGAGGCACTGACGTTGAGAAACAAGCGCCCGGTGCGTGCGCTGCGGCTCCAATACCACAGGGCCCGAAACAGGCATTCGAGCTCGAACTCGAGCGTCTGGTTTTCACTTTGGGCCGAAGCCAGCAGCTCGAGTGGGCCGATCCACGGGCTGCCGTGGGGTGGCCGCGCCAAGGCTTCGTGGGCATAGACCGAAACCCCGGCCAAATCGACGACGGGCTGAAAATGAACCTGCAGCGCCGCGCTGTCGATCAGTTCACGGATGCTGCAAATTTGCCCATGCCCGGAGAGCAAATCGGAATCGGAGTGCGTGCGCATGATCCAAACCGCCCCTCAATCAAATCAAGGCCTTGATTGTGGGCGGCCCGCATGACAAAACGGTGAAAAAAGCTGGGCTATCGAGCGCGCCGGCGCAGCAAGGCCACGAACAGCGCCAATGCCAGCAGCGCCATGCCGGTGAAAACCAGAAACGACCAGTTGGCGATGGTCAGGCCCAGAAAGATCCAGTCCACCTTGGCGCAGTCGCCGCTGCCACTGAACAGCATGGGGATCACGCGCTCGAGCGGGAAGCTGGCAATCATGCCGTAAAAATCGCGCCCGCAGGTCACGAACTCGGGCGGGTACCACTGCAACCAGCTCTGCCGGGCGGCGGTGAAGGCACCAAAACCCGCCATGAGCACGATCGCCACCGAACCCGCCAGATGCACGCCGCGCTGCGGAAAAGCGGCGGTGAGCAGCGCCAGCAGCATGACACCGAGCAAGGCGTAGCGCTGCACCACGCACATAGGGCACGGCTGCAAGCCCACTACGTGTTGCAGGTACAGGCCGTAGCCAAACATACCCACGCACACCAGCGCCAGCAGCAGCAGCCAGCGGCGCGGGTGTTGCACCAAGGCGTCAAAAAAAGTGGTCATAAGTGTTGAGGATAGCGCACCAGCGCTCAACTTTCAACGAAGGCACGCTCGATCACGTAGTCGCCGGGCGTGCTGGTGTTGCCTTCCACGAACTGGCGCTCTTCCATCATGCGTTTGAGGTCGCGCAGCATCTCGGGGCTGCCGCAGATCATGACCCGATCGTGCGCCGGATCCAGCGCCGGCAACCCCAAGTCGGCGGCCAGTTTGCCGTTGGCGATCAGGTCGGTGACGCGGCCGCGGTTTTTGAACGGTTCGCGCGTCACGGTCGGGTAGTAGCGCAGCTGCTGGCTCACCATCTCGCCCAAAAACTCGTGCTGCGGCAAGTCGACGGTGATGTAGTCGAAATAGGCCAGTTCCTTGACCTCGCGCACGCCGTGCACCAGCACCACCTGCTCGAATTTTTCGTAGGTGGCCGGGTCGCGGATGATGCTCATCCACGGCGCCAGCCCGGTGCCGGTGCCCAGCAGGTACAGGCGCTTGCCCGGCAGCAGGTAGTCGATCAGCAGCGTGCCGGTGGGTTTGCGCCCGACCACGATGGTGTCGCCGGGCACGATGTGCTGCAAGCGGCTGGTGAGCGGGCCGTCGGGCACCTTGATGCTGAGGAACTCCAGATGCTCCTCGTAGTTGGCGCTGGCGATGCTGTAGGCGCGCAGCAAGGGCTTGCCGCCCTCCGTGCGCAGGCCGATCATGGTGAAGTGGCCGTTGAAGAAGCGCAACGAGGGGTCGCGCGTGGTGGTGAAACTGAACAGCCGGTCGGTCCAGTGGTGAACGGTGAGAACCCGTTCTTCGTTGAATGCGCTCATGGTCGGGAATTTGGGGCGGCTGGCACGCAGCGTGGGGCTTTTGCAGGTCAAGGCCCGTGCCGCAAATGGCGGAGTGAGAGGGATTCGAACCCTCGATGCGGCTCTACACCGCATACTCCCTTAGCAGGGGAGCACCTTCGGCCTCTCGGTCATCACTCCAGAGCTTGCGATTATGCCCGAAAACCAGCCTGCCCCAGCGTGCGCTGCGCTTAATTCGTGCCTTGCGGCTGCGCGGCTATGGGGCGGGCAGGGGCGCGATTGCCTGTTAGCTTTTCAGGCTGTCGGCGGGTTGGTCGAGGTCGAACTCGCGGTGCAGGGCGCGCACCGCCAGCTCCATGTATTTTTCGTCGATCACCACCGAGGTCTTGATCTCGGAGGTGCTGATCATCTGGATGTTGATGCCCTCCTCGCTCAGGCAGCGGAACATGCGGCTGGCCACGCCCACGTGGCTGCGCATGCCGATGCCGACGATGCTGACCTTGCAGATGCGCGCATCGCCCAGCACTTCGGCCGCACCCAGCTTGGGCACCACTTGGCTGCGCAGCAGATCGAGCGTTTTGGCGTAGTCGTTGCGGTGCACGGTGAAGCTGAAGTCGGTCTTGCCGTCTTTGCTGATGTTTTGGATGATCACATCGACTTCGACGTTGGCCTCGGCCACCGCGCCCAGAATCAGGTAGGCGATGCCGGGGCGGTCGGGCACGCCGAGCACGGTGATCTTGGCTTCGTCGCGGTTGAAGGCGATGCCGGAGACGACGGCTTGTTCCATGGTTTGCTCATCCTCAAAAGTGATCAGGGTGCCCGACTGGGCTTCGGTGTTCAGGTCGATGTCCCAAGGCGTGAAGCTCGAGAGCACGCGAATCGGCATGCGGTACTTGCCGGCAAACTCGACCGAGCGGATTTGCAGCACTTTGGAGCCCATGCTCGCCATTTCGAGCATTTCTTCGAAGCTCACGCGCGCCAGGCGCCGCGCCTCGGGCACCACGCGCGGGTCGGTGGTATAGACGCCATCGACGTCGGTGTAGATCAGGCACTCGTGCGCGCCGATGGCCGCCGCCACCGCCACCGCCGAGGTGTCGGAGCCGCCACGGCCCAGCGTGGTGATGTTCCCGCCCGCATCCACACCCTGAAAGCCGGTGATGATGACCACCCGGCCGGCCGCCAAATCGGCCTTGATGCGGGCGTCGTCGATGGCTTCGATGCGCGCCTTGGTGTAGGCGCTGTTGGTGCGGATGGGCACCTGCCAGCCGCAGTAGCTCACGGCCTCCAGCCCTTGGGCTTGCAAGGCAATGGCCAGCAGCGCCGACGAGGCCTGCTCGCCGGTGGCCGCGAGCTGGTCGAGCTCGCGCTCGTAAGCGCTGCTGGCCGAGGCCGGGGCCAGCTCTTTGGCCAGCGCCAGCAGGCGGTTGGTTTCGCCGCTCATGGCGCTGGGCACCACGACCATCTGGTGGCCGGCGCGCTGCCATTTGGCGACGCGCAGGGCCACGTTGCGGATACGCTCGGTCGAGCCCATGCTGGTGCCGCCGTACTTGTGAACGATGAGTGCCATGAGAGGGGGTGCGGTGGAATGAGGCCCAGCGCAGCAAAAGCCGCCGCCACGGGCCTAGGGTGCAAAACCTAAAATTATAAATGGCCTAAGGCCGGCTACGACACCTACAGCCTTGTCCCACGACGCATCAGCCTGAACGCGGCGCGTGTTTTCAAGAGGGTGCAAGATCCGGGCCTGACCGTATGCGCCCTCAGCTTGGCGGCGACGCCGGTCGGTCTCCAGCGGACTGCAGTCGCGACAGCCATTGTGAGAACTCGGTCGGGAACGGGAAGACGATCGTCGTGCTGTTTTGCGTGCCGATCGCGGCCAGCGTGCTGAGGTAGCGCAGCTGCATCGCTTCGGGTACCTCGCCGAGCACGCGGGCGGCTTCGAGCAGCTTGCGCGCGGCCTGCTCCTCGCCCTCGGCGTTGATGATCCGGGCGCGCCGCTCGCGCTCAGCCTCGGCCTGCCTAGCCATCACGCGCACCATGGTCTCGCCGAGGTCGACGTGCTTGAGTTCGACGTTGGCGACCTTGATGCCCCAGGTGTCGGTCTGGGCGTCGAGAATTTCCTGGATGTCGGCGTTCATCTTGTCGCGCTCGGACAGCAGCTCGTCGAGCTCGTGCTTGCCGAGTACCGAGCGCAGCGTCGTCTGCGCCAGCTCGCTCGTCGCCTGGTGGAAGTTTTGGACTTGGATCACCGCTTTGTCGGACTCGACCACGCGGTAATAGACGACGGCGTTGACCTTGACCGAAACGTTGTCGCGCGTGATCACAT
Source organism: Serpentinimonas maccroryi (assembly GCF_000828915.1). Classification (NCBI taxonomy): domain Bacteria; kingdom Pseudomonadati; phylum Pseudomonadota; class Betaproteobacteria; order Burkholderiales; family Comamonadaceae; genus Serpentinimonas; species Serpentinimonas maccroryi. Next base: position 1,266,283 of record NZ_AP014569.1, read on the forward strand.
CTTGGCTCGGCACATCGAGCACGGTCACGCGCAAGTCCACACGCACCATCTGCTGGACGTAGGGCACGATCAGGACCAGTCCGGGGCCCTTGACGCCGGTAAAGCGTCCAAGCGTGAAGACCACGCCGCGCTCGTACTCGCGCAGGATGCGGATCGCCATGCCGAGCACGACGAAGGCCAAGATGACGAGGGGCAGCAGGAAGGCCAGGTCGAAGATCATGGCGGGCTCCGGGTGGGGTCTGGTTTTGATTCTAACCCGGTGGGTCCGGGCACTGTGGGCGGGACTGTGGGCGTTTGTGCCGCCACCTGCAGCCGCAGGCCGCGAATCTCGACCACGCGCACCTGCTGGCCGGTCTGCAGGTCGGTCTCGCCGCTGGCCTGCCAGCGCTCGCCGGAGGCCAGTACATGGCCGGTGCTGCCGCTCCAGTCGAGCACCTGCGCCGTGTCACCGATCAGGGCCTGGGTGCCGGTGACGACGCGGTGCCGATGCGAGCTCAGCGCCAGCCGCGCGATCAGCAGCGACAGCGCCAGGCTCGCCAGCGCGATGCCCAGAATCAGCGGCAGCGAGACGCCGTAGCCCGGCACATCGGCGTCGATCAGCATCGTCGCGCCGAAGACGAACGCCACCAGCCCGCCGATGCCCAGCACGCCCACCGAGGGCGTGAAGGCCTCGGCCAGCATCAGCACCATGCCCAGCAGCAGCAGCGCCGCACCAACTTGGCTGACGGGCAGCACGGCCAGCGCGTACAGGCCCAGCAGCAGGCTGATGGCGCCGACCGTGCCGGGCAGCAGCGCGCCGGGGTTCATGAATTCGAACAACAGGCCGTAAACACCGACCATCAGCAGGATCAGCGCGACGTTGGGGTTGGTGATGACCGCCAGCAGGCGGGTGCGCCAGTCGGGCTCGAGCGCCTCGACGGCCAAGCCGCGCGTCTCGAGCACGACCCGGGCCTCGCCCACGCGCACCTCGCGGCCGTGGGCCTGGGCCAGCAGGTCGGCGGTGTCGGCGGCGATGAAGTCGATGACGTTGAGCGCCAGCGCCTGCTCGGCCGAGACACTGGCGGCTTCGCGCACCGCACGCTCGGCCCAGCCGGCGTTGCGCCCGCGCAGCTCGGCCAGCGAGCGGATGTAGGCCACCGCATCCTCGACCACCTTGGCCTCGCGCGCGTCGCGCCGGGCCGGCGCCGGGCGCACGGGCTCGGCGGGATGGTCGGGAGTGGCCACCGGCGGCGCCACCGTGACTGGTGCGCCCACGGGCGAGGGTGGCGCCGTAGGCGCCGACGGCGCGTCGGCCGGCCGCCCCGGCAGCGGCAGGCCGCCACCGCCGCCAACCTGCACCGGGGCCGCCGCGCCGATGCTGGTGCCCGGCGCCATCGCCGCGACGTGGCTGGCATAAACGATGAAGGTGCCGGCGCTGGCGCCGCGCGCGCCGCTGGGCGCGATGTGGGTCAGCACCGGCAGCGGCGAGGCGAGGAGCGCGCGCACGATCTCGCGCATCGAGGTGTCGAGCCCGCCCGGGGTGTCGATGCGCAGCACGACTGCGGTGGCGCCGCGCTGCTGCGCGCGGGCCAGCCCACGCACGACGTAGTCGGCGCTGGCCGGGCCAATCGGGCCGTCGATCGTCAACTGCACCGCAATGCGCGGCGCGGCCGCTGGCGCCGGGTCGGCGGCGCCTAACGTGGCGACCAGCCCCAGCCAGCCCACTGCCAGCAGCAGCAGCCAAGCCAACACCGGCAGCGGCCGGGGCGCGCGGCGAGTGTGGGGCGGGGGCGAAGCGCTCATCGTGCAGCACATCATATAGGCACTGCGGTGTTTTGCACTCAGCCTCTCACTCAGCAGGGCTGTTACGCGCTTTTGGAACCTCGGACGCTTGAGGCGCCACCCTTGCCGGGCAGGACGGCGCAAGCCAAAAAACCCAAATACGCGCCGCAGCGCAGCACCCGGCCCTGCCCCACCTTGAGCTCGATCCAGTGGCCGCGGGTGCGGCAGGCCGCCACTTGGTGCAGCAGTTGCTGCAGTTGCGCCGCGCTGGCTTGGGTGCCGTGCTGGCTGCGCAGCCAATGGCGCAGCAGGTTGGCTTGACGATCGGGGCTCAAGGCTTGCAGGGCGGCGATGGCCGGTGGGTTGCCCACGGCTTGCAGGTCCAGTGCAGCCAGCTCGGTCAGCAGGCGCTGGGCTTGGGCGGCTTGGGCGGCGCTGCGTGCAAAGGTGTGCCGGCTGGCCGGAAAATGCTCGAGCAGCACCGGCAGCAGCTGGCTGCGGATGCGGTTGCGGGTGTAGCGCAAGTCTAGGTTGCTCGGATCGTGCAGGTAGGGCTGGCCCAGCTGCTGCAAGCGCTGGCGCAGCGCCGCGCCGTCTTCGAGCAACCAAGGGCGGCCAAAGCAGACGCCGTGGCGCTGCATGGCTTCGGGCATCGCCGCCAGCCCGGGCAGGCCAGCGCCGCGGGTGAGTGCCAGCAGCAAGGTTTCGATCTGGTCTTGGGCCTGCTGGGCCAACAGCACCCAGCCCGCGCCGTGCGCCTGCGCCAGCCGTGCCAGCGCGGCGTAGCGGGCTTTGCGCGCCGCCTCCTCGGGGCTTTGGCCGCGCGCGGGCTGGGCCTGCACGCGCTCGATGTGCAGCGGCAGCCCTAGCGCAGCACAAAAACGCTCGGCATGGGCGACAAAGCCATCGGCCGCAGGCTGCAGCCCGTGGTGGATGTGCAGCGCCTGCACCCGACCCGGCCAGAGCGCATGCGCGGCCAGCAGCAGCGCGGTCGAGTCAGCCCCGCCGCTGTAGGCCACGGCCCAGGGCTGTGGGGCAGCGCGCGCGTGCGCCGGCAAGCCGTGGCGCTGCGCCCAAGCGCGCAAGCTGGGCAGGCCGGGGAAGTCAAGCAAAGCGCCGGGCGGCGGCTCGCTGGCGCCCGCGGGTGGAGCTTGCGCCATCAAAGCCGCATCCCTTTGTGGCCGAGCCGCTCAGTCTCTCAGGCCGGGCTGCGCTCGCGGCCGCTGCTGTCGGCTTTGGTGTCGGTGTAGCGGCCAAAGGCGTTGAGGCGGGCGTGGCGCTGCTCGATCAGCTCTTTGGGTTTGAGGTCGACCACTTGGCGCAGGGCGTCGGTGAGCGCGCGCTTGAGGAAGGCCGCCATCTGCTTGGGGTCGCGGTGCGCGCCGCCCACCGGTTCGCTCACGATTTTGTCTACCAGCCCCAGCGCCTTGAGACGGTGCGCGGTGATGCCCAGCGCCTCGGCGGCGTCGCTGGCGCGCTCGCTGGTTTTCCACAGAATGGAGGCGCAGCCTTCGGGGCTGATGACCGAATAGACCGCGTACTGCAGCATCAGCACCTGATCGGCCACGGCGATGGCCAGCGCGCCACCCGAGCCGCCCTCGCCGATGATGGTGCTGATGATCGGCACCTCGAGCTGCGCCATCTCGTAGATGTTGCGCCCGATGGCCTCGGACTGGCTGCGTTCCTCGGCGTCGATGCCGGGGTAGGCGCCGGGGGTGTCCACAAAGGTGAACACCGGCAGCCGGAACTTCTCGGCCAGCTTCATCAGGCGCAGCGCTTTGCGGTAGCCCTCGGGGCGCGTCATGCCAAAGTTGCGCAGCGTGCGCTCTTTGGTGTCGCGCCCTTTTTGCTGGCCCAGCACCACGCAGGGCTGGCCGTTGAAGCGCGCCAGCCCGCCGACGATGCTCTGGTCGTCGGCAAAGTGGCGGTCGCCGTGCAGCTCGACAAAATGGCTAAAAATTTCGCGCACGTAATCGAGCGTGTAGGGGCGCTCGCTGTGGCGGGCGATCTTGGTCACCTGCCAGGGCGTGAGGTGGGTGTAGAGGTCTTTGGTGAGCTGCAGGCTTTTTTTGCTCAGCTGCTCGATCTCTTGCGAGATATCGACCGCCGACTCGCTCTGCACGTAGCGCAGCTCTTCGATTTTGCTTTCAAGCTCGGCGAGGGGCTGCTCGAAATCGAGAAAAACTTTTTTGGCCAAGATCGGGCTCCTGGTTCGGGGTCAATGAACAGTCAAAGTGCAAACGGGGCTGGGCTGCGGCGGCTCAGAGACTGAGAAGCCATTCAATAAGCCACCGGCAGCGGGTCGAGCGAGCGCCAAATATACCAAGTCGCCACGCTGCAGTAAGGCGCCCAGGGGGCGGCGACTTCGCGCGCGTCGCTGCGGCTCACCGGCTCGCCCGAAAAATAACTCTGGCTGATGCCGCGGATCAGCCCCACGTCGTCGAGCGGTAGCACGTTGGGGCGCAGCAGGTGAAAGATGAGGAACATCTCGGCCGTCCAGCGCCCGATGCCGCGGATCGCCACCAGTTGTTTGACGATGGCCTCGTCGTCCATGCCCGGCCATTCGTCGGGGCGCAGGTGGCCGCTGTCGAAGTGCAAGGCCAGATCGACCAGATACTCGACCTTGCGCGCGCTCAGGCCGGCGGCGCGCATTTCATCGACGCGCAGGCGCAACAAGGCCGCGGGTTCGAACTGCGGCAGCAGCTTTTCGAAGCGCTGCCAAACGGCTTGCGCCGCCGCCACCGAAATCTGCTGACCGATGACGCTGCGCACCAGAGTAACGAAGGGGTCGCCGTGCGACTGCAGGCCGGCGTGCGTGGTTTGGGGGATGAGTTTGCACAGCACCCGGTCGCGCTCGATCAGGTGCGTGCAGGCCTCGGCCCAATAGGGCGGCAGACGGCAGACTGGCATCAGGCCCGCACCCATGTGGTGCCTTGGGCGCTGTCTTGCAGCAGCACGCCTTGGTCTTGCAGCTGCAGGCGGATACGGTCGGCCAAGGCAAAGTCGCGCGCGGCCTTGGCGGCGCGACGCTCGGCGATCAGGGCCTCGATGGCGCTCGCTGGCAAGCCGTCGGCAACGGCTGCCGCCCCCACGCCGCCTTGCAAAAACGCTTGCGGCTCTTGCTGCAGCAGCCCCAAAATGGCACCCAGCGCCTTGAGCAACGCTGCCAAGGCGGCGCTGCGGCTGCGGTTGACTTCGGTGGCCAACTCGAACAGCAGCGCCAGCGCTTGCGGGGTACCAAAGTCGTCGTCTAGGGCGGCTTTGAAGCGCGCCGCGTGCGGCTCGGCCCAGTCGATGGTTGGGGGGTTGGCGCCCGCACCTGCCGGCGCAGCCGGCACCGCCGCCAGCGCGGTGTAGAGGCGGCGCAAGGCGCTGCGGGCGTCGTCGAGGTGCGCGTCGGAGTAGTTGAGCGCGCTGCGGTAGTGCGCGCGCAGCATGAAAAAGCGCAGCGTTTCGGGCTCGTAGCGCTGCAGCACCTCGCGGATGGTGAAAAAGTTGCCCAAGCTCTTGGACATTTTTTCTTCATCGACGCGCACAAAGCCGTTGTGCATCCAAAAGCGCGCCAAGGGCTGGCCGCTGGCGCCTTCGCTTTGGGCAATTTCGTTTTCGTGGTGCGGAAATTGCAGGTCGGCACCGCCGCCGTGGATGTCGAAAGACTCGCCCAGCAACGCGCAGCTCATGGCCGAGCACTCGATGTGCCAGCCCGGCCGCCCGGCGCCGTAAGGGCTGGGCCACTGCACGTCGGCGGGCTCGTCGGGCTTGGCCGCTTTCCAGAGCACGAAGTCGAGCGGGTCGCGCTTGTCGTCGGCCACGGCCACGCGCTCGCCGGCGCGCAGCTCGTCGAGGCTCTTGCCCGAGAGCTTGCCGTAGCCGGCAAAGGCGCGCACGGCGTAGTTCACATCGCCGTCGGCGGCGCGGTAGGCCAGCCCCTTTTGCTCCAGCTGCCCGATCAGGGCCAGCATCTGCGGCACGTAGTCGGTGGCGCGCGGTTCGTGGGTCGGGCGCTCAATGCCCAGCGCGTCGGCGTCTTGGTGCAGGGCCTCGACCATGCGCGTGGTCAGGCTGCGGATGGTTTCGCCGTTGTGCAGCGCGCGGGCAATGATCTTGTCGTCGATGTCGGTGATGTTGCGCACGTAGGTCACGCGGTAGCCGCTGGCCTTGAGCCAGCGCTGCACCACGTCGAAAGCCAGCATGGAGCGCGCGTGCCCGAGGTGGCACAGGTCATAAACCGTCATGCCGCAGACGTAGAGGCGCACATGGCCGGGCTGCAGCGGCTGGAAGGTTTCGAGGCGGCGCGTGAGCGTGTTGTGGATGCGCAGGGTCATGGGCGGGGGGCAAATCGAGGGAATCTGGGCACCTGTGCCCAAACGGCTGGGCTTGGGGGCTGCACGGCAAGCCATCAGAACACAAAACGGTGTGCACAGCGCAGCAATCAGCAGGGCGTCCCGTGGGGCCTACAACCGGACCCACCGTGGGACTAAAGGCTGAACAAGCCCGAATCGGGGCCGCGCAGATACAATCCGGTAAGTATATCGGCGCCGTCGCTGCCGCCGCCGCTGCCGTTACCGGTTTCTGCTTTTGAGCACCAGCCCGCCCCCTTTGCACATGCCCTTTGCCCCCACTGCCCGCCGCTGGCGGCCCTTGCGCCCGCGCCACGCCCACCACCTGCTGGCCGCTGCCCTGCTGGCGCTGCTGCTCGGGTTGGGCCTAGGCGCCCCGGCGCTGGCGCAAGACGCCCCCTACGACGCGGTGCAGCGCCAAAGCCAGGCCGGCGACTGGCCCGCCGCGCTGGCGCAGGCCGACGCCTGGCTGGCGCAGCACCCGGCCGATGCGCAGATGCGTTTTATGCGCGCCGTGCTGCTGCAGCGCATGGGCCAGACGGATGCCGCCCAAGCCGCCTTCACCGCCCTGGTGCAAGAGCACCCGGAGCTGCCCGAACCGCACAACAACCTGGCCGTGCTGCACGCCGCCGCCGGGCGTTTGCTCGAAGCGCAACTGGCCCTCGAGCAGGCGCTGCGCCTGCACCCGCACTACGCCACCGCATGGCGCAACTTGGGCGATGTGCAGTTGCAACGCGCCGCCGAAGCCTATCGCCGCGCCCTTGAGCAGACACCGCACGCCCCCGGCCTAGCCCAGCGGCTGCAGGCGCTCGAGGCCTTGCTGGTTACCACCGCACCGGCGCGCTGACGCCTAAGCCACGCCCCAGCTCCCCTGGTGTTCTGCCCACAACCGCCCCCCTCTGCCCCCACCACTCGCCATACCCCATGCAACGTCGCCACTTCGCCCCCCTCCTGCTCGGCTCGGTCGCGCTCGCCAGCGCCCTGGGGTTGAGTAGCGCCCATGCGCAAGCGCCCACAGCCGCCCCGGCCTCTGGCACCACACCCGCTGCGGCCCCGCGCGTCACCCTTAACACCAATCTGGGTGCGATCGTGCTCGAGCTCGACCCGGTGCGCGCGCCGCTGACGGTGCAAAACTTTCTGCAATACGTGCGCGACGGCCACTACCACGGCACCGTGTTTCACCGCGTCATCCCCGGCTTCATGATCCAAGGCGGGGGCTTTACGGCCGACATGCAGCAAAAGCCCACCCGGCCCCCGATCGCGCTCGAAGCCCGCAACGGCCTGAGCAACCTGCGCGGCACGGTGGCCATGGCGCGCACCCAGGTGCCCGATTCGGCCACGGCGCAGTTCTTCATCAACGTCGTGGACAACCCCATGCTCGATCAGCCGCGCTCGCCCGACGGCCACGGTTACGCCGTCTTTGGCCGCGTGGTCTCGGGGCTCGACGTGGTCGATCGCATCCGCGCCGTGCCCACCGGCCGCCGGGGCGGGCACGGCAACGTGCCACTGCAACCCGTCACCATCCTCAACGCCACTTTGGAGCAATAAACACCATGGCCAACCCGCAAGTCGCACTGCACATCGCCGGTCGCGGCGTCATCACCCTCGAACTCGACGCCGACAAGGCGCCCATTTCGGCCGCCAATTTCCTCGCCTACGTGCGCAGCGGCCACTACGACGGCACCGTGTTTCACCGCGTGATCGACGGCTTCATGCTCCAAGGCGGCGGCTTTGCCCCCGGCATGAAGCAAAAGCCCACGCTCGACCCAATCGAAAACGAGGCCAACAACGGCCTCAAAAACGACCGCTACACGGTGGCCATGGCGCGCACCTCGGCGCCGCATTCGGCTTCGGCGCAGTTCTTTATCAACGTGGCCGACAACGGCTTTTTGAACCACACCGCCCCCACCGCGCAGGGCTGGGGCTACGCCGTGTTTGGCAAAGTGATCGCCGGCACCGAGGTGGTGGACGCGATCCGCAGCGTCAAGACCGGGCGCAAGGGCATGCACGACGATGTGCCGCTGGACGACGTGGTGCTGGAAAAAGCCGTCGAGCTGGCGGGCAGCGCAGCCTGATGCAGCCCCTGCCGGGATGGTTGCCGGGCTGCGAGTAGGCCCGGCGGCCGCCCCGGCTGCACCGGCCGCATACCACCATCCCAGCCATCCCCTTGCGCTTGGCCCCTTGCGCCCCATGAAGCGCGCACCGACGCACATCACCCTGCGACCATGAACGATGCCACCCTGACGGCGGCGCAGCGGGCGCTGCCCACACCCGATCGCGTCTGCGCCGCCCCCGAGTGGGCACGAGTCGAGTTCATCTCCGACCTGCACCTGCGCCCCGAAGACCCCGACACCGCATCGGCTTGGCTGCACTACCTCGAACACGGCCGCTTCGACGCCCTGTTCATTCTGGGCGACCTGTTCGAGCTCTGGTTCGGCGACGACATGCTGCAGCGCCCGAACGCAACCCCCGACAGCACGCTGCTGCAGCGCAGCGTGGCCGCGCTGGCTGCAGCCAGCGCGCGCGCGCCGATCTACCTGATGCACGGCAACCGCGACTTTCTGCTCGGCAGTGCCTTTGCCGAAACCAGCGGCGTGCGCCTGATCGCCGACCCCTGCGTGCTCGAATACGCCGGCCAGCGCTGGCTGCTCAGCCACGGTGACGCCTGGTGCCTAGAAGACCGCAGCTACCAAAGTTTTCGCCAGATGGTGCGCGCACCCGACTGGCAGCGGGGCTTTCTGGCACGCCCACTGGCCGAACGCGAGGCGCTGGCGCGCATGGCGCGCCACACCAGCGAAAGCCAGCGCAGCGTGGGCTCGGGCTCGGGCTCGGGCTCGGGCTCGGGCTCGGGCAATGGCAGCACCACCGGCGCGGCCCAAGCGGCTGGCCCCGACTACGCCGACTTAGACGCCGTCACCGTCTGCGACTGGCTTCGCGCCACGGCCTGCCAGACCCTGATCCACGGCCACACCCACCGCCCCGGGTTGCACGATCTGGGGCTGGGCTTGCAGCGCCTGGTGCTGAGCGACTGGTGCGGCCTGAGTCAACCGCCGCGGCGCGAGGTGCTGCGGCTCGACCGCTTGGGCCAGTTCAGCCGCCTGAGCCCGGAACAGGCCACCGCACAAACACCGGCCGTGCCGCCACCGACCGCACAGCCACCGGCCGCCCACATGGCCGCTGCCCAAGCAGCCGCCGCACCGCTGCCCCGGCCAGCGGCATGAGCCCGGCGCCGCGCTGGTTGCGCGTGCTGCGCCACAGCCGCTGGGCCCGCGCGCTGACGCGCTGGCTGGGCGGCGCACCGCCCATCCCGGCGGGCCTTTGGCGGCACGTGGTGCAGGCGCAGCCCTTCTTGCACCGGCTGGAGCCCGGCCAGCTCGAGCGTTTGCAGCTCTTGTGCCGCCATTTTTTGGCCCAAAAAACCTTCAGCGGCGCCAACGGCTTGCAGATCAACGACGAGATCGCCCTGACCATCGCCACCCAAGCCTGCCTGCCGTGGATCCATTGGGGCCTGACGGGGCTGGACTGGTACCGGGGTTTTGTCGGCATCGTGGTGCACCCGGATGAAGTCTGGGCTCAGCGCGAAGAAACCGACGAGGCCGGCGTGGTGCACCGCTGGCGCGAGGCGCTGGCGGGCGAAGCCATGCAGGGCGGGCCGCTGATGCTGGCTTGGTCGCACGTGCGCACGGCCAGCGCCAAGGCGCAGCAGGGCCACAACCTGGTGATCCACGAGTTTGCGCACCAGATCGACCTGCGCCACAAATCGCGCCACCAAGCGGCCGACGGCTGCCCCCGGTTGCCGAACGGCTTTCTGGGGCTGGCAGCGCCGGCCGCGGCGCAACACTGGCGCACGCTCTGGGGCCAGCAGCACCGCCGCTTTGTGCGCGAGGTGCAAATGGCCGAGCGCTTCGGTGCCCCCATGCCGTGGCTCGACGCCTACGGCGCCACCGATGCGGCCGAGTTTTTTGCCGTGGCCTGCGAGGCCTATACGGTGCAGCGGGCGCGCTTCGGGGCCGAATTCCCGCTGTTGCTGCCGCTGCTGGATGCTTTTTTCAAGCACCCGGCGGCGGCAACCGCAGCGCCTTAGCGGCGCAGCAGCACCTTGAGCACCGCCTGCAAGCGCTCGGCGGCGGCGGCGTCGTGGGGGCTGGCCAGCACCTGTGCCACGTCGTGGGCCCAGGTTTGCGCCGGGGCCGGGTCGTGGCGGCGCGTGAGCAGTTGCAGTTGCAGGGCGCGCCGTGCCTCGAGGTGCGCCGCCGGGGTAGGCAGTTCGGCCGCCATTTCGAGCCGCAGCAGGTGCGTGCCGCGCGCGGCTGCAGCCGCCTCGGAACCCGCTTGGGCCAGAGCCGCGGCCCACGCCGCACGCGCGGCGGCGGCGGCCTTGCCGCCCAGGGCCTGCGCGCTCGGCAACTCGGTGGGGTTGCGTTGCTGCCAGGCAGCGAGCAAACCCATCAGCGCCTCGCCGTGGGCCTGCGTGGCCAGCTTTTTGAGAGCCAGCTCGGCTTGCTCTAGCGCCTGGCGCTGGGCGCGGAAGGCTGCGTCGCCCAAGCGTGGGCCGCGCTCCTCGCGCTCGTGGCTGCGCCAATCGGCGCGCTCGCCACCGCGCTGCGCACCACGTGCGTCGCCCGGGAAACCCTCGCGTGGGCCTTTGCGGGCATCGCGGCCCGCAGCACCCGGACGGCCGGACTGGGGCTGCGCACGCGCCATGCCGGGCCGGTCGTCGCCACGCATGGCCACCAGCTTGCGCGGGGCGGCAGTAGGAGTGGCGGCATGGGTAGCAGGGGCTTTGCTATCGGACTCGGACTCGGGCTGGGCCTCGGCCGGGGGCGATGGCGGAGTTTGGGACTCGGCCTGCGCGTCTGTGCTCAGGGCAACGTCGGGGGTAGCGGGGGTGGCACCCGGCTCATCCCCCGCTTGCGCTTCGGCCGCATCGGCGTCGGCCCCTGCCGCAGCCGGTTCTGGCTGGCTGGGGGTGAGTGCTGGTGCCACGGCGGGTACGCTTTGGCCGCGCAGCACGGCGTGCAAGGCGTCGCTGGCGCTGCGGATGCGCTGCGCGTCGCCGGCAGCGCAGGCGGCTTCGAGCGCTTGGGCGGCTTGCAGCACGGCTTGGTCGTGCGCGCTCAGGGCGGCGGCAACGTGCACGCGCTCGGCCGTCTTGCGCTCGAAGGCGGCGTCGATGGGCTGCCTAAAGGCCTCCCACAGCTTTTGCTCGAGGCGCCGGTCCAGCGGCACGGCGTGCGCTTCTTGCTGCCAGCGCTGTTGCAGCGCCTTGACGGCGTCGATGCGCAAGGCGGGCATCTGGCCCAGCGCCTGGGCCTCGGCAATCAGGGCCTGGCGGCGCTGCACGCTCTGCTCTTGGGCGGCCTCGAGGCGCGCGTGGGCCTGGGCCATGGCTGCTTTCCACAGCGGTTGCAGCTCGGCATAGAGCTTTTCGCTCAGGTGGCCAGACTCGCGCCAGCGCTCCGATAGGGCATGCAGCTCGCGCAGTTGCAGCTTCCAGTCGGTGCTGGTGGCGTGCGCCGCCGTCCAGGCGTGCACTTCGTCGATCAGCGCCAGGCGCTGGGCCCGATTGGCTTGGTTTTGCTGCTTGAGCTGTTCGAGCCAGGCCTCGACCTGCTTGTGTGCCTCGTTGCAGGCTTCATCGAATTTTTTCCACAGCGCCTGGTTGGACGCCCCGCCCTGATCGGTGGCTTTCCACTGCTCGCGCAACTGGCGCAGCGCCTCTTGCACCTTGCGCCCGCCCATGCGCTGCCCCTCGGGGGCCTGGGTGAGCGCGACCGCCTTGGCCAACAGCTCTTCGCGCAACTGGTCGGCGCGCCAGCGCTGCCAGCCCTCGAGCTCGCTGCTGCTGACCAGGGCGGCTTGGGCCTCGGCTTCCAGCGCGGGCGCGATGTGGCGGCCATGGTCTTTGAGCACCTGGCGCAAGGCAGCGGCTGCCTTGGGTGCTGTTTTGCTGTGCCCTTGAGCCAGCTCTTGTTGCAAAGCCTGCAAGGCCGCGGCCACAGCTTGGTTGGCTTGTTGCTGGCGCGCTGCCTGGTCGGCGGCATCGGCTGCGGGTGGCGCCGCCACGCCGCGCAGGGCGCGCAGTTCGTCGGCCCACACCGGCACCGCCGGCAGGGCCACTTGCTCGTCGGTGGTTGCGGCCAAGGCTTGGGCGAGCGCAGCGTCGAAGGCTTCCCAGACCAAGTTGAGCTGGTTGCGCGAGGTTTCGAGTTGTTGCGCGTACTTGGGTTCGAGGCTGGCCCAGGCGGGGTCGGCGCACAAAGCGCTGGCCCGGGTTTGCCAAGCGGCCACGTCGGTGCGCAGGGGTTCGCGCTGCGCTTGCGCCTCGGCCAGCGGCTTGGTCGAGAGCAGCTCGATGCGCTGCGCCAGCAACACCGCGGCCTCGCGCTCCACCTGCACCTGGTGCTGCAGGTCTTCGAGCGCCTTCATGCGCGCGCTCAAGGCCAGCCGCAAACCAGCCAGCGGCTCGCGCGACAGCGGTGCCCCGGCTTTGGCGGCTTCGCGCTGCCAGCCCATGGCGTCGGCCAAGTTGAGGCGCGACTGGGCCAACAGGGCATGTGCCTTGGCTGCCCACTCTTCGGCGATCGCGTCTTGGGCCTTGATGCGCTTGAGCTCGTCGAGTTTGTCCTTGAGCGGCTTGGCCGCACCTTTGTCGCGGTGCGAGAGCTCGCGGTAGACCTCGGTCATTTGCTCGATGCTGGGCTCGCTGGCGAGCCACTCGCGCAGCCGGGTGGCGCGCTCGCCCGAGGTCGGGGACTTGAAAGCCCCTCCGGTCAGGGCGTCGAGTTGCGACAGGTCGGCGGTGGAGGGGGCGGACTTGACAGAGGCGTTCACGGCTTCAGAGGGGGTAGGCAAGGCGACGCGCGCACCCACGAAGGGTGTGGTGCGCGGGCACATCAGGTTAATCGGGATAAGTGCAGGTTCAGCCTTCTATTGTCGCTGCTTTCGCAGCCCAAATGGGCGCGCGACCACAAGCAAATCCGCTCTGGATGCGCCGGCGTGCGCAATTTGCAGCCGTTAAGCCACAATGGCCACAGACTCAGCCTAGCCGGCCACACCATGAGAATGGGACCGGCCTAACCGGCCCACAGGTCCAGCGGCGGGTCGTGCACCACGGCTTTGAGGATGTCGGAGCGGGTGACGAAGCCCTCGAGGCGGCCCTCAGCATCGACCACCGGCAAGCCTTGCAAACCGGTATCGAGCAGCACCAGCGCCAAGCGGCGCAGATCGGCTTGGGCGCTCACGGCGGGCACGGGGCTGATCATCACTTCCGTCACGGGCTGCGCCATCAGGGCCTGCCAGACCAAGGCGTGGCCGTCGGGAGTGGGCAGGCGCTCGGGTTGCATCAGTTCGGCGCGCGTCAGCAGCCCGATGATCATGCCGTTGCGATCCAGCACCGGGGCCTGACCAACGCCGCGCTGGTACAAGGTCCACCAGCCTTGGCGCACGGTCATGTCGTGCTTCAGCGCAATGGGTTTGCGGCTCATGACGTCGGCCACGGTGCGCAGCGCCCGCCTCGCCTGCGGCGCCCGTTGCAACTGGCTGTAGGAACTCAGGGCGTGGGCGCTGCCGCGGTGCTCGGCATGGCGCGCGGCCCCTGCGTCGGCATCGGGCAGGGTCAAAGGGCGATCGAACTCGGGTTCGAGGGCGCGTGTGCGCACGCTGCGCAAGGTGGGCACGACGCGGCGCAAATCCTCCGCCAAACCGCGGTACATGAGCCCAGACGTGCCGTAGATCGCAAACATGAGAACCCCTCAGACACCGATGAAGTGTGTGCCGCATTATCCGGATTCGCCCATTTTGCGCAAGCATTTGCACCACCTTCGCCGAGCCGCTGCGGCTTCTGGCCGGGCTAGCGACACGATCTAGGGCAAAAACAAGGCTTGCAGGTCGTTGAGAAAATCAAAACCGCGCGCACTGGGCCGGATGCGCCAGGCGTCGCGCTCGATCCAGCCTTGGGCTTCGGCCTTGGCCAGCGGGGCTTGGATCGCGCTCAGCGGCAAGCCGGTGCGGGCGGCAAAATCGGCCACGGCAAAGCCCTCGCGCAGGCGCAGCGCGTTGAGCATGAATTCGAACGGCAGCTCGCTCGCCGGCACCTCGTGCTCGCTGGCCACCGGTTGGCCCTGCAAGGCCTGCTCCATGTAGCGCTGCGGGTCGCGCCAGCGCACCTGGCGCAGCACGCGCTGCGCAAAACTGATCTTGCCGTGGGCACCGGCCCCGATGCCGAGGTAGTCGCCAAAGCGCCAGTAGTTCAGGTTGTGCTGGCATTGGCGATCGGCCCGGGCATAGGCCGACACCTCATAGCGCTGCAGCCCGGCGCTGGCGCAGCGCGCGCCGATGGCGTCGAGCATGGTCCAAGCGCTGTCGTCGTCGGGCAAATGCGGCGGCGGATGCTTGGCAAACACGGTGTTGGGCTCGAGCGTGAGGTGGTAGAGCGACAGGTGCGGCGGCGCGTAGAACAGGGCGCGCTCGAGGTCGTGCTGCAAATCGGCCAGCGTCTGCCCCGGCAGTGCGTACATCAGATCGAGGTTGAAGGACTCAAAGTGCTGCGCGGCTTCGGCCACCGCCGCGTGCGCCTGGGCGGCGTCGTGCACCCGGCCCAGCGCCTGCAAAAAGCGGTCGTCAAAGGATTGCACGCCCACGCTCAGGCGCGTCACGCCGGCGCTGCGGTAGTCGGCAAAGCGCTCGCGCTCGAAGCTGCCGGGATTGGCTTCGAGCGTGATTTCGGCCTCGGGCAGCAGCGGCAGCAGGGCGCGCAGGTCGGACAACAAGCGCCCGAGCGCCTCGGGCGGCAGCAGGCTGGGCGTGCCGCCACCCAAAAAGACGCTGTGCACGGCGCGCCCCCAGACCAGCGGCAGGCTGGCTTCGAGGTCGGCGCGCAGGGCTTGCAGGTAGCGCGCCCAAGGGGGGGCGGCGGCGCCGTCGATGGCGTGGGAATTGAAGTCGCAGTAGGGGCACTTTTTGATGCACCACGGCAGGTGCACGTACAGGCTCAGCGGCGGCAGGCTTGAGAGCTGGACGCGCCCCGGGCGCTCTAGGCGCACGCTCTGGCTGCTCACCGGGCTGGCGCTGGGGCTGGCGCTCACGCCGCGCCTTCCAGCCCCAGCCAGCGCTGGCGCATCAGCTCCAGCATGGCACGGGCCGCTTGGCCGCGGTGGCTGAGGCGGTTTTTGAGCTCGGGTGGCAACTGGGCGCAGGTTTGCCCGTGCTCGGGCAGGTAGAGCACGGGGTCGAAGCCAAAGCCGTGCGTCCCCACCGCTTCGGTGGTGATGAGGCCATGCAGACGGCCGCTGGCCACCAGGGGCTCGGGGTCGTCGGGGGTGCGCAGCGCCACCAGGGTGCTGACCAAGGCCGCGCGCCGGTCGCTCAAGCCCTGCATCTGCTCGAGCAGGGCGCGCACGTTGTGGGCGTCGCCCTTGGGGTAGCCAAAGCGGGTGGCGTAAAAAGCGGTGTCCACCCCCGGCTGGCCGCCAAAGGCCTCGACGCACAGGCCGGCGTCGTCGGCCAGCGCGGGCAAGCCGCTGGCGGCGCTGGCGTGGCGCGCCTTGGCCAGCGCGTTTTCTACAAAGGTGCGGTGCGGCTCGGCGGCCTCGGGGATACCCAATTCGGCCTGGCTTTGCAAGCGCACGCCCAAAGGTCCAAACAAGGCTTGCAGCTCGGCCAGCTTGCCCGCGTTGTGGGTGGCCAGCACCAGCGTCAGGGCCGGCTTCAACATGGCCCCAAGGCACCAGCAGGCAAACCGACCGCCACGCGCTGCAGCCCGATGAGCTCGGTGATGCCGCTTTCGGCCAAGCGCAGCATCTGGCCCATTTGCTCGTGGCTAAAAGGTTGGCCTTCGGCGGTGCCCTGCACCTCCACGAAATGGCCGGCACCGGTCATGACCACGTTCATATCGGTGTCGCAGGCCGAGTCTTCGTCGTAGTCTAGGTCGAGCAGCGCCAGCCCTTGCAGCAGCCCCACCGACACCGCCGCCACCGGTTGGAGCAAGGGTGACTGCGCCAGCCGGCCTTGCGCCAGCAGGAACTGCACCGCGTCGTGCGCCGCCACCCAGGCGCCGGTGATGGCGGCGGTGCGGGTGCCGCCGTCGGCTTGCAGCACATCGCAGTCCAGCGTCAGGGTGCGCTCGCCCAGCGCCTGCAAGTCGAACACCGCGCGCAGCGAGCGCCCGATCAGGCGCTGGATCTCTTGCGTGCGCCCGCTTTGCTTGCCCTTGGCGGCCTCGCGCGCACTGCGGGTGTGGGTGGCACGCGGCAGCATGCCGTATTCGGCCGTCACCCAGCCGGCGCCGCTGCCCTTCTGGTGCGGCGGCACCTTGTCTTCGACACTGGCGGTGCACAGCACCCGCGTACGGCCAAACTCGACCAGCACCGAGCCTTCGGCGTGGCAGGTGTAGGCGCGGGTGATGCGCACCGGGCGCAAGGCATGGGCCGGGCGGGCGTCGAGGCGCTGGCTCGCTTGAATGTCTGGTTGGATGGTCAAGGCGGATGCAGGAATCATGATAAATGTTGCAAATATTAGGGTCGGTTGCGGCCATTGGCGGTGCGGCGGATGGCGGCTTGGATCTCATCGATCGATTGCTCGATGCGCTCCAGATCGAACACATCGCTATCCGCCCCGGAGGGCGGCTGGTTGTGGGCATTTGGCTTAGGGGCTGCGTCGAATGTGGCTTGGGGCGCCGGCTCGGCAGCTCCGGCGCCCTCCCACTCCAGCGCCAGCAGAGACACGTTGTCGCTGTGCGGGCCGGCCTTGAGCAAGGCCAGGCGCACCATGTCGGGTACGCCATCGCGCAGCGAGCGCCCTTGCAGGCCAGAAGCGATTGCGTCGTCGCTCAAGGGCGACCACAAGCCATCAGAACACAACAGCAACTGATCGCCAGGGCGCAG
Source organism: Serpentinimonas maccroryi (assembly GCF_000828915.1). Taxonomy (NCBI): domain Bacteria; kingdom Pseudomonadati; phylum Pseudomonadota; class Betaproteobacteria; order Burkholderiales; family Comamonadaceae; genus Serpentinimonas; species Serpentinimonas maccroryi. The sequence continues at coordinate 1,283,267 of NZ_AP014569.1, forward strand.
CGCCAAAGGGCCGGTGTGATCGAACAAAGGCGGCGTGGACGAACCCAAACAAGTAAAAAGCAGATTCCGATTGGGCGGAGGGGGCAGGTGCGCAAACAGCTCAGGCTTGTCATGGTGGCTGTGGTCGCGCGTGCGAAACCACACCCGCCCGTCGCGCAACCCGTATAAGCGCGAGTCGCCTGCGTGCACTGCCCACAGTTGGCCGTCTTGCAGCACCGCCGCCACCAAGGTGGTGCGCGGCTGCTCGGGCAGGTCGTTGGAGCGGGCGTAATCGACGATGGCGCGGTTGGCTTGCAGCAAAGTGTGCTGCAGAAAAACCGGCGGGTTGGCCAGCCGGGGCTTGGCCTGGGCCAGGAAAGACTGGGTATAAATCCGCACCGCAATCTCGGCCGCACGCTCGCCGCCACTGTAGCCCCCCATGCCATCGGCCAAGACGAGCAAAACCCCCTCCGGAGAGTGGGTGTAGCCCAGGCGGTCCTCGTTGTCGTCGCGCCCTCCTTGGCTGCTGACTTGATAAACCGAAAATTTCATGACTTGGGATAAAAACTGGAGCGCCCCGAGGGCGTGACCGGCAGTTTGGCTGAACCCGGCCAGATGCGGCCGACCTGCTGGCGCAGCTTGTCGGCCAGGCTAGGCGGGGTAAAGGTGGGAACCGGTTCGCGCTGCAATTCTTTTTGTAGCTCGAACACCGACTGCGGCCGCGCGGTGGGCGACATCGCCATACACCACTGCACAACCTCGATCAGGCTGTCGGAGTACAAGCCACGCAGGCGCGACATGGCCAGCGGCAGCCGGTCTTTTTCGAGGCGCTGCGGCGCGTCATGGGGCGGGTAGCCCTGCATGCAAGAGTACAGGCAGGCACCCACGGCGTACAGATCGGTCCAGGGGCCCAACTGGGCACCGCGCTGGTACATCTCGGGGGCAGCAAAGCCCGGGGTGTACATGGGGCGCACGAAGTTGCCTTCGTTGCTCAGCACCTCGCGCGCGGCGCCAAAATCGATCAACACGGCCTTGTTGGCGTCGGTGATGAACACGTTGGCGGGCTTGATGTCCAGGTGCAGCATTTTGTGCTGATGCACGATACGCAAGCCGCGCAACAACTCATCAAAGAGCGAGCGGATGGTGGCCTCGCGCAAAATCTTTTTGCGCTTGAGCGCGCGCGCCGTGACGATGAACTCTTGCAACGAGGCGCCCTCGAGCAAGTCCATGACCATATAAACGGTCTCGTTTTCGCGAAAAAAATTCTGCACCCCCACCACCGAAGGATGCGAAATCTGCGCCAGCGCCCGTCCTTCTTCAAAAAAACTTTTCAGGCCTAGGCGGTACAGCGAGAGCTTTTCGGGCGGCACCACCGGCAAGAGCTCGCCGGCAGCGCGCAGAACCAAAGCAGCCGGCAGGTACTCCTTGAGCGCCACCTTGAGCCCAGCGGGATCAAGCGCCAGATAAACCAAGCCAAAGCCGCCGCTGGCCAGCAGGCGCACGATCCGGTAACCGCCTATGAGGGTGTCGGGGGGCAGGGGGGCGGGTTTGGTCTTTGACATAATCGGCGCAGAGCGAGCACCCGCAGCTTTGCAATCAGATCAACAAGAGAGTGAATCCGTGCCAGTTTACAGCATGACCGGTTATGCCTGCGCCAGCCAGCGCCTGCGCCCCGCCGCAGCCCCCGAGCACGCGCCCGAACTCGTGCTGGGGGTCGAGATTCGCTCCGTCAACAGCCGCTTTCTGGACTTGGGCTTTCGCTTGAGCGACGAGCTGCGCGCCAGCGAACCAGCGTTGCGCGAGCGCGTGCAAGCGCTTCTCAAGCGCGGCAAGGTCGAGGTGCGCGCGTGGGTCGAGGGCCGGACCGACGCCGGTTGGCGCGCCCCCAGCAGCGCCGAACTGCAAAAACTGCTCGCCATGCAAGACCAAATCCGCACTTGGATGCCGCAAGCGCGCGAGCTCTCGGTGGCCGAGCTGCTGCAGCTGGTGGCGCGTTCGACCCCGCTCCCCAGCGCCCTGACCGAGGCCGTATCCGGCTTGTTCGAGCAGGTGCTGCACGATTTGCGCAGCGCCCGCGAACGCGAAGGCGCACGCTTGGCCCAGACGCTGCACGAGCGCTTGCAGCAACTGCAGGCGCTGGCGCAGCAGGCGCAACCGCTGGTGCCGGCCCAGGTCGAGCAGCAGCGCTTGCGCTTTCTGGAGCGCTGGAACGAGGCCATGGGCCACACCGCCACCGCATCCGTTTCGGCCCCGGCCCCGGCCGCCGCCCAAGAGCGCGCCCTGAGCGAAGCCACCGCCTACGCCCTGCGGCTCGACATCGCCGAGGAACTGACGCGGCTGCAGTCGCACCTCAAGGAAATCGGGCAACTGCTCGAGCGCGGCGGCGAGGTGGGCAAGCGACTCGACTTCCTGATTCAAGAGCTGCAACGCGAGGCCAACACCTTGGGCAGCAAATCGTCCAGCTTGGCGCTGACGCGCATCGCCGTCGATATGAAGGTGCTGATCGAGCAGATGCGCGAACAGGTGCAAAACCTCGAATGAACATGGACTACCCCGGCAACCTCTACGTCGTCTGTGCCGCCAGCGGCACCGGCAAATCGAGCTTGGTCAAGGCCTGGCGCCAAGCCGACGCGCAACTGGCGCTGTCGGTCTCGCACACCACCCGGGCGCCGCGCGGACAGGAGCGCGATGGGCGCGAGTACCACTTCGTGAGCGCCTCGACCTTTGACCAGTTGCTGGCCGAGGGCGCTTTTGTGGAGTGGGCGCACGTGCACGGCCAGCGCTACGGCACCTCGCGCCAGGCGCTGGCCGACGCGCTGCGCAGCGGCGCCGACCTGGTGCTGGAGATCGACTACCAAGGCGCGCTGCAGATCAAGCAGCAGTTCCCCCATGCGGCCCTGATCTTTGTCCTGCCCCCGAGCTGGGACGAGCTGCGCCAGCGCCTGCAGCGGCGTGCCGAAGACAGCGCCGAGGTGATCGAACTGCGGCTGCGCAATGCGGTGGCCGAGGTGGCGCAAGTCGATCGCTTCGACTTCGTTATAATCAACGATTCTTTTGAGCGCGCCTTGCTCGATCTGCAGACGATCGCCCAGGCTCAGCGCTTGCGTGTGGCCACCCAGCGTCGCCAGCGCGCCGCGATCTTCGCGGCCCTGCAAATCTAAGCGCTCAAGCCCCGTCCATTCACTTCAATACGCACCCCATGGCCCGCATCACCGTCGAAGATTGTCTGGAAAAAATCCCCAACCGCTTTCAGCTCGTGTTGGCCGCCACCTACCGGGCGCGCATGCTCAACCAGGGCCACACCCCCAAGGTCGAGAGCAAAAACAAAGCGGTGGTGACCGCCCTGCGCGAAATTGCCGACGGCAAAATCGGGCTGGAAATGCTCAAAAAAGTACCCTCCTGAATCCGGTACCGAACCTCGTACCCAGCCCGGCACCCAGCCCAGCATGGGGCCGCTCGGCCACGCGAGCGCCGGGACTATAGTGGCGTCCGTCATGCAAGCCCAAGCCAAAGCGGCTAAAGTAGCGGGATCATGAGCGAGCAAGCCATCGCCACCACCGAAACCGGCGCCTCGGCCGCACCGCAGGCCTTGGTTGCGGCCCGCTTTTCCGCGCTCGAGGCGGCTTTGGATTACCTCAGCGCCGCCGAAATCGAACAAGTGCGGCAGGCCTTTCGCTTTGCCGACCAAGCCCACGCCGGGCAGTTGCGCAACAACGGCGACCCCTACGTCACGCACCCGATCGCCGTGGCGCTGCAGTGCACCGAATGGAAACTCGATGCCCAAGCCCTGTGCGCGGCGCTGATGCACGACGTGCTCGAAGACTGCGGCTGCACCAAAGACGATCTGGTGCAAGCCTTTGGCCCCCAAGTGGCCGATCTGGTTGACGGCCTGACCAAGCTCGACAAGCTCGAATTCGACAGCCGCGAGCAAAACCAAGCCGAATCTTTTCGCAAAATGCTGCTGGCGATGGCGCGCGACGTGCGCGTGATCCTCATCAAGCTGGCCGACCGCACCCACAACATGCGCACCCTGGGCGACATGCCGCGGCGCAAATGGGGCCGCATCAGCGCCGAAACGCTCGAAATCTACGCCCCCATCGCGCACCGGCTGGGCCTGAACAACAACTACCGCGAACTGCAAGACCTCGCCTTCAGGCACCTGCACCCTTGGCGCTATCAGGCGCTCTCCAAAGCGCTGGACAAATCGCGAACCCGCCGCAAAGACCTCGTGGCCAAGGTGCGCGGCGAGATCGAGGGCGCGTTTTTGCGCCACGGCCTCGAGGCGCGCATTGTCGGGCGTGAAAAAACGCTCTACTCGATCTACAACAAAATGGACAGCAAGCACCTGTCCTTTGCCCAAGTCACCGACCTGTACGGTTTTCGCGTCATCCTGCCCGAGCTGCTGGATTGCTACCGGGCGCTGGGCATCCTGCACCAGATCTACAAACCGCTGCCGGGCAAGTTCCGCGACTACATCGCCATCGCCAAGATGAACGGCTACCAGTCGCTGCACACCACGCTGGTCGGGCCATTGGGCGCCAACATCGAATTCCAGTTGCGCACCCCGGCGATGGACGTGGTGGCCGAATCCGGCGTGGCCGCGCACTGGCTCTACAAATCGAGCGCGCCCGACGCCCAGGCCGCCATCGAGCCCGATGCGCAGTGGCTGCAATCGCTGCTCGACATCCAGCACCTGACGCACGACGCGGCCGAATTTTTGGACCACATCAAGATCGACCTGTTTCCGGATTCGGTCTATGTGTTCACGCCCAAGAGCCGCATCCTCACGCTGGCGCACGGCGCCACGGTGGTGGATTTTGCCTACACCATCCACTCCGATGTCGGCAGCCGCGCCATCGGGGCCAAGGTCAACGGCGAGCAGGTGCCCTTGAGCACCCGGCTCAAAAACGGCGACGTGGTCGAAATCCTCACCTCGCCGCACGCGCAACCCAACCCGGCTTGGCTCGGATTCGTCAAAACCGGGCGCGCGCGCTCCAAAATCCGCAACCACCTCAAAACGCTGGCGCTCGAAGAATCGCACGCACTGGGCGAGCGCTTGCTGCTGCAGGCGCTGCGCGCCGAGGGTTTCATCGGCTTGCCCGACGACGCCGACGAAGCGCACCAAGCGGCGTGGGACAAACTGCTGCGCTTTGCCGGCAACCGCAACCGGCGCGAACTGCTCACCGACCTTGGTCTGGGCAAGCGCATCGCTGGCATGGTGGCCAAAAAACTGGCTGCGCTGCTGGGCGAGATCGGCCACAAGCCCGACGTGCTGCTGATCAGCCAAGAGCGCTACGGCATCGCCGCCGCCGACCAAGCCAGCCAAGGCGTGGTCTCGCTCGACGGCAGCGAAGGCGCCTCGGTGCAATACGCCGACTGTTGCCTGCCGATTCCGGGCGACCGCATCGTCGGCTATCTGGGCAAGGGCGACGGCTTGGTGGTGCACACCGACGACTGCCCCGTCGGCAAGCGCCTGCTGCGCCGCGACAGCGAGCGCTTCCTCGA